>WJIN01000228.1 GCA_014730295.1 Promethearchaeota archaeon | reverse complement strand
ATTTAGCTTCCTTCATAGATGATCTTGAATTACTAGGAGGTAATCTTTTTTTTTTTAGTAATTAAATATATAAAATCTATATTCTAAAGGTTTTTATATTACAAAATTAAAATGTAACTAAAAAAAAATATAATCTTAAAAAAGGTATAAAAATCATGGGAGCTGGAAAATATTTAGCCATTGTCGCTGGTTTACTTACTATACTCGGGACTTGGATTTTTGCAATGTGGGGTACAACTGGAGCGGTGGGTTCTGGAGTTGGATTTGTTGTAGATCTTGATACATTATTTATAGATGCAGAAACTTATGCAACAGGACTTTCTCTAAATATAATTCTTTATTATTTGCTGATAGTGTTATTTTTAATTTTTCTAGCCGCGGGAGTGCTCCAATTAATTGGAATTAAAAGTAGAGTAGCAATCATTATCTTTTCATTATTTCCATTAACGATTGGGGTTATATATTTAATCGTCTTTTACGGGCCATCTGATATTTTCGGGGATTTAACATTGTTTTTTACACTTGTATTTTTAGGAGAGCAATTTGAGGATCTTTTCCCCTTTTTAGTTCAATTAGGCGACGTTGGTTTGGGAACATATCTTTTAGTTGCTGGTGGAGTTCTTGGGATTGTTTCTGGTATACTTCCGAGGGAAGAATATTATTAAACATAAATCATCTCATTTCTTTTTTTTCTTTTCTGTTAATATAATATTTTTTACTTTATTCAAATCATTTAATCGATTAATATTTATAAAAGACAAGAGATTTTTATCTATTTCTTGTATCTTTTTTTCTATCGAAATATAGTTGATATTCCAATCTTTATCCATTAGATTGGTAAGTTTGAATTTTTCTTTTAGAATATTTTTTCTTGCTATTTCCAATCCCTTCTGAACGGGATAAATAGCAAAAAGTGGTTCAACATACCAATTATTCCAAATGGGGATAACAGCATCATGATTATATGACTCTTTTATCAGCAAACTTACTACTTGTGGTTGAATAAGAGGCATATCGCATGAGATTGCAAATATTTTTTGATATGATAATTCTTTTAGCTCTTGAAATGCGGAATATAATCCAATCATAGGAGATCGAACATTCCCGATTATAGGATCCTTTAATTTATCCAAAATAAATCCCGTTATATTTTCATTATTTATTCTTTTAATATAATCTTGCATTTGTTGACTCGTATGAGCGACGACAAAAATATTATAATCGAGGTTAGTCAAGGTTTCAATTTGATAATCGATAAGAGGTTTATCTTGAAATTTAAATAGCCCTTTATCTTCACCAAATCTTCTGCTTTTACCTCCGACCAATATCACGAATGCCAAATATTTACTTTCAGTGCTTATTTTAATCACGAGATTCCTTCAAGTTATTAATTAAGTATTAAACCAACTAATAAAAATTATTAAACACTAAACTAATAGTAAAATTATAATCATCATAATTAAATAGAGAAAGTAAAGTTTTGTCTTGTTCTTTTGTAAAAATGCGTCTAAATCATAGAATCGCCTCCAATATGAATAAACCGAGAGAAAGCTGTGCTGTTTTTGGCGTCACATGTGATGATATTGGATTCTCAGTGGCAAAATATCTCTATAAAGGGCTAATTTCTCTCCAGCATCGCGGTCAAGAGTCAACTGGTATTTCGGTGCTTAAAACGGGAGGTAAAATTTATACCTATAAGCAAAAAGGATTAGTTTCAAAAGTTCTAAATAACAAACGGCTTTCACAGTATTGGGGAAATGTGGGAATTGGTCATAATCGATATGCCACGACGGGTTCAGAAGACTATAATTCTCAAGATTACATCCAACCATATCACTTTAAAAATAATGAAATTGAATTCTCATTTGCCTTTAACGGAACCATCCCAAATTACGATGAAATTAAGGCTAAAATGGAAGATATGGGGAGAGTGTTCGTTACCAACACTGATACAGAAGTAATAGCTCAATTAATTGCTTCCATCTCTCTTGGTACTGAAAATTGGCCGGAAATATTGAAATTAACCTCCAAATTTTTGGATGGGTCATATTCCTTAGTATTATTAACCTCAAATGGGGATATCTATGCAATTCGTGATCCTTTGGGGTTCAAACCACTCTGTATTGGAGAAAAAAAGACCGAGACCAGAAATCTCTATTTTGTAGCATCAGAAAGCTGTGCAATAGACTCCGTAGGAGCCAGTTTTTTAAGGGACGTTAAGCCTGGTGAGATTGTCCACTTGAGCCATCAAAAGGATATCCATAGTGAACTTGTTTTAAAGGTTGATAAAACTGCAGTATGTCAGTTTGAATTTGTGTATTTCGCCCGTCCAGATTCTATTATCGATGGTGTTTCCGTTGCAGAGGCGAGGTTGCGGATGGGGCAGAAGCTAGCTCAAAGAGACTCCCTTTTAAACGATCCGAAATTTCGAGAAAATGCGATAGTGGTACCGGTACCCGATTCAGGAAGGAGTGCTGCCGTGGGCTATGCAAAAGAAGCAAGTTTACCGTATGTAGAAGGATTAATGAAAAATCGATATGTATGGAGAACGTTCATAATGCCAGGTCAGCAAAAAAGGAAGGCTGCGGTGAAAGAAAAACTCAATCCAATAAAAAGTGTGGTAGATGGGAAACATGTTATTCTTATTGATGATTCAATAGTGAGAGGTACTACTACAAAACAAATAATCTCCCTAATCAAAAATGCTGGCGCAATCTCTGTTAATGTGAGAATCAGTTGTCCTCCCGTCATTAGCGCTTGTTATATGGGCATTGACTTTCCCACTCGAGAAGAATTGATTGCTGGCAGTTGTTTCAAGCAATATGGAGAAGAGGACTATATCGAAAAGATTAGACAAATTATTGAAGCCGATACTTTAGCGTACCAAACTGTGGAAGATCTAAAAGATGCCATTGGACTAAATAGTGAATTATGTAAAGCATGTCTCACTGGTAAATATCCATTAAAGTCTGTTGAAAAAATATCAGAATTAGAACAATCCATTAAGGCTAATCGTTGTTAAACGCTCTAAAAAACCTAAGTATATTCTTATTTTCTGCAAAATTCCACAAAATTTTTATACATTGTAATACCCAGCGAGCTAGACTTTTCTGGATGGAACTGTGTCGCCACAATATTCCCTTCGCTCGCAATTGAACAAAAGGTAATCTCACCATATTGCGTTTGTCCTAAAATAGCGCCATCATTTTCTGGAACACAGTAAAAACTATGCACAAAATAGAAATAAGAATTGTCTGGAATATCTTCAATTAAATAGTGGTCCTTTTTTTTGAAATTTACACTATTCCATCCGATCTGAGGAACTTTTCCCACCTTTGATTTATCAAAATGTATGACCTCTCCTGGAATATAACCTAATCCTGAAAATTGCCCCATCTCATAACTCCTTGAAAATAATAATTGGAGACCCAAACATATACCAAATAATGGTTTTCCTCCTCTTACAATCTCATTAAGTGTCGAGACTAATCCCTTATTTCTAAGATTATCCATCGCATCCCCAAATGCTCCGACTCCAGGTAATATAACTCCATCCGCATTGAGAATATAATCTGGGTCAGAAGTAATCTCATTGCTAATCTCGAGATAATCTAATAACTTACTTACACTTTTTAAATTTCCCATCCCATAATCAATTATCGCAATATAAAAACTCATTTTTTATAACCTCACTGGGATTCCTTTACTTTTACAGACTTTTTTCACTTTCTCAATTGAATATTCATCATAGTGAAAGATAGACGCTGCGAGTGCAGCATCTGCCTTGCCTTGAATAAATGCCTCGGCAATGTGCTGGGGTTTTCCAGCCCCACCCGACGCAATAATCGGAATTTCTAAACTTTCGCTAAAGATTTTAGTAAGCTCCAAATCATATCCATCATAAGTTCCATCTTTGTCCATACTAGTCAATAAGATTTCCCCCGCACCAAGATTTTGTGCTTCTCTGCCCCATTTAACGGCATCCTTCCCGGTGGGAGTTCTCCCACCATGTATATATACTTCCCACCAGCAATATCTACCATTTTGAGTTTTAATTACACTTTTGTCCTTAGCTTGTTGAGGAGAATCTATAAAAACTCTCTTTGCATCAATCGCAGTAACTATACATTGAGAGCCAAATATTTTGGCACTTTTTTGTATTATTTCAGGATGTTCTACTGCTGCGGTATTGAGAGACACTTTATCAGCACCCGCTCTCAAAATCTCTTTGATATCATCTACCGTGCGTAAACCTCCTCCGACTGTAAAAGGAATAAAAATTTGCTCTCCGGTGCGTTCTACCAAATTTTTTAAGATCTTTCGCTTGTCTGAAGATGCAGTGATGTCTAAAAACACGAGTTCATCAGCTCCTTGTTTATCATATAATTTCCCCAGCTCAACTGCATCTCCCGCATCCTTCAATTTGACAAATTTCACGCCTTTTACGACTCTTCCTTCAGTCACATCCAGACAAGGTATAATCCGCTTAGTTAAGACCATTTTATACTAAAATTTTAGATAATCCTATTATAATTAGCTATATATTCCAAGATATTTTAGCTTTTGTTAAATAAATTATCAAGAATTAGTCTGATAAGAAGTTATATTCATTTAATTGATATAATTGATATTTTGAGCATGGTGAAAGTGAATTAATAAAAATAGAATAAAATTAGGTGATATACTTCAAACATTTCCTTTATATGTTCATTTCAACACCATTTTTTGTGCAATATTCTTTTACTTCTTTTATTGAATATTCTCGAAAATGAAATATAGAGGCTGCCAGGGCCGCATCGGCATTTCCTATAGTAAAAGCCTCAAGAATATGCTGGGGACTTCCCGCCCCTCCAGATGCGATAATCGGTAGTCCTGTTTTATTAGCCATCAATCGTGTCATTTCCAAGTCATATCCTTCTTTAGTTCCATCAAAGGTTTTGGATGTGGGTAATATTTCTCCTGCTCCAAGATTTTTTACTTCTAAAGCCCATTTTATTGCATCTTTTCCAGTTGATTTAGTCCCGCCGTGAGTCAAAAGATCAAACCAGCAATATCTCCCATCTAATTTGGCTATAATTTTGTCTGGTGCTTGTTTTTCGGAATCTACATATATTCTTTTCGCATCTATAGCAGAAACTAATCTTTTGGCACCATATTCTTTGGATATATTCGATAATAAGTCGGGGTTTTTTACTGCTGCGGTGTTTATAGAAACCTTATCTGCCCCGGCATTCAAGATATTATCAACATCTTCCATACTTCCTATACCTCCTCCAACTGCAAATGGGATATTTATCGCATCCGCAACTTTTTTTACAAGATCTCTCACAGTTTTCCGCTTTTCTATAGTGGCGGTTATATCCAAAAATACTAACTCATCAGCACCCTCGTTTTCATAATATTGTGCGAATTCGACTGGATCTCCCGCGTCTCGGAGATTGACAAATTGAATCCCTTTCACTACTCTTCCATCCTTGACATCAAGACAGGGAATAATTCTCTTATAAGTTGACATTTGAATCATATCATCTATCGTATTTCGTTTAAAATTACTATTTTTCTATTTACTAAAATATGAAATCATAGATTAATTCTTGTAGTTAAATAGCTTCTCATAAAACTAACAAAAAACAGAATAAAAAATTTTTAGATATCTAATATCTCGATTATTAATGGACTAAGTTTCTTCTCATCAACCATTGACGAATCACCAGTTTTTCTAAACTCTTGGATTTCATTATCATAATGAGTCTCTATATAATTGACCAAATAATTTAGTCGCTCCTTCAAGCTTTTATCTGCCGGATCGGAAAGAAATAAAGCAGCTTTAATGATCTTACCATACGCTGCTTGAACATAAAGACCCTTATAATTGATATCCTTCATGGATGAGGTTCCACCGATTTCCGATACGAAATTATCCATTGCTGTTAAAAATCCCGATATGAGCACCTTATCTAAGGGTTGTTCCTCACTTGAATATGATATTAAAGGTAATCCAGAATCCTTATCGATTGTCATCAGATTGCGGAAAATATCTCTGTATTTATGTTCAATTTTCGTCTCTTCTTGAATTTGTTCCATCTCCTCTTCAGTAAATATTTCAAAAAGTGAATAATTCTTAGATTTATATGAATCACTATCATCAAAATTGTATTTTGAGATTTCTATTACTTTTGAAGGCGCTCGTATTGGTTCTTTTGGTAATTTTTCGATGAATACATCCCTTAGATCAGAGTCATAGTCCTTACCTTTACCTCCCTTGGTAATCCCCCAGATTTCCTTGTGTAGTGGATTAACTACATATAGCCACGTATCGAGTTTTTCCATATCAGATATCATCCTATCTAACCCAATATTATAAACTCCTAAAGGTGTGGTAACGAATACAGTCCAGGTTGCCAATTTGGATGCTTCATTTATGAGATAAAACGTGTTTTTATAATCTTCCTCATCAAGTTGTGAGCCTGTTCGAATAAAAACTGCCTCGCTACGCAATAGTGGTGTTCGCCTGATTAGGTATAAATCTATATTTTTATTATCAATTTTTGATGCGTCGTAGACGCTAATTCCGAGATCAGCGCACCAATCACTAAACGCGTCAATGAGATCCTGCCGCGCAAAAAAATCGAATCGTGTAAGATAGTGTTTTAATTTTTCTTCTTGAAGGATTTTTTTCCCAATATACATAAGCGGGTTTTTAAAATTCGATTGAATTTCCTCGTTTTGTGTATATTCTTGATAATAATGAGCAGCAATACTTCTCAAATACCCATATTTTGAAGGCTTTTCGAATTCTGGAGTGGGGATAGCATTAGATTCAATGAATTGCTCAATTTCTTCAAATCGACTTTTGTTAAATAAGCAGTTCAAGCATATTAATCCGTTTTTTTTCTCAAAATTATCTTTTAATTCTTGAATTGTATTATCTAATGATTCCATTTTTGTATTGGAATAATTTTCTACTATTAAGTTAAATTATGTTTCTAATGAATTTATAAAGTGATTTTATAATTAATTAATATTTATACGGAAAAAAGAAGAACACTAAATATTTAAAAATTGCCGAACAATAGGAAGGATTTTTTCATCTTTTAAAATTGAGGTATCACCGGAGTCTCGAAATTTTTCAATTTCTTCAGAAAAATTACTTTCGAAATACTCAAGAAGGAAATCTACTCGCTCCTTTAAGCTCTTGTCAGCTTGGTCAGATAGGAAAAGTGCCATTTTCACGCTTTTCCCGTAAGCGGCCTGAACATAAAACCCCTTATAATTGATTTCTTTTAGCGATGTAGTATCCCCTATTTGTGAGACAAAATCATCCATAGCGCTTAAAAAGCCCGAAAATAAGATTTGATCCTTTACCTTTTCGCTTAAATATGAAAATATTGGTATTTTTGATTCTCGGTCGATTATCATCAAGTTTCGGAAAATTTTTGAATAGTCAGATTCTTCATCTGGAGCACTCACTAATCTATCATGTTCAAGCACGTCAAGTAAATCGAATGTGCAGTAATCATCGGGATTATAGGACTGTTTTTCATTAAATTTAAACGTAGAAATCTCTTTTAAACGTGTTTGAGCTCTAATAGGCTCTCTTGGAAGTTGCTCAATATATTTGTCCCGTAAATCAGAATTATAATCTTTAGACTTTTTTCCTTTGATAATACCATGGATGGTTTTTCGAACAGGGTCTATTATATACAGCCATACATTTGATTGGTCCATATCAATGATCATTCTATTCAATCCAATTTTATAGACTGCAAGAGGAGTAGTAACAAAAACATTCCAAGTTGCATATTTTGATGTTTTTGTAATAAGTTGTAATACTCGTTGGTATTCATTCTCATCGATTTCATGCCCCGTCCTCACAAAAACCGTTTCTGTTCTCAATAGGGGAGTTCTCCTCACTAAATACAGATCTATGTGGTTCTCGTCACTTACTTTCCTAGCGTCGTATACACTTATTCCCAAGTCAGCACACCAATCGCTAAACGCGTCAATAAGGTCTTGTTTGGCAATAAAATCAACACCGTATAAGTGTAATTGAAGTGACTCATCCCTACACATTTCATGTCCAATATAATTTAAAACACTTTCAAAATTGTTCTGCAACGGTTCGTTATTTATGTAGATGATATAATAATGCAAACATATATGTCGCAATAATTCTAGTCTGGTGTATACCTTTTTTGTCGGAATTTCAATACGTTTTTTATTAATAAATTCTAAAATTTCCTCAATTGTACTATTAATGATAAGACTATTTAAGCAGACAAGACCCGCTATTGAATCCAAGTTCTGGTTCTTTCGGATAGTTTCTATAACCTTCTCTAATGGTGGGTTTTCTTTTAGAGTCAAAAATTTTCACGAGTTTGATTATAATTTGCTTTTTAGTAATATTTATTTTTGAAATATTTAAAAATTGCTAAAAACTGCATTCTTTCTAAAATTGAAACTAATTCTACTAAATAGAATAGCCAACAATAAAAATTAAAAAAAATAAATAGAATTGAAAATTGTTATTTTCTTCTAGGGACTTCTATTTCGAGATCTGATAGGGGATAAGAAGAACATGGATGGAAAAAGTTATACTCTTTATCCGCTTCTCTTCTCCCATCTGATTTCGTCAGAGTATAAATGTCTCCAGAAATAAGATATGACCTACAAAATCCACATTCACCAGAACGACAGCTTGATGGAGCTATAATTTTAGCTTTTTCCATAGAAACTAAAACTGTATCGGTGGCTTTTGCGGGAATTTCTTTAATCTCACTTCCAATCAAAACTTCAATATTATACACCTTTTCAGCTTTCTCCTTAGTAGGATAGTCGGGGAATTTCGTTACTTCCTTAATTTCTCCGTACATTTCTTTTCTAATTCTGCTTTGCGAAATTTTTAATTTGGAAATTTCCTCATCCATGAATTCGTACATTAATTGAGGTCCACATATGAAGTAAGTATCATTTGCGATATCCGTATATTTCTTAATAATTTCTGAAGTTATAAATCCAGTTTCACATCCTTCTAAACTAACCTCCTCGCAGCTAAGAACGATCACCAATTTTATCTTATTGGGGTTTTGTTTCTCCAAATGTTTCAACTCTTCATAAAACAAAATATCATCCTCATCACTACATCCATATAGTATTGTCAGATTAATATCCAGACTACCTTCTGCGACTTCTTTAGCAATAGATCGGAATGCTGTTATACCGCTCCCTCCAGCGATAGCGGCAATGTTTTTAGAATCTCTTAGGGGTTGGAAATAAAAAAAACCCTGTGGTCCTGAACTGGTGACTTTAGTTCCAACTTTCCAATTATCCCAGATGAAGTTTGTTAAAAATCCATTTTCCTCTCTTTTAATAGAAACTTCATAAAAACCAGCTAAAGCGTCCCTTGGTGATGATGATATAGTATATGGTCTGGTAATTTCATATCCATTCACGTTCACTTTTAAACTTAAGAATTGTCCTGCGCGAAATAATGCGAGTGCTTCATTAAACTCAGAATCGGGAATTAATCTAAAGGTTTTGGTTGATTTTGTATTATCTATTATTTTATCAATTATCAAGTGTTGATAGTCAGGATGTAAATCTTCCGCTAATGCTTTCAGAGTATCTTCTTCAATTGGCTTAGCTGAAGCTTTTTCAAATTTTTTTTCTCGAGTTTTGGTTAGTTTTGAAAATGCTAATAAATCTCTAATTTTTCCTTTTATCTTTACTTTTAATTCATTATCTTCACTCATTTTTTTCTCCTCCTTCTTGTAATTCTTGTAAAGTGAGTAATGCAGTAATTTGCCCAGATAATAACGAATTTGTATAGCTTACGCCTTGAAATGAGAATCCCCCACATGTTTTTAAACCATCAATAAATCGTTCTTCGGACATTCTCATTAATCGGGGTAAAGTGGAATCCCAAGAATCAACCTCATATCCGTATGTCACTCCCTTATAACTGCCCGTATATCTCGAATATGTTTCTGGGGTTGCGATCTCAATTTCTTCTATACATTCAGATAGATGCGTATTAGTTGCATTTTCGAATTTTTCTATTAGTTCTTCAGCAATTTTATCTTTAAGACTAAAATATTGCTCCTTACTTATTTTATCCCAAACACCTGGCTTAAAAAATGAAGTAATACTAACTATACAAGTTCCTTCTGGAGAACAATCTGGAATCGCATTATTTAGGCAAATTGATGCTTGGATTTTAGGACATTCCAATTTCCCAAAAGAATCATATATTTGTTTAGTATCCATACAATCTGAAATTACATAACTATAATTTTGTAACCCTAACTCTTCTGCTGATTTATTTAAGCCAAGATAAACAACAAAACAACTAACCGCATGTTTTCGGGCATTAACAAACTTATAACCTATTTCGGGTCGCTCTGATTCCGGAAAGATTAGGTTGTTATAGATGAGAGTTGGAGAAGCGTTTGAAATAACATAATTTGTATTGATTTTGTCTCCTTTGGATGTTTCCAATCCATTAACCTTTCCATCTTCAACCATAATTTTCTCGACTTTTGTGTTAAATTCGATTTTACCTCCAAGATCTCTTATTCTTTTCTCTAAAGCCATTGTATAACCTGAAGAACGATGTATTGGGATGTATGCGCCTCGTATGAGAAAAAAATATAGCATTGCCGCATAAATAGTGAAATTAATTCTACTTGTTGGAATTGCTAAATATACCCAATATCCCTTAATAATTTTTTGAGCTTTTAAAGGCATTTCTAATGCTCCTAAAATATCATCTAGACTATATGCTGCAGTTCGTAGAAAATTTCCATATTCACTCATCAATACTTTTTTATCTGGATTGCCTCTTGATTCTCGAATATAATTTAATGCTTCATGAACCTCTCTGCATAATTTAACAAATTCTTTAACAGATTTTTCACTTTCTGGTACTTCTCCAACAATACATTTAATATATTCGTCAACTCCAAAAGGTATGGTAATGTCGAATCTATCATTTTCGTCTGTAGAGATCAAATGATACGCTTCTGGTATTTTCGCCATGGGGATATCTATTCCAAGTTCTTCAAATAATTTCCTAATCCCTCCTTTATTTGATTTTGGACCATAATCACATAATTCATGGAGAGATGCTTCAAACTCAAATCTTCCTCGAACAAAGCTAGTTGCAAAACCACCAGGAAGGTTATGCTGTTCAAAAAGAATTATTTTTTGTCCTTCTAAAGCTAGTTGAGTGGCTGCTATTAAACCACCATTACCAGCTCCAATTATAGCTACATCATATTTTTCTTCTATTGATTGATTTAATTTTTGCATTTTTTTGTTTCTTAATTTGTTTTTATTCAATTTTATAATTTTGAAATATCTTGTTTTCAAATTTGAAATGTTAAATATGAAAAAAAATGATTAAAAAAAAAAAGTTTCCATCTAATTTGAGTTAAGATAATCAATTTTGCCTAATGATTACCTCTCTGGAATAAATTAGCTATCCATTTGGGAAGTAATAAACCAGCATAGAATTCAATGGAGCTAAAAAGCAATATTAATCTAGCAATCATATAGATAAATGGATTGGGTACGATAAAATCAATCATAGTTCCAACGGCGAATGAAATAAACGCAATAAACAAGAATTTTCCTTTTAATTTAACATCTCGATTATCTGATTTCATTGATAAGCGAGAAAACCAGAGTCCAAAAATTAAAAAGAATACCAAACTCAATATAAAGTATGGAATGCTGAAATAAGACCAATCTATAACAAAGGCTCCTTCTTCTCCTAATGGATCATGATCGGCAATCCAGATTTCAATGTTCCCCAAAAATATCGCGAATAATAAAAAAATCTCATAAAGAATGTTGGGGGAGTATGTAATAGCTCTAATAATGTTTTTTTTGTTATCTTCAATTGGTAAAACAATTAAATAAGCCATCATACCTACAATCACCGTAAAAGGGAGAAATGCAACTCCTATAATCACCCAGAAAGTCATTTCGATAATTGTTCCCGTAATCAAGAAATTAACAAAAATGACAATCTGGGGCCACCATGGTGTCGTCATACCAGCCCAAAATAGACCGAAATATAAAAATTGCCTTTCTTTTTTTTTACGATATTTAATGATGATTATTAATCCAATCGCCACAGAGATTACTACAAATAATATAGTAAGAAATCCGTTTATGTATTCGATAAAATCAACCATTTTTTTTCACTAAGAGTTTTATTTATTATTTCAACCTATTATTATTTAAAATCTTTAATTATTGAGATAATATTTAGTGATTTTAGACTATATATTATATAGATTTCTCTATAGAAATCGAGGAATCATAAAAGTAAGAATAAACTAACGGAAGAATTTTTAATTAATTTCCTATAGAGAACAATATTTTTTTTTTGGTTTAAACTTGAATTATTATCAAGAGATATTAGTTCTACCTGCAATTGTGATTTAATCTTCATTGTTATACCTAAATATTCCGTGAATAAGTTGGCCCGAGCTTATACCCGCATCTCCCGGTGGTATCGTGTCGTGTTCTAAAAACTCTAATCCTGCCTCTAAAACTTTTTTCTTTATTGCTCTTGAGAATGAATAATTATAAGCGACTCCCCCAGAAAGACCAATTTTATTAATTCCTAGCTTATTTGCTTTTTCAATAGCTACTCGAGCAAATGTGTTTCCGATCTCTTTCTGAAATTTTGCGGCGATATCCGCCTTTTTGTATATATTTTTTTGTCCTAGTTTAAGAATATTTGTGATTAAATCGGAGGTATTAATTATAGAAACGCCATTCTTATCTGAATATTCGATCTTTAAATCGCAATTGTTGACATCTCCTTTTGCTGCCAATCCTTCAAGTCGCATTGCGGGTTCGCCTCGATAAGTTTGAAATTTACAAGCTCCCAATAAATATGATACCGTATCAAATATTCTACCCGTAGAACTGGACAATGGAATATATTCTGAGGGAAATTTGCTGTTAGAATTGGCATATTGATTTATGAGAGCGTTCAATTCTTTTTCCCCATATTCTAAGTCCTTGGATAATTTTAATTTATCAAATAATTGCTTAGATTTATCTTTCCCAAGTGTTTTTAAGATAATTGAAGCTGCCATGCGCGCAGGATATTTTGTACACCTATCCCCACCTATCATTGGTTGGTATTCCAAATGACCAAGCCTTTTAGACTCTTGATATGAAGATAGTAAGATTTCTCCTCCCCAGATATTTCCATCGCTTCCAAATCCCACTCCATCCGTACTAATTCCGATGACTTTTTCTTCGGATTTTATACTATTTTCAGCCATTAATGCCAATATATGAGCATAATGATGTTGAACGGGGTATAATGGAATTTGATAATCTTCAGATAATTCATGTGCATATCGTGTTGAGATAAACGCGGGGTGTGCATCACAGACTATAAATTTAATTTCTTCCTTTTTTATCTGTAATAAATCTTTCATATGATAGAGAGCTTTTTTGAGAAATTGAAAAGTCTCGAGATTGGTGGTATTTCCAATATGTTGTGTAGGAAATATGCGATTTCTTCTTAAAACGGCGCCTGTCGAATTTAGCTCTGGACCCGTTGCCATAGCACCTGGAATTTCTACTTGAAATGGAAGTGGAATATACTCTGGAACATACCCACGCGATCGTCTTATTACTTTTTTTTTTTCATCATGAATTCGTAAAACACTGTCATCAGCTCTCTGGTAAATTGTTCTATCGTGTAAAAGAAAGAAATCGGCAATACCCTGCAATTGATCTATAATTTTCCTATTTTCAATTCCCATAGGAATATTTGATTTGTTACCGCTTGTGTATATTAAAGGTTTTTCCCCAATATAATCAAAAATGAGATGATGAATCCCAGTATAAGGAAGCATAAATCCAATATTATTTAATCCGGGAGCAACTAAATCGCTTATATTAGATTGAGCAAAAGTCTTTTTCTTTTCTAATAATACAATCGGTCTTCTAAATGATGTTAATATTTCTCTCTCAGTATCAGAAATTTTGAAATAGTGTTCTATTGTATTAAGATTCGGAATCATTAGTGCAAATGGTTTATACTTGCGTCTTCTCTTTCTTTTCCGTAATTTCTGAATGACTTTATTATCATCCACCGTACATACAAGATGGACTCCTCCAATACCTTTAACTGCAGCAATGTCCCCTCTATTAATTCTGTTTGCCGACTCTCTAAGAATCGCGCTAATAGACGTTTTCTCTCCTAAATCTGCTCCCTCATAGTCATAAAGCCGATAATTTGGTCCGCACACGGAACACGCATAGGTTTGAGCATGAAACCTTCGGTTATCAAAGTCTTGGTACTCTGCGAGACAGTTGGTACATAAAGGGAATTCTTGCATCGTACTTCGTTTTCTATCATAAGGTAGTGATTTCACAGTTGTAAACCTCGGACCGCATACCGCACATGCGATAAATGGATACTGATAATATCGGTCTAATTTAGGATTTCTCATTTCCTCTAAACAATCCTCGCAAACAGCAACATCTGGAGGTAATGTTAGGCTTATCCCACGACCTTTTTCGCTTTTTCGTATTTCAAGCTTTTTGTATTTTACTGAATTATTTACATTGTTTATAGCTATATTTTCAATGTATGAAATACTCGGATTTTTTTTCTTCACATCATCAAGAAACTGTGAAATCTGTGTTGGTCTTCCTTGTAAAAGTAATCGAACTCCAGCGTTCCCTCTATTCAAAACATATCCATGGAGATTATGGTCTCGTGCTAAATTGAATAGAAAAGGTCGGAACCCAACTCCTTGGACGATACCTGTTATGTTTATCTCTACGGTTTCTACACTCATTCAATTAGAATAACATCTATTTTCTAATAAATTAGATTATTTTAACCAAAAAGGATCTCATAATAGGAACTTTTCATATAAAAATGAAAAACGGGAGTAATGAAAAGATTGATATAATTACATATTAAAATGCGAGAAATAATGAAAAAAACAAAAACAAATAATGGTTATTCATCGGGTCGACTATTTAAGAGTTCTAAGAACTCTCTTACTTTTTTGGGAGTAAATCGTATAATTGGATTCATCCCTTCAGTTAAATCTTCTTCTTTTATAGATTTTGATTCCATTTTGTTCACTTTACGGAGTTTAATTTTCTAAACATTTATTGAATTTATGCTAACTTCAAATAGATATATGCAATAATCAAATAAATAAACGGCGTCCATAGATATAATAGACTATGGAAAGATAATAAAAGCATATAATTATATATATTCTATATATAATTGCCGATATTTATCATCCCCAATTTTTGTAATCAT
Organism: Promethearchaeota archaeon; assembly: GCA_014730295.1. The sequence continues at coordinate 4,467 of WJIN01000228.1, read as the reverse complement.
GCCAGAAAAACTCGTTTCAGATCCATTTTAACCTATGTTTCTAAACCGAAAATTCTTTTTGCTAACTTCCTTTAGTAAAGTATGAGTATGAAGAAAAGTCCTAAATCTCAAGTAATTCGTTTAGCCCACGGTGCGGGAGGTTTCCTTCAAGAGGAGTTAATACGCTTCATTACGAAGGATATAGAGTATAAAAGAGTACTTACTGGTATAGGAGTAGAAGAATTAGACGATGGCGCTACAATCCCTCTTGAAAATTATCATAAAGAAATCGTTGTGACAGCAGACGGACATACGGTGTTTCCATTGTTTTTTCCCGGAGGTGACCTTGGTAAATTAAGTATTTGTGGCACGGTCAATGATTTGTTAATGATGGGTGCTGATCCAGTCGCATTAACATCCTCGGTAATAATTGAGGAGGGATTTGAATTTGAAAAACTTGAGAAGATTATGAAATCATTTAATAAAACGGCAAAGGAGGCTAATATAGCGATAATTGCTGGAGATACCAAGGTAATGCCGAAAAAAAGTTTGAATGATATTATCATATCTACCTCAGGTATTGGACTTAAGGATAACAATGTTAAAATAATCGACAGTGGTCTTAAAGTAAATGATAAAATAATAATTACGGGAAGTATTGGCGATCATGGAACCGCACTTATGGCAAAGCGCGAGGGTTTAAATATTTCTACAGACTTGAAATCAGATGTAAGTCTGCTTAATGATATTATCGGAATTCTAAAAAATCATATGAAGAAAAATCACATTCACGCTATGAAAGATCCGACACGTGGAGGGATCTCAGGTGCACTGAATCACTGGGCAACTAAATCAGATGTGAGTATTTGGATTGAAGAGGAAAGTGTTCCGATTAAAAACCAAGTGAGAGCTATATGCGAAATGTTGGGATTGGATCCCTATAACATTGCAAGTGAGGGAAGGGCTCTACTAGCAGTGGATCCAGACTTTGCGGATGATATTCTTAATCTTATATGCTCAGTTGAGAATGGAAAAGACGCTCAAATTATAGGACAAGTTAAAAAAGAAAATCCGAAACGTGTTCTTTTAGAAACTGTGGTAGGAGGGACTCGTTTTATTGATATGCCTTTAGGTGAACCAATTCCACGTATTTGCTGAATTTTGTTATTTCAACCTTTCTTAAATATACCCATACTTTTCAATATATGAAATTATCGTTTGGCTGTTATGTGTTATACAAATTTTATTTAAATTTCTTTGATAATTCTACTAAATAATCTATAACATAGGAAATATTGCTTAATTTATTCTTCATTATTTAAAAAATGGAAATTCCTAGTTTAAATGCCCTGAGAAGTAAAGATTTTACAAAAAAGATTGTAGGTTCCATTCGAGCTCATATGACCACAATAAATAAACCTATAAAACTTATGCATGTATGTGGGACTCACGAACATACCATTTCTAAATACGGCTTAAGATCCCTCTTTCCCGAAAATTTGGAAATTGTATCTGGACCTGGATGTCCTGTTTGCGTATGCCCTGCGAAAGATATCGATAAAGCCATTAAATTAGGACGAAGAGATGACACTATTATCACTACGTTTGGAGATATGATACGAGTTCCGGCGAGTAATATCTCCTTAGCAGAGTTAAAAGCTGAGGGGGCGGATATCCGGATTGTGTATGGACCTAATGACGCGGTTAAGATTGCCAATGAAAATCCAGATAAGCAAATAATCTTTTTTGCCATCGGTTTCGAAACTACGGTTCCTCTAATTGGGTATGAACTTAAAAATAATCCTCCATCCAATTTTTCCGTTATTTGCGCTCACAAATTAATACCCGCTGCTTTAGAACTCTTGATAAGTATTGATCGGTTGAATATAGATGGTTTTATCTCCCCGGGACATGTGGCTACCATTATCGGGCTTGACCCTTTTAGGATATTCTCTAATTCATATAAAGTCCCAAACGTAATTGCGGGTTTCGAACCGAATGATGTCTTATTAGGGATTCTCATGCTTCTAAACCAAATTAAAACTAAAAAATATGAAACCCTAAATGAGTATAAACGTGTTGTGAAACCAGAAGGGAACAAGGTTGCTCAAGATATAATCCTTGACGTTTTTGAATCAGTTTCCTCTCCATGGCGCGGCATTGGTCGTATAATGGATGGAGGACTCAAAATTAGAGATGCATATTCAGAATTTGACGCAGATAAAAAGTTCGACATCACAATTGAGGATGCTCGAGATATCCCGCCTGGATGTTCATGTCACTTAGTAATGACGGGAAAGATCTATCCCCATGAATGTAAACTATTTAAAGATATCTGTACTCCACTAAATCCAATAGGGCCTTGTATGGTATCTCAAGAAGGGACTTGCTCAATCTACTACAAATATTATAGTGAATGAGCTTATTGAACTACCAGCACCTAAAGGAGAGTGCCTTCTTTTGTTTAAATGACAATATATCATATTAGAACAAGAATTATCAATTATTTATATAATATGATTAATTTATATTTCATAAAGTAGTGTGCTTGGAATCATAACAATCATTATAAATCGGGGAGATCTAAGCACTCTAGATTATCTCTTTGTTCTAATACTTCAAAAAAAGGTATTGACGATCTTTTGAATATTTATTCATAGTTTAAATTAATTTAAGTAATTTTTTTTGAATAATTATTCTCTTCCATAATGCTAACGTTACTTTTCGTTAATATAGGAGTAATTTTTTAATAAAGTCCTTAATAATTTATAAACATCCTACTTGCAATAAACTAGGAAATAAAAAACTAATTATAAAAACAAAAAACAAACAATAAATGATGAAAAATGGCAGTAAAAGTAGCTTTTATGCAACTTTCTGATTGTTGGGGATGTCACCAGTCCTTATTAAACGCTCATTTAGGATTGTTAGACGTTCTTCCAGCATTAGAATTTGTATACTGGCCAGCAGTCGTTGATTTCAAACATGATTCACTTAAAGCACGCCAAGACGGAGAAGTCTTAGTTGGATTCATCGAGGGTTCTATTCGCACAAATGAGGATTACGAAAATGTAAAACTCATGAGACAAAAGTGCCAATTAATTATTAGTTTCGGAAGTTGCGCTTGTTATGGCAATGTTCATGGCTTAGGCAATGAATGGAAAAAACCAGAGTTAGTGCAAAGAAAATTCCATGATGCGGAAAGTATCACTGATGACGATCCTAAAGAACCTACAGAACATGTTCCTGGATTTAGAGACTATTTAGTGGTTGTAGATGATGTAATAGATGTGGATGCATATATTTCAGGTTGTCCACCTAAACCAGAACAAATTGTCAGTGCAGTTCAATTCTTACTTGGACAAAAAGATTTTCCAAACGAAGAATATTCTTTCTGTACTCAATGTCCATTGAATGAGCAAGGATGTATTTTAGATGCGGGAACTCTTTGTTTTGGTCCAATTACAAGTGTTGGATGCTCATTAAAATGCCCTGGCAATGATGGAGATCCATGCGTTGGTTGTTTTGGTCCATCAAAAACGGCACATGTTCGAGCAGATAAATTAATTGACAAAACTAAAGACCTTTCAAATATCAGTTCAGGAGAGAAAAAAGCAATGTATGAATTCTTGTCATTATATTTGAATGTACCACTTATGGCGGGATTCGATCTTTCTGCAGATATTTTGAAGCAAATTAAGAATAAAGGAGAAGCTGAAACTCCATTAACTCAATTAAACGACAAGGCAAAAGAGGTTGCGACGAATGTACTCGCATATCTTAAGGATAATCCAGACTTTCATGAAATCTCTAATGTATGTGATACATGCCCAAGAATTATTGGAAGTGATTCCACTATGACTGAGGTTAAGAGAGATTATGAAGGTCTTCCAAACCAAGAAGATTGTTTCATTGAACAAGGATATATTTGTATGGGGCCCGTTACAAGGGCAGGATGTGGTGGATTATGTATTAAGGTAAACGCTCCTTGCACTGGCTGCTATGGTCAGACTGAATGGGTTGATGACCAAGCATCTCGATTTGCTGATGCTGCAATCAAAGGTTTCAATGTGAATCTCTCTAAAGAGGAATTGCTTGCTCAAGTGAAAGATCATATTGGTACTTTTGAGAAATTCACCTTAGCTAAGAATAAAAAATTCACTGAAGAGGTGCACAAATAAAATGGTAAAAGAAATAGAAGTTGAGCCGGTCACTCGATTAGAGGGTCACGGTGGTCTACATCTTGTAATAGACGATGATGGAAAAGTAAAGGACGTTCAATTCAATATCACTTCGACGAGATTTTTTGAAAAATTCGTGGAAGGACGATATTGCGAGCATGTCCCTCGAATTACGCCGAGGATCTGCGGAATTTGTCCGATTCCACACCACATCACCCCCACCAAGGCGGTGGAGGATGCGTGGGGTGTCGAGATTCCGGAACCCGCATATAAATTACGGCAGCTTATCATGAACGCCAAACAATAT
>WJIN01000227.1 GCA_014730295.1 Promethearchaeota archaeon | reverse complement strand
TTGCGAGTCCGTATATGATATTATATTTCAATTTCAAATCAATGCCACGTATAGCTATCAACCCAATAATTCCAGCTCCAATAAATAGACTCAACCCATTCCTTATCCATACCCCAATATCTCTACCGGTAAGGATCATTTCTTGAACTGTATCCTTATCTAAAATAGTTCCTTCAGCTTCAATATAGATTTTTGCAGTGAAAAGGGGATTCCATGATAATTTTTTCGCTTTAGATAATGGTCTTTCCTAGAGCACTCAAAATTAATTCCACAGCCAGTTTTCCCGTCTGATTTTCGTGGTCTAAAATTGGATTTATTTCTACTATATCCATAGAGACCATATTTCCACTCTCAGCAATCAATTCGCACGCAAGATGAGCCTCCCTGTAGGTAAGTCCACCTCTTACGGGAGTGCCAGTCCCGGGAGCAATAGAAGGTTCAATTAAATCCATATCTAAACTGAAATGGAATTTTCCTTTTTGAGAATTTTGAGAGAGAGATTCAATCGCGCGAGAAATGGCTTCTGAAATCCCAATCTCATCAATTTTTTTTATAGTAATAATTGAAATATTACTTTCTTTGATAGACTGTCTTTCTAACCTGTCTAAAGCCCTAACACCAATTAAATGAACTAAGTTATCTTTTATCATTGGTACTTGAGATGCCATATTAATCAAAGGTGGAGGACCACGTCCCGCGATGGAAGCTAAACTCATACCGTGAATATTTCCAGAAGGAGTGGTATCAGGAGTATTAAAATCACCGTGAGCATCAAGATAGATAATCCCGAGATCAGTATATTTAGAAACCATTCCCGCGATGAGCCCGATTGTAATGGAATGATCTCCTCCTAATATTAAAGGGAATGATTCTTCTTGTAGTAGAGATATTATCTTATTCCTTAATAACTTGCAGTGTTTCACAACATCATGTAAAAATCTCGCTTTAGGATCACCCATTTCACCAGTTTCATAGGTAGAGCATTCAATATCACCGTGATCTTTAATTTGATATCCTAAATCTTTCAATTTTGAGTTTAATTGAGCAAACCTAATTGCACTTGGTCCCATATCTACACCTCTACGATTTTGACCTAAGTCATGCCTCATTCCAATAATATCAATGCGCTTATTCAACATGTTCATTTCACTATATTATTCTGTAAATTATCCAATTTCAAGATCCGCATATAATTCATTTCTGTATTTTCGGATCAATTCAAATATTTCCAAGATTTCTTTTTTGAAACTAATCAATTTTCCATTATTAAAAGATATCTCAGAAATCACTTTATATTCCAAAAATTTTTGGAAAACTAACTCAAGATCAAAAAGATTCACGTGCGTTTCCTTGAAATAATCTAATATATGATGGAGATAACATGCTTTCACAAAATGTTTATGCTCCATGTCTCGGTCGTAAAAATATACTAATTGTCGATGAATATTGCTTTTTTGCTCATCAGCAGAATCGTGTTCATTTTCTAATTCTATAGCCCAATCAGAACCGTAATCGATACTCCTATTTACAAATTCCGCGATTCTAATAGGGATATCCGCCATCCTTGCCCATTTTATATGTATAAACCAGTTTGGTATGGGAGTTCACTTGAAATTGTATAGTTGATTTGATGTAATATTATTAAATTCTTATTGTAAAAAAACCTAGATAGATTAAAGAATAAAAGTAAAAAATTATGTAATGTTTTGTATTGCAAGAACATTATATTAAATCAATAGTAAGGGAGCTGTCAAAAAAAAATGCCAAAGTCGAGAGATAATTTTCCTCACGAGGGTGATTTTGTGGTTGGGAGAGTAGAAAATATTCAAAATCAGTATGTATATGTTGAATTGTTAGATTACGATGGATTGCCCTCCGAGAACCATGCAAAAGGGATGATTCATATTTCAGAGATCTCAAGTCGTTGGGTAAAAAACATAAGAAATTATGTAAGAGAAGGACAAAGAATGGTCCTTAGAGTCACTAGAGTTGATCCATCTAAAGGTCATGTTGATCTATCACTGAGAAGAACGAATGCTGCCCAACGTAAGAATAAAATGAAAGAATGGAAGTATGCGGTAAAACTTGAAAATTTGCTACAGTTTTTATGTGATGAATTTGACGATTTAACATTAGAGGAAGCCTATGAAAAAATTGGTTTTCCTGTGTTGGAGCATTTTAATGATAATTATCAAGAGACAATTGAAGAACTAAAAGAAGATGGGAAAGAGATTCTAGAAAATCTCACAGATATACCCGAAGAAAAAAAAGAGACCTTTCTACGTATAGTCAATGAAAATGTAGAAATTTCAACTGTTAATATTGTGGGAAAAGTTAAATTGCGATTTGATCACCCAGATGGAGTAGAATTGATAAAACAAACGCTTATAGAAGCTCAAAATGTGTTGGAAAATCCAAAACCAACTAGAAAATTAGAAATATCTTACGTAGCTGCCCCCTTTTATCGAGTTGAAATTATCTCGAAAGATTATTTAGATGCAGAAAACATTCTCTCGGATGCATTAGATGTTGTAGAGGAAAAAGCAGCAGAATACAATGCGCTCTATGATTTTTCAAGAGAATAAAAATTATTTACCTTAGACCTGAAAGATGACTCGTTACTTGAAAAAATGTGAAGATTGTGGAAAGTATGGATTGAAGAATACAGATTTGAAATGCAAATACTGCGGAGGAAAATTAGTCAATCCATGGCCTCCAAAATTTTCGCCACAAGATAAATATCAAGAATATCGGCTTCAATATTTTAAAGAAGAATTTGATAAGAAATTAGAAATGGTTTAAGAAAGATCAATATATTCCGCAAATTTTTCATTAACAAGTATTTTTGCATTTTTGAAAGGTATATTTGCGATATCTTCCTTCTTAAATGGACCATAATGCAGAAGGTCAATACCCACTAGGGAGGGCGTGTCTTTAATAAACCTTACGATGCTATAATTAATTTCTTCTTGTTCCATCTTAGCTTGAACTGAAGTTTCTTCCGCAATATTTTCATCTGTTTGAATTTGTTCAAGAGGGTTCTCTGAGCGTTTCGTTTCGATTTCTTTGAGTTGTGGTGTAATTTCAGGAAAATATAGCTTTTCATTATTTTCATAAATAGAAAGCGATTTTACTTTTTGGTAACCCTTGATCGATGCGACCAAATTCTGAAATAATAATTTTTCTGCTTCATAAATATTATCCATATCAATTTCTCGAAGATTCAAGGCGGAATTTATAATTTTAGCCTCACGCATTTTCAGAAGATCCTTAAACATAAAACAAACATTATCTTTATATTTTTCAAGAATCTGTTTTTTGAGATGATCATCATCTTCAATTTCGAAATTATCTATGAATTCATAAAACTTCTTATATTGTAGAAATTGGTTTTGTGGAAGAATAGCTAAGCTTTTTTTATTGAATTCTTCACGCCATTGCTCGTATAAGCGCTTATATTCTTTTAATAAATCCATAGACTCGAAAATTATTCTTGTTGATACAATAAATGAGTGTATAAGAAAATTTATTATTATTTATTGTAATATGGCAACTTCTTTACATAATAGAAATATTGCGATATGATTTGGAACTTCTAATATTTCTCCTTGTTCATATGGCCCATAGGTCTCCCCCTTAATTTTTGTCTGGGGAACTTCCTTTTCAATTATTTTTATTTTATGCATATTTTTTAAACTTTCGAATACAATTGGATCTAATCGATCATTGGGCTCGTTAAGGGGATTATAACTGTCTAATTCTTCAATAGATAGTTCTTGAACTTTAAACCCCGTTTTTCCATGTAAAGTTCCAGGATATCGGATTAATCGATGAATATCAATAGTGACGGGTTCATCAAGCTCAACTCCAATTAGATCTACAACACCTCTTAAAAAAGTCTTCCAATTAGTGAGTCCAAATCCTTCAATGCTCCATAAATTATGGTATTCGCTTGTGAGTGTATATAAAAAATCTTCTCGGGAATGTATGAAACTTTTAATTACGTTCGCATTAAGTCCGATTTTATTGAGAAAATAATTCCAATCATCATCCGTATACGTTTTAAGCATAAAGACTAGCTTTTTTACGATTTTTTTAGACCAATCCACGTTTTCTCGTACAAAACCGTATATATTCGAACCCATTTTTTCCAATCCTAAGATTTCAAATGAAATATTATGTCCAGTCAGATAATCAACTATCTCTCTCCTTTCTTCGCTATTTAGAGTTCTGATTTTCTCATTTTCTACCTTTAAATGGTACCCTCGATGTCCTGAGAAGGCAATATGCATTTCTTCGGGATTGACCCCAAAATCAGGAATAAGAAAATCAAATATTAACTTTCTAATCTCATTTTTGGCAATCTCTAAACATTCATCACAGATCCAATTCAAATTTTTTAATTTTAAGCTTCCACAATGTGGACACTTTTCTTTCATTCCTTTCCCAGAAGCCTCACACTCTTTACATAACCAAATATCATGATCATCCTTACACGGGGTATAGAAATGATCCACGTCTATATCTGTTATTAAATCACAGCCGATATATTGTTTATTCTCCATATCTGAGTTTTCTGGCATCACGTATAATGAACCGCTTGAATAGGCATGTCGGGGAGCGTTTTTAACGAAATAACTTCTTAATGAATTTAAATCATTAAATCCTAAATGCCGTATCATCATAGGTTTAGATTTCCATGGAATAAACCCAAATTCACGCTTCGTAAAAGAACTAATTCTGGGAATTTCATTTTGATTTTCCTTATAATAAGCTTGAAATAGTCTCTGTAAAAAGTTAAGGTTCTTCATTATCTTGTTTAGATACTCTATATTGTTGAAATTGGACATAAAATAGCGGATGCCTTATTTTTTTCTCCTCGTCTAACTTTTTGGAATAATATCCGTTTAAACATAAATCATCTTTATATTTCACAGCCTTACATAAATTCAAAGATTTAAGCGTTTGACAAGAATGGGGGGTATATCCTTTTTTCTTAGCGAATTCTACTTGATAAGTGGTTTTTTCCCTATCAAAATCAGGAAGCGTAGAAAAAATATTGACTATTTTCTCAACAGGATATTCTAGAGAATGAAGAAAAAATGTTAAAAATAATCTCTCATTATGTGATAAATTTTGACCTTCCCCAGCTTCTGAGAGAATATGTTTCACACACGGAGGGAACATATCTGATATATTTTCTCCCTTTATAAAGTCTAAATTGATTGAATAATCAAATTCTTCCTTAATTAAATCCCATTCATTTTTGATTCGATTATAAATCCTATTAAATTCATCCACCGTCTTTAATTGAGATTTTAAAGATTCAGCTGCCTCATTTTCTCTTTCTTTAATTTCTAAAAATTTTTCACGTACGTATTCTTGAAGCAAACGAACTAAACCTCTTTTCGAAATGAAAACATAACCTTCCGAAATTGGAACATTAATAAGCTTTCTGTATTCATCACGCAGTTTGGAAGATAATTTTAAATAATCAACATAATGAATACGATAATTTGTTTTTAATATCTCTGTTTGATCTTTAACCTTTTTTATACGATATTGTATAGGAATTTGGTAATATTTCACATCTAAATCTAAATCTTGAAAAATATTATAGAGATTGAAGTCATTTTCATTAATTAATTCGTTATATTGAACTTTTGAATAGAGATTGGCAATCCTATTGGTTATCGGATCGATATTAAGTACAAATAAAATAATCCTGAGCAATAAATATAGGTCTATATTTGTCTCATCAAAATTATAATTTTCTATATACTCCGCATTATTAAAGGCAGCCATAAAAACATCGAAAAGTCTATCTACTAGTTCAAGATTATCTTGGCTTAATAGATTCTTTGTGAATTCTAATGGATCTTGGTTAGATATATCATAATAGATCCTTTTTAAAGAAGGGAGCCAGGGATAGCGCTGAACTAATTCCGGAGAGATTGATTCATTTTCGATCATAACCTTATTGACCTCCTTCTGGGGTATATAATTCTTTAAGGATAAATAAAAAAGTATTGTATCTAAAAGAATGGGAGTAAGAAAATTTACTGTAAAGGTGATAGGTTGGATATAGGGGTTGAAAATTAGAATTCATCCATATCTTCATCTTCGTCAAAATCTGCTTCTTCTACTCTCGGGGCTAGGAAATAATTCAATTCTCCACCCTCAAGGATATTAAATATCATTTTTAATGGATGATCTGTTTTCAAAGAGATTTCAAGTTTTTCGGTGATAGACGCTATTTTTAAGATAGCTTTCAAAAAAGTAAGACTGTACGCTCCTGTACTAGTGTCATTTATATCTGTTTCAATTAAATCCTCAATCCCCAGACTGTAAACCATTTCTCCTATTTGTCCTGATGAGGAGAATGTTAATCCCTTCCCTTCTTCGGATTTTATATTTAAAATCTCAGAATAAATCTCGGCATCTTTTATCGCCTCTACTAAGAAATCAGGCTCAATTACCCACGATGAGGGATATTCAATCGCAAGAAGATTATCCATAGGAATTTCTTCAATATCGATATCCAAGAGCGCTAAACTGAAAGTGCGCTTCCGGGTCATACCCTCTCGTTGCATAACGATTTTAATTTTATTATCGCTTTCTTTAAAATCTATTTCAATAGAATCATTTGCAGAGCTTCGATTCAAAATTTTATCTAAATCATCCAAATTAAGACCCACCTTTGTTTCCTCGTCGCATTCATATTCATCAAAATCCTCATTCTTGATTGTAAGTTTAAGTAAACAAATTCGACTCGGATCCATCGCGGTGATTGTAAATTCTTCGGGATCAACACGGAATTCTGTTTCATCGATGATTGATGATAGGGTTTCTACGATTCCTTTCAAAATCCGACTATTTTCTAATTTTAACTTAAAAGTCATTATTCTGCCACATAATTCGATATTAATTCAAATAATAATTGGAAATAAGATTTTTAGTATTAATAAATTTGATGTTACTCTCTTAACAATTCGAATTTAAGTATATATAGCTAACTGTTATTGGATAGGTTTGTTTCTTTCTGCTAGTTATTATTACTTCTATAAGCTTTTTGTATTTATATATTTATATTGAACTTATATTTGATAATAATTTTTATCTAACAAACACTTAATGTAATAACTGAGATGAATAAAAATGGAAAACCAATTTGCTAAACAGAGAATAATAAATGATATCCAAAGTGAGGATCTGAAAATCCAAGTTACCGGATATGTGAAAGAGGTAAATGATAACGATTTTATAATATTGGATGATAAATCTGGACAAATAAAAGTGATCTTAAATGATCTTGAGTTTCCATTCGGAGAAAAAGATTTAATAAATATAATCGGAGAATTGCAAATAAAGACCTCCGGAGAAAAAGTAATTATGGCTCAAATTATACAAGATATGAACACACTGAACTTCAAATATTATCGTAAATTATACGAGTTAAAGAAAGAATTGCTGGAAAAATAAAAATGGTTCAGTTTTGTCCCGAATGCGGCTCATTATTAAGAAAAAGAAAAATGGAAGGAATCTCATATCTCGTATGTAAATGCGGATATCAAGAAAAGCAAGAAGTTGATAAAGAAGAGAAACAAAGAAAAATTGAGGAAAAAAAGAGAGAACTTGAAAAAAACCTCATTATTGTGAATGAAGATGATAAGGTGTCTGTACATCCGACTGTAGAGAGAATCTGTCCAAAATGCGGCCATAATGAAGCAGAGACTTGGCAAGAACAAACACGGAGTGCTGACGAGCCAAGTACCACGTTTTTCCGTTGTTTGAAATGTAAGAAGACTTGGAGAGAATATTGATATAATTTATATTAACAATTTCTCTTTATTAGAATTTGAATAACTCTTTTTTCCTTCTATATTATTTCTGTGATATTCTGATACATATCTTAATATGTATTTTCAAGCGTGAAAGACTCGTTTCACGAAGATTATTGAAATTGTCGACCTAACTTAATTTCAAACAAATAAATAGCTTTTAAAATATAATAAAACGGAAATAAAACTTGAAAAATTAGCTTAGTACTTCTAAAATTTTTGTGAGAATACGAGCTTTTCCACCTGTCGATTGAAGTAGAGTTTTTCCACATACCAAACACTCCACATCTGTTGCGGCACATCCGAATATTACTTGCTGGTTCCCACAATTAAGACACTTAACCCTTAAGAATCTACTCTTTGGTTGAGGAATTAATTCCTTTAACTTTTTCTTTTGAGGCATTTTTCGTAATTTCCTTTTTCTATAATAATATGATTCAATTGATTATTCTAAATTTATACTTGCTGAAGTTCAAATTTTTTTACACGATATGACTTTCCGTAATGCTTTTTTCCGCAATCAGAACATTCGAAAATTGGAACGGTCTTTTTATTAATTTTGGCGTTTTTTTTAAAGATTTCTTTCGGAAAAGATCCATATCCTTTCTTTTTTCTATTCACTCGTCTACGTCCATGGTTAAGTGCGCGCTCTTTACTTGCTTTATATTTGCTTACAGAGTGTCTCGTATGCTTCCTACATGTAGGACAATAACGATTTACTTCTTTAGGAAATTTCATAGTCTCTATTCATCAAGTAATTAGTTATTCAAATATAATATTTATAATAATCAATAGATTAAAAATTTTCTGAGTCTGTTTTAACTAAATCTTCCCTCTTTTAGTTCAGAGGAATGAGGTCTTACTAGCTATTATCTTCTTAATAGTTTTAGTAGAAAATCTAATTAATTACCTAATCAAAAACATTATAAAAAGTAAAAGAATACTACAAATAATATTAAAAATGAATAAAAGAGATATGTTCAGAGATAAATTTAAGGAAGGTATTATTAGTGCTCGGGATTTTAATCGGGAAGATATTGAATATATATTACAAAAAGGGCACGAAATGTTATCGGTTAAAAATTCCAATATACTTTCAGGAAAAATTTTAGCCACATTATTCTTTGAACCATCCACTCGAACAAGATTGAGTTTTGAGTCCGCGATGCATAGGTTAGGAGGAAATGTGATTGGGTTTCAGTCCGGTGATGTTTCCTCTATCAAAAAAGGAGAAAGCCTTGCAGATACGATACGGACAGTCGAGAATTATTGTGACTGCATAGTCATTCGACACCCTATGGAGGGCTCAGCCAAAATGGCTGCTAGATTTGCCAACATACCAATCATCAATGCGGGTTCTGGAAGTAAAGAGCATCCAACACAAGCTTTATTAGATCTACTAACTATTAATGAGGAGATCGGGGGGATGGATGGAATTAATATCGGAGTAATGGGTGATTTAAAATATGGAAGAACTGTTCATTCATTAGCGATGTTATTATCTAATTTTGATGTAAATATTTATTTTATTAGTCCCGAGGAATTAAAAATGCGCGGAAGGTATAAAGAATATCTATATCAACAGAGAAAAGTAAAATTCAAAGAGTTGACCAATTATAGGAAAGTGCTCGATATTTTGGATGTGTTATATATGACACGAATCCAAAAAGAGCGGTTTGCGGATTTGGAGGAATATGAGCGTGTTAAAAACTTTTATGTGTTTAGTCGAAAAGATTTAAAAAAAACCAAGGATAATTTCAAACTCCTTCATCCCTTACCCAGAATAAATGAAATTACTCCTTCAATTGATACTTCTGAGAAATCGATATATTTTAAGCAAACGGGTTATGGGTTGCATATGCGTAAAGCGATCCTTGCAGAACTTTTAGAAGATTGATATCTTTTTTTTTTTGAAATTTCAATGTATTTTTCTTATATAAGCTTGAACGCAGGAATTTTTGAAGAGGAGAGCAATTTTAATTTTTTCCATATCTCAGGGAAATCTAGTGAATGTTTATTAAGCATAAAAAGAGAACCTCCCTTCAAATGCTCACTAAATATATTGTGAAGATTAATTTTTTCTTCTAAAGAGAGTTGTGTATCTTTTTGTATCAGACCTAATAGTTTTTTTTCAATTTTAAAATCCAACATTTTAGTTAATTTGGAATCTTCTTCCTTTAGTGGTAGCGAAGGACTAAAATGAGGTTGAGATAAATAAAAATTTTCATTTTCCAAGTCATTTTTTTCGTCAATCAGATTTTCCATCAACTTTAATGTCTTAATAGCAAAATTTCTGCTAGTATCTAACCTTTCTAACCCGATTCCACAATGATATTTAACCGCTTCATTTAAGCCATAAAAACTGATCGATTTAATGGATCTTTGAATCCAAGCTTCTTGATCACACCCTAGTAAGTTATAAAGGTAAGTGGTCCATTTTGGCGAATTTCCTAATTTTTTTTCCATACAGATACTTTTTTGATTGAAAAATGAAAATACAGAGTTCAATCTTTGGGTTAGTATATTAAAGAATTGTGTGTCATTTCGATTTGAATTTCGAGCAATCGAATATAAATTGATTAAGATTTTATCTAATACAATGTTTCCAGGCGTATTAATATCTTCATTAAAATTAACAATGTCATGATTAATGAGATGGTTCGATTCATTACAAAAAATTGGATTATAAGAAGTACAAACTTTCGAAAATAATTCTTCGCCGATATCCTCTAGTAATTGTGGATTATAGTTTAGAAGCAACTGAGGTAGATTGTGTTGATTTGATTCTTCATAATATTTACTCAGGTAATTCCCCAATAAGTAATCTAAAAAAAAGTTATTATCTGATTCTTTTTTCGTATATTTAAAGGAAAGTGTCAATTTACAGTTTTTTGAATGATTAAAATGTGCCATAAGAAATAAAAAACTATCAATAAAATGGGTTATTTCCTTCTCATCATTAAAATAGTCAGAAACGAGATCAAATTTATAGAGTAAAATGTTGTTGGAAAAAAAGCGCATTATTTTCTGAAGATAATTGCTAAAGTGGAGTGCGAATTTTTGATCCTCTATATCAACTCCATAAAGATTTAGGATTCGCTCTGAGTTTATAAAAAGACTTAATGGTCTCAGTGCCCACATATCCAAATTTAACAGCATAATCTTATTAGATAAATAGAGATCTGCCAATTCTTTTGGTAATAAATTTAATAATAAAAATTGTTCTGATGCTTCTGAACCTACTTTTTTAATGAATTCCTCTGGTTCTATTCGTTCATTTAGAAATAATTGTTCGGCATCGTAAGGAGGGATTCCTAGCCTTGTCAATTTATGACGATATTCCTCTAAGCCCTCCTCCAACAAAATCACATTAATATATTCTCGCATCAATGGTGCGGTCAAATATTCTATATTGGTTTCAGATAATTTCTTTTCTACAAGTTTTGCAATTTCTTCGGCGATGAACGCGTTCATGTCAGCTTCTCGGATTAGATATTCCCTTACATTTTTTATATCAAATGGCTCCGTTGAGTATTTGGAAGTCCTAATTACCAAACTTTTGTTTGTCTTATTAAGAATATGTTCGATGTCAATAATTTTTTTAAAAATTTCTTTTCCAACCTCTGTAATATAATAACCTTCATCTGTACAACGTATTAATTTTGCCTCTTTTAAAGTATTTAGATGGAACGAGAGATTTACAGAGTTAGGATTAGAGCCCAAGAGTGATTTTTGAAGATCAGAAAATGATAGGGGTGTTTTGGAAAGGCGTAAAGATTTCAAAAGATCCAACCTTATTTTCTGCCCAATTGTCCTTAATTGTTTTTCTAAAATTAAAGAGATATTTTTGTCGGAATCCGTACCCATTCTTAATTATTAACCCTATTTTTAATGATGGCTTATAGAATAATATGTTTCCTACTTATTTAAAAATTAAGGAATGAATTTCATATATTCATTAAGCTCCCGATATTTTGATAATATCTCGGTGATATAAGACGATCTGAATATAATTATTTATGGCGTAAAATACCTAATGGTATCCAATAATAGTACGAAAATTAATAATTAAAATGAGATAAAAATACAAACTATAAATTTATCGAGCAGATACCGCAATACGCTCAACTTCGTCTTTTTTCTTTACGGCACGGGAATCTTGGCTATTTTGCGCTGCCATCATTAATTCTTGCGCAATATTTTCTCCAAAACTCTTTATGTTCGTATGAGTGCGGGCTCCAATAGCTTGGACAAGATATTTAATAGCTAAATCTACACGTCGCTGTGGGGCTATATCAACAGCACTCGCATAGGAAATCCCTCCCA
This sequence comes from Promethearchaeota archaeon, assembly GCA_014730295.1. The sequence goes on along the minus strand of WJIN01000227.1, from coordinate 14,845 downwards.
TTGCGATTTTAGTCGTTTCCTCGCGCGGAGCGGTATTACAAATCGCATCAATAAGTATTTGGATGGGGTTTTTTCCCGTTTTTAGGTTGATAAGCCTAAACGCATCTTTCATCGCTTTAAGTATCCGATTTTTCTTTCCAGACTGATAGGAACTCTTATGTCCTTTAATTTTAGAATCCATAAATCCTGGGGCCAATAGACGGTTTATAAATCGCTCAATAATATTTACTTTTTTCGTCTTCCAGAATGTTTTCTTATTATGTCGTCCGCAGCTGTGTGGAATAATTATGGGTTTAAGATTTATATACCTCTCTAAGGTCCAATCTCGTACCTCTACATCTTCAAAGGACCATTGATTAAATAGTTTAATATGAGCTCGTTCGGTTATTTTCCTCACCTCAATGGTTTTTCCTTTATTCCTTTAATAAGTGCGTCTAATGAAACACCGTTCACCTTTACCACTTTCCATCTCACGCCCGGTAAATCGCCCACAGCACGCCCTTTGGCGCCTCCTATTCCTTCAACCAACACCCTATCATGCTCGTCGATGAAATTAAGCGCACCATCTCCTGGCAGGAAAGCTGTAATGCTTTTTCCATTTTTTCTAAGTTGAACACGTACACATTTTCGAATAGCTGAGTTAGGTTGCTTGCTCTCACGCCCTACCTTTTGAAGCACAATCCCGCTTGCTTGCGGAGCACCCTCCAGTGGATCTACTTTTTGTTTCAATTTAAGCTTTTTTCGCTTATATTTGGTCTTGCTCCACCTGAACTTCTTTCTATTCTCTTTCAGTTTCCGTGCTGCATATAATCCTTTCGGCATTTTACATCGATTAATAATACTATAATAATTTTAAATAGATAATTATAACAAATAGTTGTAATTATTCTTCTCACTTAAAATTTTAGGTTTAATCCAATCTCCCGTATTATTTTTGGAGAGTAGAGGATATCTTACAGTATCTCAAGAAAATGTGAATCAAATAGACATAATTTTTTTAAATAAAATATTACTTCCATTTGTATTTTACGATCGATTATACTCCACCATTAAATATTCCATAAAATTTATGTTTGCCGAAAGATATTTGGAAGCCTACGATAACTATAAAGCACAAGACTATGATTTTCATAGTATAAAAGATAAAAATGATATAAATGCTGCGATAACAAATAAAAAGATTATTGTTATGCCATTTAGTACTACTCTAAGTTCAATTTACCTAATTCTCTCGGTAATCTTTCTTTTCATGGGAATATTGATCGCACTCATATTAGGACTATCAGATTTTATCGCATTTTATCTCCCCATCATAATTTTTGGAATATTTAGTTTACTCTTCATCATTTTATCTATGTGGGAAAGACGAGAAGCTTTCCTGATTTATGGAGCCGAAGGGATTATTCTGAAGGACCGAGGAAAGCCCCCAAAAGAATATACGTGGGAAGAATTAAAATTAGCAGAAGTCCCTTCAGTCTATTATCTGAGAGTAGGAAGTGTTCTTCGCAGTAATATTGTTAAAATTAATTTCAAGGATGGCAACTTTTTTGAAATAGACCCGTTTAATTTTAAATTGAAAGAATTTGCCGAATTTGATCGATCTCAAGATGATAAATTAAAATTCATAGTAATAGAATGCTTCAAATCCTATTATAAAGCGTTCAGAAAAGGAAAGCAACAAAGGAGGAAGCATCCACAGGTGCCAAAAAACTTAGCGGAAATATATAGAGACTACAAAAGAGGAGATTTCCAACAAAAATCATATACATTTTTTCAAGATTTAGAGGATTCATATTATAATGGAGATTCTTTAATCTTCCATGGTAAACCTCATCGTAATCTTATGATAATAATGCTTGATTGTTGGTTTTTAGGTGCCTTGATGATCTTTCTCACCATTCTAAGTTTTGGAATGAATTATGTTGAATTTATTATTATTTATTATATCATCCTTTCCATCCTTTTCTTCACGCTTCCCTCTTTCATGTTTGTTTATTATCGATATGTTATTTTAATTAATTCAAAAGGATTTTGTTTTCGCAAATTAAATGGATTTAGATATATTCCATGGAAGAATGTGAGACGCTTATATCATGTAACCCGGCGGGCTTCTTCTAAAGTGGTTTCGGCTGTTATATTACGAAATGGGAATAAATTAAGATTTAGTGAAATCCATTATAATTTAGAAAAATTTCCTAAACAACGAAGAGGAGAATTATTCTTTCTTTCTTTTAAAATCTTTCATACCTTATCAATGAATAAAGATCTAATCTAAATTTAGTCTAATCGAAATCATATCATATTAGAATAAATGATATCTAAAGGAAATCTAACTTGAATGGAGTGCCAAATATTTAAAAGTATTCTAACCCGTTCGATTTTTTTAATGTTAGTTAGATTTAGATAAATAGTGAATGAATAGTAAGTTCCTTGATTAGGTACGGTTTAGTTATTTATTGGGCGTGTATCAATAATCACATTATCTACATCGAAATGGCGTGTTACCAGCATTTTCACTTTCTTTATCATCGTCCCATCTTTTCCTATCGCTTTTCCACGATCTTGCGGTCTTACCGTAATGATAACCGTGCGCTTTTCATTCCGACCTTCCTTGATCTCGATATTCTTGACCCTAATTGAGTTCTTCGTCGTGTTTAAAATATATTTGATAAATCTCTCAAGATGGTCAGAATATGGTATCACGTCTATTTTCTTATTAAGTTTTGAGGTCAAATCTTTCACATGCTCACCGTTCTTGCCAATTGCTTTTCCCACATCATCCTTTTTTACCAGAAAAATGATCACTTCATCATCCGAATATTGGGGAGTGTTGTAAAGTATACAGTCCTTAATAACAGCGCCGGAGATGTTGTTAAAAAGAGAGATGAGTTCTAACGATTGTCTGTCTAACTTAATATTTTTGTTTAGTTCTGATTTCATAATAATTTCATTTAATAAATGTCTGATTTATTTTAATTACCTTTACTTTTTAAACTTTCAAGATCGCTGTCTCCAAAGGAAGTCAATGCGATAATACTGATCATGTAGGGCTCTCCGCACGCTAATCCGAGATCCCAACTAGATCCTTTATACTTATGGATATATATTTCACTGTCCGATAACGAGTTGTAATGTTTCAGTTCACTCATCAATTCATATGGGCAATTGTTTGCCACAATAATCATTTTAAACGGATTGGTGCGTAATTTTCTCAAAACGAGATTCTTTCCCCTCACAACTTCCCCTGTCTTAAGAGCAACCTTAATATTTGTATCAATATCGAAGACTTTTTTCTTTTTCCGCGATAAATCAAGTTCTTGCGACTTCTTTCTCTTTGCCATAACTAAATCACATGTATGTTTATTAGAATTACTAAAGTAAGTAAAAAAAATGTTTTGTTATTAAAATTTTTTATGCTATTGCTTATTTTTAATCAATTCTAAATTCTTGTCAATATCGAACTGGATCTCAACTCGTCCCGTTCCGATTGGGCATACTTGCCCCACGATTACATTTTCTGGGATTCCTAGCAGTCGTTCTTCTTCTCCGTATATTCCCGCATCAAGCAGTTGATTGACAGTGACTTCGAACGCCGCTCTCGCGAATACACTGGTTTTTGATCCAGAGATCCCGTGTCGGCCGATAGATTGGATTGTCCCCGTACTACACATTAGGTCAGCAAGTATCAAAAGATGGCGCAAATCAACATCTAATCCTTGTTGTTCCAACACGGACTTCGCTTCATTAATAATTAAGTTTCGAGCAGCTTCAATACCGAATAATTTTTCTACTTCATGTAGATGATTGGACACCGTCCGTGCTGCATCTACGCCTTCAATCTGAACGACACCCGATAGATTAGTGCCTTCAGTCTTGATGATCCATTCACTATTATCTTCTGAGGGTGTTAATAATCCTCTTTTTATTCCTCGTACTCCTTTTACAACCTTTTTTAGAATCTTTTCTCGTAATTTCTGTAATTTTTGCAAATCTTCAATCCCTGGGTCGATGATGATTGAACTCCCTTCTCGCTTAATAGTGCCTTTCTTCTTATAGCGCTTCAAGACTTCGGGAATTTCGTCAATATCGATTCCCTTTCTCTCACAGATTTCTGGGATTAAATTGATAACAATGTTCCAATCTACAAAATCTAAATCGACGTCATGGGTGATTTGTTCGATACGGATTTGTTCGATACGATTATGAACTTTAATAGCTTCTTTTTCCTCCTTCCGATATTCTTCGGTGAGATAAATTGTCATGTTCGGGGTACTTGGAAATCGGCGTGCATCCACAATCTCGATAAGTCGGGGTAATCCTTGCGTAACGGAAAACTCTTCTACTCCTGCGTAGTGGAACGTTCTGAGGGTATTGTGTGTTATTAAACCTTCAGCAGTCGTAAAATTTTCACATCCTATAACTGAAAAATCATATAAATAGGGCGTGGGGGATTTTATTAGTTCTATTTTGGTGATTTGATCCCAAATTACATCACTATTTAGTGCTTTATTTAGGATGGCAATTTCATTATCAATATCGACCATTTGTTGACTTGCTTTTTCTTTTAGGATAGTAATATAACGTTCGAGAGTTTGTCTTTTTATTTCTTGATTTTTGGTACATTTTCTAATACTAGTAGCTAAAGAGGAATGACTCTCAATTTTTAATTTGATACGTAAATCATTTAATATTCTTCCAAATCCAGGAATCATATCAATTACATCGAAAGTGATATCTTTTTGATTTTCAGATAGCGCCATTTGGGTTAAGCGATCCCTCTTTTTTGGGATTAATGATCCAATTTTCGCCTTAAAAACAGGAGCATATTTACCGGGTATTCTCACAATATATTGTCCGTTTTCTTGATACTTTGAACTATAGATTCCAAACCTCGTCAAAAGTAAGCAGATACCATCTCTTAGATCTTTTGAATTAGTACTTGCTTGTATTTGCATTTTTTTAAGGGAAAAATTTCCATCTCCATCAAAATATGCTTGAAGTAATCCAGAAATAAATTCCTCGGGAGCATTAATTGCCCAATCTGGGATAAATTTATCATTAGCTCCTTTACCGCACATTCGTTCAAGAAGTAATGCTAATAAAGAAGATGATAAATGAACTGATCCATTTTGTCCATACTCTCCCTTGTCTTCCTTTATATAAGATGAAACAGAATATTTTTCTGCAAATGAAATCACTTTTTCTTGATAGGTTATATCTGTATTTACTATAGAGATAAAACTGCCTGCATTCGTTCCTTCAGCAAGATAAGCGCCTAAAAACCATCCAAACAAGCGATCTAAATGAATAATCTCCGGAATTTTTATACCGGTATTTGAGAAGGCTGTGGGATAGACGTATCCTTCTGCCAAAACCTCGGACTTATTCGTCTTGAAAGCAATTCTCAGACCATCTATTCCAACTGGGAGAGTATAGTTTATATTATATTCTTCCTTCCAATCTCTTCCGAGTCTATTCCAAGACTCAGTAGCTTTAGCTAGATCAGATCCATACCACGCCTCAGATTTGGGGATATATTGTTCCACTGCTATTTTACCTAAGGCATGTTTAGACGGTAGTGATTTTATTAATGGAATTCTATCTCTCACTTTTAAGGAGCTCCCCGGTACAGATTTAATCGTATTATCCTCACGAGTTAAAAACGAATGAGATGCTGTCGCTTGTATGGTACGTCCGGAACGAGTTTGTATTTTTAACAGTTCGCCATTTGCAAGATGTCTACTTACTTGGCGTAATTTGCCCCAATGTATCCTTTCATCTTGACCAATACATGGAACGCTAAATTTATAGGGATCCAAATTTAAAATTTCAGTTTTGCCATCTTCCATAGAACCTGTTGCGGTTGAGAATAGATTATCTACAAAATTACCGATCCCTACTATTTTGGTAGTATCACCTTCCTTTATAATAACTTTTTCCGTCCCTGGGATACTCATTTGAGTTCCGGGCTCGCCAATTGATTGCGCAGCGATGGTTCCAACGGGTTCTGATGCTTCTACTACTGCATTATTATAATTAATGTATACTTTATTGAGTAAATATTCCAATTGCTCCTCTGCTAACTCTACTCCCTTCAACCGCTCTCGAATATCATCAATTAAATCCATTGGAATTCCATCTTCATGCAATTCCTCTAAACTTTCTTCTAACAATTCTGGAGTTACTTTTGTCATTTTTCTTGATACCTCCGTTTAAATTCCATATTTTTCCTCACGCCATTCTTTATATTGTTTAGTGATCTTTCCTTGCCAAACCGCATTTTTGCCCGTTTCTTTTTCGAATTCAGCGCGCATTTGCTCTTCATTAGGTTCTTCCTTTGCTTTCTTTTCTTTTTCTTTAGTCGGTGTTACTTTTGGTGTTTCTTTAGAAGGTGGGGTTTTTGGTTTATCCTTCTTGCGTTGTTTTTCTTGTTTCAACGATTCTTGAATTTCTTCTGTATCTAATGTTTGAGCTTTTAAGAGAAGAACGTCAAGATTGACCGCATCTCCATGATCCGTGTGTTGCGGATTTATATTATCATCTCCGAAATCAAATTGAATAATATTTTTATCTGCATTTCGTACAGTTCCGTCATTTTCAATAACCATATCTTGCAGCGCATTAACCAATCGACGTTGCATATATCCTGAAGTAGATGTACGTACGGCAGTATCTACGAGACCTTCTCGTCCTCCCATCGCATGGAAAAAGAATCCAGATGGGTCCAATCCATTTCGATATGATTGCTCAACAAATCCTCGTGCTCTCGGAGTTAGGTCATCAACTTTAAAATGCGGTAAGGTGCGAGAGCTGTATCCTCGATTAATTCTCTCTCCTCTAATTGCTTGTTGTCCTACAACTGCAGACATCTGACCCAAGTTCAAGATGTTTCCTCGAGCACCCGATTTGGTCATGATAACCGAATGGGCCTCATCTCCAATATAATTGGCAGCGATCTCTTCAGCTTTTTTACGCGCTTCCGCAAGCACTTGACGGATACGTAATTCTAATGTTTCTTTTAAAGATCGCCCGGGGGCTCTTTGTAAAACTTGTGTATCGTTCTCTCGAAATGCTTTAATAAGCCGTTTTGATTCTTCAGTAGAGTCTTTTAAGACCTTTTGGATTTCTTCGAACGCTTCACCTTTAACATACACCTCATCAAGACCCATTGTCATTCCGTTTTGGCGGATAACATACAACAACATTTGAGTTGCACTATCTAAAAATTCTCTTCCGCGCGCGTTCCCGTGGTCTTTTATAATTCTTTGTAAAATACTATTAGATTGCATCGCACCAAACGAATTTTCATCAATAGTACCCGTCTGGAGTTCTCCGTTAACAATTCGAACATAGGCATCGTATTCACAGTCTTCTTCTTTGCATTCTTGTCCGGGTTTCGTAAAACATTTTTTGCAGAATTTCGAACGGACTCGAATATTTAAATCTTCAGGAAGTAGGGTGCTAAAAATTTGTTTTCCCGAATACATCGGTTCTGGGTCGGTTTGTATTGGTTCTACTTCGCTCAAATCAAAATTAGGTTTCTGATCAAACACATTCCCCATATAAAGAAGTTTTAATGTATCTTTGGGATTATAAATTGACTCTTTGCTGGTAAATTGGAATACGCTGGAAATAAAATCTTGGATACCTCCTAATATAGGTCCACCAAAACGAGGGGATAAAATATGTTCTTGGACTTTAAGTAGTAATTCTGCTTCTGTTCGCGCCTCTTCACTCTGAGGGACATGAAGGTTCATCTCATCTCCGTCAAAATCGGCATTATAAGGTGGACAGACAGTAAGGTTTAGCCTAAAGGTTCTCCCGTCCATAATTTTTACTTCATGAGCCATAATCGACATCCGATGGAGGGATGGTTGACGATTAAAAAGGACCAAATCACCATCATTTAGATGTCGCTCAACTGTGAAGCCTGGTGCCAACATATCAGCAATAATCTTCCTGTTTTTAACATATCGCAGGTCTATTCTACGTCTATCGTTTCGAATAATATAATTCGCACCTGGATGTCTATTTGGTCCATTTAATACCAATTGTTTCATCTGTTCTATGTTCCAATCATTTACATTTGTAGGGATAGTCAAGATCTTTGCGATATCCTTCGGAACTCCCACTTCGTTAATGCTTATATGTGGATTTGGTGAAATTACACTTCTCGCTGAAAAGTCTACACGCTTTCCACTCAAATTGCTACGGAAACGTCCTTCTTTCCCTTTTAATCTTTGTGTAAGTGTTCGAAGTGCCCGTCCGGATCGATGCCGAGCAGGTGGAATTCCGGACACTTGGTTATCAAAATAAGTAGTGATATGATATTGTAATAATTCCCATAGATCCTCGACGATCAGATGAGGTGCTCCAGCATCAATGTTTTCGCGAAGTCGTTGATTAATTCTGATAACGTCTACTAATTTATGGGTAAGATCATCCTCCGACCGAATGCCGCTATCAAGCGTAATGGACGGTCGAGCGCATACGGGAGGAATCGGTAATACGGTAAAAATGACCCATTCTAATCTCGCATTTTTAGGAGAAATCCCCAAGATGCGGAGATCAGCATCCGTCATTTTTTTTAATCGTTCTCGAATTTCGATTGGAGTTAATCGTCGAGAACCTTTCGCCTCTTCCTCTTCATAAAAAGTAGTAGGTTTTTCAAGAATAATTTTTTTCTTTTTTGCACCGCAGAACGGGCATACCTTATTTTTTCGGGCACTCTTGAATACGATCTTGGTAATGTCCTCATCGCCCTCATGATAAATCTTACGATGCTTTATTTGCTCTTCACGATGCTTTTCCCTCTCTTCGTCAGAAAGCATTAGGCGGGAACATTCAGGACAGATAGAACGCAAACACTTAAGCACCTTCTTTGCGTAGCCCACATGGATAACTGGTCTCGCAAGCTCAATGTGGCCGAAATGGCCCATACAGTTGCTTACAAGATTACCGCATGTTTGGCATCTCTGACCCGGTTCAATCGTGCCTAATCTTTGATCCATTAATCCTGACGGAATGGGCAGCCCATCTTCATCATAGGTATCAGCCGTGATAATTCTCGCTGCTGACATTTTCCGGATCTCATCGGGACTGAGTAATCCGAATTTTATTTTTTCAATTAATTTTGTACGTGAATAAGAATAACTCATAAGAAGAATACGTCCTCATTTTTGTTTTCAAGTTTATAATACATAAAAAAATCAGCTGATAAATTCTCCACTGTATGAGATTATATATAGCAAAATTAAAAAATTTTACGGTTAAAACCCTTCTAAAACGGATTTTCCCGCCATCCCACTAGAAGAATTTAATTGATTGTAATTTTTTTAATAAATGATGGTTAAGAAATTATTTGAAAAACTTGTAAGAAGTAAGATTATTATTTTTGTAATTCAGTTTAGTTTACTTTCTTTACTTATTTTTGGGTTCCGATATGATTTTCAAATAAACTTTGACGGTGGAATTACGCCAGAGCGACAAATAATCATCCATTTTTTAGCAAATTATATTCTATTTAAAGATATTATAGGTTCCTTATTCATTGGAGGGATTTGGATTGGGATCTCACTTATCCCCATCTTAATTTATCAAGAACCTCGCTCCTCTACAATGGCTAATTTAAAGCCATTCTTTTTCTTAAACTTTTTTTTCTATGTCTTTACCTCGCGATACACTCCAGTCTATTTTAATGCGCAGATATGGAATTTACTCATGAAAACTCTAATTTTAGGGATTGTAATTATTTTGATTTCAATATCTTTATCCTATAGTGTAAAGAAATTGACCGAACCTACAGAAGAAACACATTTAGAAAACGTGAGAGAAATAGCTAAATCAACGGTAAGCAAATGTCCTAATTGCGGGGAAAATTATCATTCAAAGCCAAAATATTGCTATAAATGTATGACTAAATTTGAAGAGTACTCAGAAATCCTTGAGAACTCTATGGATAACTCGTTTTAAAAAAAGAACATAAGAGTTGTAAAATTATTGATAATACTTTTCAAATTGCTTAAGCTCCTCTGAAATCTCCTTTAAATTTTCTATATCCTCTTTTGTGGGTGGTTTTTGTTCATACACATCATAAGTTTTTAATCCTAAATTATCCCTCACTTCATTCTCGATGCGATTTATCTTTTGTTTAGTTGCAAAGAACTTAATGATTTTAAATTTCAGTTTTGTTAGAGTTTTCTCCCATTCTTCTGTAAACTCTCCTTTTTGAATCTCCTCCAAGATCTCTTCCATTTTTGATCGTAATGGTAATTTTCGAAAGCGTATTCCGCGACTCATCGATCCGTATTGACTGGTTTGGGAATGAAAGTTCACTTGTTTTACCAATCCCACCTTTGCCATGGCTTGATACGTATATGACATTTCTCCTGACATATACATTTCAATCAATATAGCTTCTGGAGGATAGCCCGCATCTAAGAGAGTATAGATCGCTGTTAGCAATACTCTTCCAAATGCAGGCCCAAACCCTTGTTCATTGAACAAATCCAGCTCGGCTTCTTGTTTAAATGTTAATTCCACCGCACCTTTTTTAAGGGTTCCGATTCCTTTGGCTAATGCCAGCAATATATTTTTTGCGCCGCCAGTCGCATCTTGTTCAATGGCAATAAAACTAAAAAATCCCTCCCCGTCTAAAAACTTTTCTCTGACTCCTACACCTATCATTCTTGGAGCTAATAAAAGAACATCAATATCGTCTGGTAAGGCTATTAATCCAAACCCAACATTATACCCACTCGCAAACACTATCGCATTCCCCTTACTAAGATTTGGGTGAATGCTCTGTTCAAATACTTCATCCAAGATCTCATCGGGAATTAGAATGAAAATAATGTCAGCCTTCTCAACCGCTTCTGTTATTGAATAGGTAGAAAATCCATCATCTTTTGCAAATTGTTTGTATTCATCTTCCCGATTACCCACAATTACATTTATTCCAGAATCTCGGAGATTTAATGCTTGAGCCCTTCCTTGATTCCCATATCCTACGATTGCGACGGTTTTCTCCTTTATATCAGAAATATTTCCATCTTTTTCGTGATAAATATTTACCATTCTTATTTTCCTTTCAAAAGTTTTATAAATTTAATAATAGATTACTTTTCAAACCAATTAAAGGTTTATTCAAGAGGAGAAAAAAATACTTATATGAGTCTTTTATTTGATAATATGTAGTTTAAACCCATCCAATTCAAGGAGTTTTACAAAATGGATTCAGAGAAAAAGAGGGAAGATAAAAATAGGTTTCCTGGTTATGAGCCAAAACGTACCCCCGATACGATAAATGATTATGTTCGAGGCGAAAATCGAGTTTTCGAAATTCTTGACAGCATTGGCCCAAAACGCTTGGATAATATTGGGAGAATAATTAAATATTTTAAGTTATATCAACAAAAAGCTTCGAATATTCCGGGAACATATAAAAAAGGTCATACCGAACTTGGCGCCAATAGAGAACAGTATTATCCATCAGATGAGGAACTCGTCGTCTCAGAATTGGGTATATGGATTCTCGATTTATTGAAACCTTTAGATGAAAAAACCTATAGGGAATTAAAACAAAAACATAGTCTCGAATCCGAAAAAATAATGTTTCACAGGATCTCTTTTCGACACGTGGACGTGATGGGCTCAGGAAGATATTTCTATGCCGAAAAGGAGCCAAAGAAAACCGCGTTAATTTTATAGTATAAACATGATTACTAATAATGAAGAGAACATTAGAACAAGTATATTAAATTAAGCCTTTCATCACTATTTCTGAGGATCTATGGTTTTCCCAAAGTGAGAGAAAATTCTTTAATGAATCGTCATTATCAAAAATTCGGTCTCTTGCTTGCCGTTTTAATTCCAGAATTTTTAAAAACTTTCTATCAAGCGTTTTTTTATAATATTCTCCAATGTGATTGATCTTACCTTTATTTTCACATTTTTTAATCGTTTCCACAGCAATTTGACCTGACATCATCGCATACGGGATACCCTTACCGCTAATTGGATCTACTATTCCTCCTGCATCTCCCACTGCAATCACCTTGTTTTTATATAACTGAGGTCGCAATCCGACGGGAATTAAATGCGGTTTGAATATTGATTCTTGGGAACCTCTCAAAGTGGTTTTAACCGAAGATAAGTCTACAAATTTCTGGAATTCTTCTCGAGAATTCTTTATGAGATTAATCTGGTTTCCCCATCCTACAGTAATATGATCGGTTTTCGGAAACAACCACGCATACCCGACTGGAATTAAATTCTTGATTCCAAAATAAAGATGTACCTTCTCTTTTCCTAAGCGCTTATCAATTTCGGATTTACTTAATTCCATCTCCTTGGTGATCGTTAAGATAAGATCCTCGCTCTTAAAATCGGGCCACCCTAATTGTTTTAAAGTTCGAGAGGTGACTCCATCCGCGGCGATCACATAATTGGCTTCATATTTTCCTGTTTTAGTGATAATCGTATGCCTTGCTCCGTTTTTCGTTATATCCAGTAAAGCCTCATCTTGTTTTAGCGTAGCCCCTTCATCAGTTGCCATATCTGTGAGGAATTTATCAAATACCGATCTCCACACCACCGCTCCTTTTCCTTCTTTGGAGTATGTTTCCCCATCCACATGATGAAGCTCTAATGATTCAATTACCCTCGCTATCTTTTCTTGGGGATAATCAATTTCTTCTACTAATTCCCACGCCATCGCACCTCCGCAGGCTTTATATCTTCCCTCATCACTCAAATTCTCTTTTTCAAGTATACAAGTAGAATAACCGTTTTCAACGGCAACTTTTGCGGCGATCGATCCCCCCGGTCCCGCACCAACAACTATAATATCGAATTCGGACATTTCTTAAATCCATCTAATTAATTATATCTCAAAAAAAGCCTTGGCTAAAAAACGAATTCACACACTAAATATTCGTAATCATAAAGAAGGATACATTCCATAAACCAAGAGTATTATTCGTATTGTTTTAGATCTCTGTTTTCACCTTGTAGGTAGTATCACAATGCCCGTCTCCCGCAGCGACAGTCTTCTCTATTTTGAGTTTAATATTTTCACTTACCGCAGTTTTAAAGTATTCATGGTCGATTTCCATTACCGCCTCGCAGAGTTCTCTGGAGGTATTTTCCAATCCAAACGGACATTTTGTTCCCTGTATCCGAAACTTTTCATCAGAGAGTTCCACGACCTTCACATCTTTAGGGTCATAACTTTTTGAAAATGCCTCTGCAACGGTCGAAAGTCTGTTATCAGGAACTTTCTTCCTGATTTTCAGCCCAAGCGCTTTCCCTTGCTTTCCGCAGATTTCCTTGATAATAGGTAGTGCCTCTTGTCCAAACCGTTCGTAAAAAGCTTTTATGAGCATCCCTTGTGCTTCGATGGGATTTTTAGGTAATTCTTCTCTCTTGTCCATTTTTTCATTCCCAAATTTAAAAACTTATGATTAAGAATAGGGCATCCTTAAAAATTATCACTCAAAGAAAAAATCCTATAGCATTAAGAAATTTTGCTGACATAACCAAAAAAAGATTAAAATCAAAAAATCTTTAAGAAAAAAGAAAAAAAATATTATAGTAAAATTATGCTAGTGTGTCGAAAAGTTTAGTCGTTGACTAAATCAATCGCAATTTTCATATCGTCCGCAGTTACCTTTTTACGGCCGCTATGTTTGGCGATATCAAGTGCACAATCGGTTAGATTTTTCGCGTATCCTTCTAAGAAGTCCATTAACTTGTCAACTGCGGCTCGACTTACGATTTCTGCACCAGCATCTTTCATTAAAGCCCGAAGTGGGCTCCATGCAAAAGCTCCCATTTTAATTCATTCCTCCACTAATTTTGTTATACATTATAATTATTTTATGGATAGATCAGATAAAATTCACTATCTTATAATTAAATTAGTATTTCTTATATATAAATGTGTTGGTTGATCTGAGCCATTTCATTGATACATTTTAATCGACAAAAAACTTACTCATTGATAGGAAAAAAATTTTTTACTAGTGAACTTAACTATATGATCTGATGAAAAGATTATATGCAGTAATGATGTTGTTGATCTGATGATAGTTACTTTCTAGTAATTGAGCAGACTCAATTGACTAATCGATATTAACTGAGAGAGGAGATAAAACTTCAAGATATCTAAGGGAAAGTATGGAAACCGTATATTCTTTATGCTCTCTAAGATGAAAGATCTTTTTCACGATATTTAAATGAAAAACTTGATTTAAATGGAAAATGACAGAGATTTATGGGAATAGACGGTAATTCCGATATATATTGATATATTTGAAGAAAAAGATATCTAACCGAGAGATCACTAAATTAAAAATAGGATTAAAAGATTTTATTTCTCAATTGGAAATCTTTCTGCTTAATCAAAATGCTGCAAATTACGCAGCTAAGCTGGATATGTAATTAAAAGGAAAAGGACAGGAGCTTGATATTTTTGATTTATTAATCGCATTCATAATATTAACTAACAATTTCAAGAAGTTATACGTTTCATTTCTGAGGGTCAAAAAATGATCGGGCTATGAAACGTTTACTAGCATATTTGACTACTCAAATTAAATTTCATCATTATGGATTGAAGAGATCCATCAGAAAGAGCTCTTCTTCCTTTAAATAATAGATCTTTTTTCCAATATATAAATCAAGCCTAAAAGTTATATGAAATTATTGAACTACCAGCACCTAAAGGAGCTGGATTCTTGCTTCCACGACCACAGCACCTAAATGGCGTCTTACACGATCTCCACAAGCGTAACTTCCCGTAGTCCCTACGGTAGGTCATGAAATGACTGTGATGCCTCGCTCT
>WJIN01000226.1 GCA_014730295.1 Promethearchaeota archaeon | reverse complement strand
TTTCAATTTCGAGTTATTCAACGACCGAATTTTCTTTTTCGGAATATGAGTATGGTGAAAACCCTTTCTAACTTTATACATAGAAAATTCCCTTTTTTATATTTATAATTATATAAACCCTCTTAAAAATTTTTTATAAATCAAAAACTTTTTTGTTAAGTATATTAAACCAAAAATTGATAAGTTCATCAAAAGTATGATATCCAAATGCATTTTGTTCCGTTAGAAAATTAACATTATCCATAAACTTTTGGGCGGGTTCAAGGTAAAGATCTTCTGCTATAGGATTAAATTTATGTATAACAGCGAGCCATGGATTCTCTCCTCTTCTTATAGCATCCTTGAATTCTTGTATTTTCCAATTCATAATCTCTATTTTTTCCTCAAAATTAAAATCCTCGTTTAAAATATCGTTCCAAATTATATATAAAGGTTTTTTATATTGTCTTCTTCTGTATGATATTTCATAGAGTTTTGTAGGAGGAAAAAATTTCTCAAAGTCTCGTCTATCAATCCATTTTTCGTAAGGTTTTCCTGGATAATCTTTAACTTGAGATTCTGATTTAGATATTCCATGATAAAACAATTTTCTTAGATTTTCTTCTATATCATTATGATCATTAATGTTTAACGATTCGAGAACAGCATGATACTTCATATATGTTAAAGTCTGATCATATAAAGCCATCGACGTTTTTTTCTTTGGATCAGGATGATGCAATTGATACTTCATTGATTTAATATTAGTAAAGGCTTTGTCAGGAATAGGATTTCCAGAGAGACATGTTCCAAATAAATCTGATAAATCCATAATGATAGCCCAACTACGATAACTGGAACTCTCAACAAATCCATATGTATATTTGGGGTTAAATTTACTTTCTATAAACAACTTATCAAACCAGTTTGCGACTCTGATCGTATCAGGTGTCCATCTTGATTTATATCTGTTCAACAAACGATCTTGTGTTATTAATAACCTTTTGGTATATGAATATGTGTCCATTTTTTTTATATATTCTCCTTCGGGAATTAAATCTCTAGATAATTCTAAGGATAATATAAACGAATTAATTTTTTCCAAACAACTAACCGTCAATTTGTCTTTTAAAAGATGGAAATAATTCAAAACAAAATTCGCATAGGAGTTTGAACTATAAAGACCATATATTGATAATATGTCTTTATAAGACAATTCCATACGATTATAATGATATACAGCGCTACGCCAAAGCATATGACCTGTCTCTTCGATTAAGTCAATTAAACCTCTAGTAAAAAAAGTTGTTTCTGCAACTTCATATGAGATTGCTCCCCATTTTCTATTGTGTTTATAAATACATGATTTAATCCATTTTTTTAATAATTTTAATTCATATTTATCAACTGCTCTATCTAACCCAAGACTTTTATCAATATCACCAATTTCCTCAAAATCCTTCATTTCCAGCTCAGAGATTCTTGTGAGCATATCTTCAATGATAAAGATTTGAAAATCACCTTCTGCAGTGGACTCACTTGCTCTAACCAAAGTATCACCTAAATATATATAAGGTGTCTCTTTTTGATGATTTCGTTCATAAGAAAATAGGAAATATGAAAGCTCTTGCATTGTTTCTAAACTTCTAAGAACATTCGTATAAGGGCAATCAAAAATATTTATAATTAAATCTCGTTTTGCTGAAGGGGCATATTCATCAATAATATATTTGTAAACAGAATCTTGGTATGAATTGATGATATCCATAAGTTCAAGATGAATCAGATTTAATCTTTTCAATAAACTATCTGAAGGATTAGTTAATTTTGATTTTATGGTATTATATAATTTTATATAAATTTTTCGAGCATTACGAGGTAAATAATTATATTCTGAATATTCACCAAAATGTGGATTTACCTCGAAAAGACTATTAAATTGTGATTGATGATGTTCATTCATTAAATTAGTTTCCTTTACTATAGTTATCATATATTTTAAATATCCCAGTTTAATTTTCAGATATGCTGGATTATTTAATTGTTTTACCTCATTTTTATCGATGAAAGCATCATATAATGGAAAAACTAAACGATCTAATCGGAACAGTGCTTCAGTCCTACTTTCTTCACTAATTTGAGAAGTATGGATTTCATACCACATACCCACATACCATAAATCTAAATAGTTTTCATTGACCCCAAATCTATGTCCTCTACGTAATTCATAGAACTTATCTTTTATAAGTCTTTCAGCGCTTGGATCTGTTCTCCAACGCACGATTTTCGAAAGCTGTTTATCGTCCGCATTTCTTACTATATCAAAATCATCCAAAATGGATAAAGACTCATCGATAAGGAATTTGAAATATGGAGTATTTTTGCTTGCGATCTTTAAACTACTATCAAAATTAGCCTTATCAAAAAGATTCTTTTGTGTTTTGAAAAGATAGTTATACATAATTTCATATTCCTGTGGAGATAAAAGATCTCTGCATCGAACTTGGCTATCAATACTTTTCCTCCCTTCAGTAAGGATTTTTTCTTCAATCGGTTTTATTTGGCTTTTAATAAAACCAAAATCGGAGCTTATATGTAATTGATCATGGGGAGTTATCTCATAATCGTACCAAAATTCAGCGGGAACTTTCTCACCATTGACAAACACATCA
>WJIN01000225.1 GCA_014730295.1 Promethearchaeota archaeon | reverse complement strand
TGATAAAAAAGAGCAAAACAAATAAAAATTAGGAATAGACCCTTATTCAGAGATCATCTCAAAGACCATCTTTTCAATCCGTGGCTTTTTTCGGTGCCGTTTATCGTAATACCATCCGAGAATGTGCGCGTCCTGATTTTCTTCGGGCACAGGCGGAATCACAATGATCATAACACCTTGTCCCAAATACTTGAGAATCCGTTTATCCATCTTATGTAGTTTTTTCCTATCCTTTGGGTGAGAATGCCATTGCCACACAATATCGACATTTTCACGCTCGTTTTTGAATTTGCGCATATTGTATAGCTTCGATTTCTGGTATCGCATCCATGAGCGCGGTTTTTTATGTGTTTTCGCTTTCGCAATATTGATATCGTCATTTACCTCGAATTTAGTACAGATACCGAAGTTATCTCGTCGCTCGGCGAATAACCAACCATGTACAATATAAGGATATTCTTCTGCGGCCTTTTGGGTGATGTCTTTAAATAAGGGTTTTGGAATTAAATATCGAAAGTCTTCAGCAGTTTTAGTTGCTATAACAATTACCCCATATATATTAATGAAATAGTTCTAAAAAATTTTATTCAAAAATGTATCAATACAGCGACATTTCCTTAGAAAGAGTATCAAGCCCTCTCATATATAATAAATAGTTATCTTTATAATTTGGTTTGTGTTTTTCTCCACATCATTTTACTTATTAGAGTAATAAACTAAATTTTACCCAAATTAACTATAATGTCAGTTCCACAAGAATTGCTCACCAGCATTCCTGAACATGAAACAATCTTGTATGTATCCAAAAAGCTAGAAAGAAAGCGTAAGAAAAGAATTCGGCAAATAGTCTATATCATTGGATATATAGCGATCGTGATTCTTTTCCTCTCATTATTGGGACCAACGACCCTCTCGGATATATTGGATGGTTCGTTTAATTTCTGGAATATCCCTCTGTTTGTTTTGACTTTTATCTTTCCTATTTTTATATTTCCACTTTTTTTTCCATTGTTCGAAAGAATGTTTAAGAGAGAGGAGTATTTTTTAATAACTGATAGCCATCTTTATATCTATCATTACGAATATGATGATAAAAGGCTAAATATTGTAAAAATTAAGTTAGAATCCATCGTGGGAGTCAAATTAGAAAGAGTTTTTCTAAACCAGAAAGGCGATTTTGGAAATCTAACAATAATAGAGAAATTGCCCGAAGAAGATATTGAAAAGACTCAATATGTAGAAACTAAAAGAGAGAATCCGTTGTTTAAGCTTGAAGATATATCTGATTTTACCATATTTCGAAAGATTTTTGAATCAATCTTATATGAATTTGGAGCATTTGGAGAACGATCGGCTGAACGGGAATCTTCTCAGGGTCTTGGAAATCTATTGGAATTTTCTGTTTCAAAAACGAAATTACACGAAAATCGAAAACGTAGGAGAAAATTAATTGGTTATTTGTTTCTGAGTGTGATTATATGTTGGCCTATCGCGATTTTTTCATTGTATTTTTTAAGCATAGGAGAGTTTAACATACTCACATTATTTGGAAGTTTATTAGGGATTTTTATTGGAATCGTGGCGCCTATTGGAATATTTGATGAGCAAAATAAAATGAAAGGAAGAAGTTCTCCAGAAGGTTCAAAACTAGTAATTCAAGAGGGGAGTATAATTCATATTAAAAATAATACATCACACCAACTATACTTTAGTGAGCATACTCTTATTACTTATATTAAGATTTTAAAGCCTCAAAACATAGTGGTGAAATGGAGGTATAATATTGAGGGAATTTTGATACAATCCTCACTCAAATCAAGGGATAAGATTATTTTTGGACCGATCAATAATTTTCCCGAAGCATATGATCTACTTTATCATCGTTGCTTAAAATGGAAGGCAGATAATGGATTATTATACAAAAAAAGCGAACTCTATAGTAATAGAGTTGAAAAGACCGAGATAGAGGCATTTAAAATCCAAAAGCGAATCGATTATTCGGATGCCCAACCCGCCAAAATAAAAGAATTTACAATGATTCCAAAAGAGCCCTCTGAAGATATTAAGGAGAATTTTGGTAAGTATCTGAATCCAGATGAGAAGATGTTATTTACTTATGAGCCGAAAATAAGGATAACCAATAATATTGTGTTTATATTGATCGGTATTGCTATTTTCCTAGCGATTTCTACGTGGGTGGTGTACGAAATACAGAGAACAAGTGATGACACTTCATTTATGGATTCTGCGATGGTGGTAGGTTTATTTTTGATGGTACTCGCGCTTTTTGTTCTAATGGAGTATTGTTGTATTTCGTCAAAAAGAAATTTGTCAAATTCTATATTTCTATTCTCCACCAAAAAGGTGCTTGTTAAATACCCTGAAAGTTACATTTTTGCGCCTTATCAAAATATATATAACATAGCTAAATCAAAGTCAATATACAAAAGGGGTAATTACGATATAATCATTAATTTAGATAATCCCATAGAAACTGGCTCATCATCAACCATATATTCCATCAAAATCCGAAATGTGCCAGTGGAGAATCCTCTATTAGAACAACTGCGGTATTTGAAAGAAAAGTATTCTAAAGAGACATAAAAATGATATAGACTTTTTTTTGCATTATTTTGTAAAATCTCTTTCACATTACTCAAAATTATACAATTTTTTTTAATGTCTTCCTCATTAGATTAGTTCAGAATATAAGAACTAAAGCTCAACCGTGAAAGGATATGAACATCTTAAAAGATTTTTCTAAAATATTTCGATAATAACATATTAGGGTATAGATAAATGTCCCATAAAGAAAGTCCTATAAAATGAAATAATTAATTTTTTTAGGATTTAAAATAATCCTTACACAAGAATCTAGTAGAAATAAAAAAAATAGTCTAATTCTAAATTGGAGAGGTGGAACCTATGGAAGAGGAAAAGAAAGGTGAATTTCATAAAATCAAAAAGATTATATGCCCGAATTGTGGGAATCTTTGCCTAACAAAAGCGAATAAATGTATCAAATGTGGAGAACCACTTCATTTTGAAATCAACTCAAAATAAACCTCTAATCCCGCCTACTATTAGGAGGACCTTTCGAGATCTTCACAAATATCTTTCAAAACCCAATAAATATACATCTCTAAGTCTTATAAACCTAAAGGACGGACAATTTAATGTCTATAACGATATCATTCTTGAATATCACTCTTATTGATTTTATTATAAAAAGAGTACTATTAATTTCATTGGATTCAAACCTAATTTAATTCAATTCTAAGAGACAAATAAGATTATGAATAAAAAAAATCGAAGAGGGTATTAGATTGAACCAATGAGCCCTACAAATCCCCCAATAATCATTAAATACATACCAACCGCACCAGGAATCCCTACTAAAGCGAGATGGAGAGGGATTAATCCTTCGACAACAGCTCCTGCCTCCCAAAATATGGACATAATACCCGAAAAATCAGTCGAAATCACATTGAGGCTATAGAATAAGAAGATCAATCCCACAATAATCGGAGGAATTGAACCAAGAATTCCGGCTTCTGAACTTGAATATCCGCCAAACTGAAGAAGTGGGGAAATTAAGAACCATAATACAAGGATAATTAAAATAATTATAATCCATAATTCCGTACCAATACTCGCTGCGAATCCCCCAGGATTACTTATCATCGCAATCCAATTTTTCAGTGTGGGAATTCCATAGGCATAATAAGTCGTGCCCCCGTCCAGAAATGCGTACCAAGAAAATAAATAGATTGCCAAGACATTAATAAAACCTGCGACAATACTAAAAATATTTCCTTCATGATATTCATAATCGTTCATACTTCAAATTGTTCAAATTTCTTTATAATTCTTCTCTATTAAAATTATAGATATAAAAGAGCAGATAATATACTAAAACAAGTGTTTCAACCAAATTAACAAAAACATATTAAATCCAAAAAGTATTGAGGATCGACAAAAAGAGTATAGATTTATTAAAAAAAGACCCTAGGACACTTGAGAAAGCTGAATAGGACTGTTAAACTTGTTAAGTTCCTAATGCTTTAATAATAGGTATCACATATATATTATGTATTTCAAGGGAGTGAGGAACACCAAAAGACATCCTTTACACAGGGTTTGTGATTGTACGAGATTCAATCGTTTCAATCAAAAAACCGATGAGGGAGAGGTTGCAGAAGTTTCCTTAGAACTCCCTTGAAATACCCCCCATTTATGCCAATTCCTTCACTTCAAGAGAATCATAAGAATGAGTCCAAATTGCGAACATTGTGGAGCCCTCTTAGTCCCCTATAAGGATAAAGAGGATAATATACTTTTTTGTCCCGTATGCGGTGCCGTGAAATCAAGAAATAATGGAGAAGAAATGAAAAAAGGGCAGAATACTGAATAATAATTACCCTCCAATATAACCTTTCTTTTTCTAATAGTAAAATTTCCAGTCCCGACGCTCGAGTTGGTCCCAGAACGTTTTTACATACTTTCTCGTTTCCTCATTTTTGCTCATTACTTTGCGAAGTTCAGTTAATATATCATCCGTTCCAAACGTAATAAGAGCGAATAAAGCCATTTTACGTAAATCTTCATCTTCGAACCTTAAAAAATTCTCAAGACAATAATGTACTAGTTTGGGATGCTTTAAATCGATCGTCACTTGTAATGCGAATTTTTTCAGGGTATATAGTTCAGAATCCGATTCTTTGTTAAGAGGGTGATCTGGAAATTCGGTCAGAATGGATATTATTTCCTCTCGTATTGTGTCCCACGACTCTAATTTTTTTGGGTACAGGTTCAGCAACTCGCGAACAAACACCAATTCCCATTCCTCCCCTTCTTTTAGCATCTGCAAAATAATATTTTCATTAAGAAGTCCTGATTCCATCATATTAATTATCAACTCGGTGTCATTAAATTCATAAGCTTTAATCTTATCGATGATGAGTTGCTGGCAATCAGGTATTTCACTCTGAATTATGGCGATTGCTTTTAGTAAATCCTTAATGATACGTTGTGTTTTCGCCTTTTCTAATTTCTCCATCAACAAGGTGCGAAACTGTTCATTCTCCTTATAATGCTCGGCAACTTGATCAAGGGTATCAAAAGGTTTATTCACATTTTTAAGAAATCGGAGTGTTTCGAATTCTAAATCGAGTTCTAAATTCGCCCCAACTCGAATAAGTCTTTGTTCTAATTTTTCTTCACCATCAGTTATACTATTCTCTCCCGATTCTTGTCGCTTTTCCCATATCATATCTAAAAAGCGTTTAAAAACCGCTGTAATTTTATCTTTAGAATCTAATCCTTTTTGTTGTCCATAATTCTCAAATGCACGTATAATCTTCAGTTTTGATTCAATTTCAAACGGAGGAATATTCTCGGCAAATTCCAATAATAATGGTTCGACTCTGGGGTCATCCTTCTTGGAGAGTAAATCGACTAAGAGTTCGCTAATCACCTCATCTATCTCAGGAGCTTTTTCCTGTACATATTCATAAACGGGTTCAAATACGATATCAGGATGTAACCAGCTGATTCGGCGGGCATGATGGGTGCGAATGCTCGTGGTGGTTTCGATATCTCCACTAACATAGCTAAATTTGCGGGTATTATGCAAAACACTCATGATAGTATCATCCAAGCGTTCCTTATCTTCACCATATAAATAGGTTTTATTCTCTAAGATTTGATATATTCCCAAAAATGCCCACGCTTGTATGGTGGGGTCCTCATATTCATACAATTTGAAAAAGGTATCCAAATCCTTTCGATTTACCAGTGGTTTAAAGGTTTTATCATAAATTTTCATGATCCGAGGTTTTGAACCTTCCCGCTGAGGTGTGTACCCTTTACTCAATTCTCGAATGATGCCATCAATGTCTCGCATTATCCTTATCAAATTGAATTAGACCTCATTTATTTTAAAGTTTATTTTAATAATCCATTCAAATCATTTAATTTATAATAGCTAAATCCCCTCTAAAATGAGAATTTGGTTTTTTCACATAAGTCCCTTGAAGATAAGGAATTCTGAGCATTTTAATACTAAGAGCACCTTATTTAAATATGGGATTAGATGAATTAGAGGAATATGTTCTAATTTTCAATAATTTCTAAGTCAATTAGTTATGATAGGTGATGATCAGAGTGGATATTAGTATGGATTTAATCATTAATATTTTGATAGTAGGGTTTTATCTCATACTTTTAGGGTTCTTTATTCATAAGACCACTCGAAAGCATCGTCCAGCGCCATATTTATTAATAAATCTAATATTTGGAGTGTTTGGAGGTTTTTTTGCGATTTTTAGCAGCAGTACAACCTTTTTTCAGAGTTTTAATTATTTCTTACTTCTTCAATTATTCTTTTATGGTCTACAATTTTTCTTCTTCTATTTATTCCTTGAAGATATCTCTGAAATGAAACCAAAAACGTCGAGGTTAATGTTTATGTATGGTCTTTTAATTACCCAAATAATTGCGCTTTTATTTATAGTTTTGAGTTCCTCAATTTCTGAGGAAATATTAATAATTTCTTGGATTTTGGAAGGAGTGGGGTTTAATATTTCTGCGCTCTATGTATTTTTGTTTTTTGGGATCGCAACCTATTACAAAATTTATAAATATACCAAAGAAAAACAAGTGTTCGGATTCATTTCCGGTCTTTTTATAGGTTCACTAGGCTTTATTTTAAATTCTGTGTATGATACCATCACCTTATTATATTATATTCGCATCTGGCCAGACTCAGTTAGAGCTTTTATTAACTTTTTTCCGATGATTGGTTTACTTCTGTTTATGATTACATATCTCAGAGATATAGATTACATTTATCGATTGCCTCACGACCACTTTTTGCTGATGATTACTCATAAAAATGGAATCGCGCTTTATACTGCAGAATTCGAATCCAAGAAAGATATTGAAATCAATGAAAGCTTTTTCTCTGGGTTCATCTCCAATGTAAATTATGTCTATGAAGATGTTTTAAAATCCCCGAGCTCTATTGAAAATGTTTCGGGAAAAGAAGCGTCCATCTTGATTCGTTCTAAAAAAGAATTATTATTTGCGTTCGTGACACATCATCCCACTGCGATGTTAACCCGAGCACTCGAACGATTTGTAATTAGATTTGAAGAAAAATTTAAATCCGAATTAGAATCCAAAACAAAACATCTTGGAAGATTTCAAGAGAGCAATAAATTAATTAAAGAGCATTTCCCATTCCTTAAAATTAAAAAAAATCACTTGGTGGTTCTTGATAAGTGAATTTCCAACCAATTATATAGATAATCATAGATAATTAATTATAGAAAAAATAGAGTAAGAAAAAGGAAATTTTTATACCTTAATATTGCGGGTGTTCAATATTTACAAGTTCTTTAAAAGGTTTCTCTTTTTTAGAGTGAATTCTCGTTTTCCATGCCCATGAATAACTGATAACATCTTGAGGACACGTGGACACACATGATCCACATAAAATACAATCAGGATCGTACATACACTCACTTTGGACTAAATCATGTACATTAAGACTCATCACACATGCTTTCGAACATTGTTTACATTGGGTGCATTCTCCCTTATCTGCCTCCAGATGTAATCCCGGATATTTCAAAACATTCATTATTTTTGTTCCAATTATTCCTAAAACGCTCATCGGACATGCATAATTACAAAACGCACGTTGCCCTCCAACAAGGACAAAAAGAACGACCACGCTCCCTAAGATTCCAAAATAGAAGATCAACTGCCCAATCGCGCTCGGGTCAAATGAAATTAAGCTGAGCGGATCGGAGACTTCACCAGGATAGAAGATATTGATTCCGTTGATAAATCCCCCCGCTAATATTGGACCCAAGATAACAAAAAGAATCCATACTACAAAGACACCATATTTAATCTTTCGATTTCGCTTCTTTTTGCTCGGGTCGAGTTTTTTTGGCACCACATCTCCCAAAACTTCTTGGGCAGCGCCCCATTGACATGCATACCCACAATATGCCCTTCCTAGAAACAATGATGATATAAACCATGCACTAAAAACCACAAAACTCATGGTGATATACCCCTCAAATCCTCCCATAATAATTAAAACTGGAGACATCCAATTAAACGTTATAGGAAGGACCATCATCCAAAAATATATCAGGATTTTTCTGAACTTAGTTAATTTCTTGTTTGTTCCCATTTTCATCATCACTTTTATTTTTCAGTATGATTGTTTTGTTCTATCACATTCATTAGTTCATTCACCCAAGTAATTGCTTGACTTTTTGCTTGCTCGGGGTCATTAGTTAACGGATCTTTAAAGCGATTTTCACCTATAATAATGCTTTTATCCATGAATCTCTTAAACCTTTCCATAGCTTTAACCCCATTCCCGCTACTACTGGTAAATAAGGCAATCTTTTTACCTTCAAGATTGAAATCTGAGCAGTAGGATCGAATGGGAGGCGAAAGGGTCCACGCCCATACTGGTGTCCCCAGAATAACTACATCATAGTCTAATGGATTATACGTTAAATCCTCCAATTTCGGTTTAGACTTCATCTTTGCCTTCATTCCGCCCCAGAAATATTTAGATCCACTATCTGGGTCGAGATCTTTGACTGGTTTCACCTCTTCAATATCCGCATTTATTTCACTAGCTATGTGTTCAGCAACAAATTTAGTGTTTCCAGTCAGCGAGTAATACACCACTAATATTTTTCCCATAATTTACACCTCTTCTTTTAGTTTTTTTTCGTTTTCCCTTGGTTTTAAGCCGTCAGCTATCATACTAAAAACAAATCCAATTATATCATCAGCATCAAATTTCATTCTTTCCAAAAAGTCTCTGCTCTGCTCGAGTTCTTTAATTAATCCGCTTGAAAGACTTGATAAAGTGATGCCGATCATCATTGGATCAATATCCGAGCGTATTTTTTTGTTTTTAACAGCTTTCCCTATTACTTCTATGAAGAGGTCTCTGTATTTTCCCGCTTGCCCGAAATATTCTTTCTCTGCTTTCGTGTAATTTTTTGGTTTCTTTTTAGATAATTCTGGTATTCGAATCGAAATATCATGAAAGATGGAAGCATACCCAGGATGGGTTTTGGTAAATTCATAATAGGCGTATCCCACGGCCATGAGTTGTCCTATTCCTGGTTCTTTCTTGTTAATAAATTCTGAAGTAATCTGGATCAATATATCATAGGCGTTTGTTCCTATTGCCAGATAAAGATCCTCTTTTGATTCAAAATAGTTATAGAGCGTTCCTTTGGCGAATTCTGCGCTTTGTGCGATTTCTTTCATAGTGGTGTTTTCAAAGCCTTGAGAGAGGAATAATCGTTCAGCTGCTTCAATAATTTCATTTCGATGTCGTTCTCGTTGTCTCTCTTTTCGAGTCTTCTTCACTTCTTCGTTAGATTTATTTGTGTTCAATTTGATTCACCTATTAGTAAATTGACTGATAGTTCAGATACTAGACCAAGGGTCATTATTTGTTATAAAGTAAAATTACTATTTAAACTTTTGGTCATAATTTGACTATCGGTCATATTTAAAATAAACTGTTTTGTATGAAAAAATAGAATAGGATTTAGTAAGATTTCAAAAATGTGGATATTAATTGTTTAAAAATTAGAAGATTGCTTAGATAAGGCTTCAAAAAAGTAAAACTTTAAAACTTAGGAATATGCTCTGCTGCCCAACTGATATCGAGTTCAGCAAGTTTGATTTCTGTAGGCACACCCTCCGTGTCCCAACCCATCATTTGGTAATAGATTTCTCGGGCTTTTATAAATTTATCCTTGTCTATAGCAGTTTCAGAGAGAACACCAGAAGTGGTTGGCTCGAAAAAGCGCTCTGGAAGCATATCGTCTTTCTTACCCAATCCCTCTCGTAAATTATAGATCCGTGACAATGTAGTTACTCGTTCACCCAATTTCATTAATTCCCAGCACGTTGTATTCATCCCAGTCCCGGCCCGAACGATCCCATTTAGGTAGTGCAAATCCCATGGGATAAAGAAACACATAACCAGACAATTTTCCATCATCCGTTTATTCATATGATACATTAATGCTCGCATCTTTTTCGGTCCTAAGTCGTCTAACGCTAATGGTTCTAAGATGCCCAATGAATTAAATGATTTCACGCTAGCTTTATTACTAATCGCAGTATCATGCAAATTGTGCATATGGTCCGCCCCAGTCGGAGAAATTGCATAACCAACCCCTAAGGCTTGTTTTAGGCGGGGTTCATGCATCGGTAATTCTTGTCCTTTCACTTGTATTGCATATTTCTCCACACTATCGCCCAAATGTTCGGAAATTTTCTTAGTACCCTCGGCAAGCATATCACCAAATCCCTCTCGTTTACATATTTTTTCGAGTGTTTTGATCATCGCATCCACATTGCCAAAGGTCAATTCAATACCATCCGTATCTTCCGTGGTCAAGAGTCCGTTCTCAAAACATTCCATCGCGCATCCTATCGTAACTCCAGCAGAAATAGTATCCACAGAATATTTATTGCACAGCTCGTTCGCTTTACTAATTGCTTCAAAATCATTAATTCCACAGTTAGAACCAAATGCCGCGAGAGTCTCATATTCGGGGCCCCCATAATTTGAATCATACTCCCACTTATCATCTACAGTCACCACTTTTTTGCAACGTAATGGACAGGCATAACACCCTTCTTTTTTAAGATCCACCTCTTCATCAACATACCTCGGATCCAATCCATCCGCATCAAATGTTCCATCGCGAAAGTTTCTAATCGGTAGATTTCCCACCTCGACGAATTGCTGCATCGTTCCACTTACCGGAGTTCCGTATTTAAATATCTCAGTATAAGGTTTTAGCAATTTTTCATTAAAATACTTTCGAATTTCTTTAAGTCTTTCATTTGAGTTGATTTCAAGTTTTTTCGTGCCTCGCACCGCAATCGCTTTTAATTGTTTTGAGCCCATAACCGCTCCTAGACCATTACGCCCTGCAGCATCTCTCAGATCATTGATAATACACGCATAGCGAACTAATTTCTCTCCCCCTGGGCCTATTTGCGCGACTCGGAGTAATTTTTCTTCATGATCCTTTTTCAGCTGATCTTGCACCTCACCTGTGACTTTTCCCCAAAGGTGGCTCGCGTCTCTCAGCTCAGCTTCGCCATCCTTAATCCAGAGGTAGAGTGGATCTTTTGTTTTACCTTCAATGATAACGCAATCAAACCCAGCTTTTTTCAATTCGGTACCCCAAAAACCTCCGACTTCTGCTTGTCCATACCCTCCAGTTAAAGGGGACTTCCCTCCTACCGCATGTCTCCCCGTACCTGCGATTGGAACCCCCGTTATCGGCCCCGCAGCGAAAATAAGCTTATTTTTCGGACCAAGAGGATCTATTCCTTTTTCTAACTCGTTTAATAAGTAGTATGAGATAAATCCTTGCCCTCCGAAATAGCGCCGATAAAAGATATCCTCGGGATTTTCAATTGAAATTTGTTCGTGTGATAAATCAACCCTTAGAATTTGAGAAGTAATACTTGACCCCATGTATAGGATCGTTAACAAAAATTTTAAAACTTTTATGTTTGGTTTTATCAGTACTTATTATATAGAAGTCTATGCCAAAACAATTAAAAGGCTGAGAATCATAAAAATTACTATATAATCTTATTATCCAACTTACCGCAATAGAGTATTATGTTATATCTTTTATCTCAATATTCTGCTATTTGGGAATATTTAAGTCTGCCTTTTCTGTTATTTATAATATTTGGAGGTTTGTCAACGCATATCTATTTAGCGGCTTGGGTTTACGAGGATTTAAAGAGAAGATATGCGGTTCAATTAAAATGGCCAATATTTATTGTTATTGCAGGAATTATTGGAGTCTTAATATATATTGTTGTTCGGAAAGAATTTGGAAATAATATAGACATATATGAGGGGAAAGTCATTAGAGTAAGATCTAACAAAAGAAATGAGTTTAATACTGGAGATCAGGGTATTTACAGCTTTATCTTAAAGACACCTTCCAGAGTTGAATGGAATTGTTATACAGATTCAGAAAAGTCACTCAGAGTAAGGAGAAATGATGAAGTGAAAGTAATTGGGACTACGATTAAAGACAGGATTAAAGTGAGGATCCTTGCTCTGTTTAATTTTACGCAAAATGAATTTATCAATTTCAATAAAGAACAATCCAAAAAAAGAGCTTTTAGATTAAGAATTTTATTGGTATTTTTGGGGTTTATGATTGTTTTAGGGTTAATTGGAACCTTGATTGTTGTCTTAGAAGAGTCTCAAGACTATATTATGGTCTTATATTACGGAGTTTATGTAGTCGGGTATTATTTTATTACTATCTTAATAATAGCAATTATTGATAAGAAGCTCACCGAAAAGCTTAGGAAATATTATAAGAGAAAAGATGAACTATTAGACACAGAATATTCGAGCTTAGTATCTAAGTTAAGGGTCAATAAAAAAGAAATAACTGATCTTGATGATGTGGTGGACCATTTACGAGTTATTAATGAGAAAGAGAAATATAGGAAAAACTATAAAGAGAAAACTGGTTATGTCGGTTTTATAGAAATAGAAAACGGAAAATCAACATACAGAATAAAAAAATATTCCATTTTAGATGCAATAGAAATAAATCTTAAAAAGGGGCGTATACTAAGAATAGAAATTTATAAAAGTACGAACTTATTGATAAAAGTGGGTTTAACAGCCTTTTTATTGGTATTTATAATCAATTCAATTCTAGTATTTCTCTTTATAGACAGCTCTCTTCTAATCATTGTTGGGCAGTGGATAACAATTTTGATATTTACCTTAATCAACATAATAATTATTATCATAAGCCTTATTCAATGGCTTTATCTTAGAAATTTGAAAATTATCTATTCCTTTGATATTCAAAATGATCTTTGTAAGAAAAATAAACGCTATTTCAGAAAAAATCATATTAAGAGGATTGAATTAAACAAAATTGATTATATACGAGCTTTGAAGAAAAAAACTAGTGATGGGGAAATATACCAATTGTTCCTAGCATTCTATGATAATCGCAATATTAAACTGGTTGAAGGCACCAGATCCTTGATTCTTGATATATCCCATATCCTAAGTTGGTTTCTAAATTTGAAGGTTAAATACCTAACAAAAGGTTCATCTATAGAATGGAATTAAAATCATAATATTTGGAATTTAGATGTTAAGGATCATGGGGATAATATAATGAATTATTATTTTTGCATACCCCTCTCCTTTAAAAGTAATAAGAATTGTTTCTATATAGAATCTAATGATTGAATTTTAATAGAATCATATGTTCAATTAAATAGGAAAAGCGTATTTTCCAATAAATAGGAATTTATTTATTCAATTTACGAAAAAATATAGGGAAAATGATTAAAAATAACACATGGCAAAGATCCGAGTGGACGAAAAGAGCATATCAATTACTTCAAGGTCTTAAACAATTTCCAGATGACAAAAAAATTATTATGGTAATTCGCCATTCACACCGCTATGATTCAAATAATATTCGCGAACATGAAAAAGATCATTTAACTCCATTGGGACATGAAGTTGCGAGAGAATTTGGAGAACAATTGCCAACTGATAGACCTATACGATTATTTCACAGCCAAGTACAAAGATGTCGGGAGACTGCAGAAAACATCTACAAAGGATTGAACCAGAATGGAGTGCGTTCTGAAATAATAGGAACTCTTAGCTCATTATATGATATTAAAATATCTCCGAATGATTTTTACCGAGAGGCGACTAAATATCCTCTGTATCGTTTGCTATACCGATGGAGCGCGGGGCTCTATCCTGAAAATATGGTTATGCCATTTAAAGAATATGCGAAAAATGCGGCATACGAAATATGGAGCAAACTGAAGGATAGTCCTGAAAGAGGAATTGACCTTCATGTTTCCCACGACTTTATATTAATGTGTTTGCGATTGGGATGGTTTGGTCTCTATACGGGAACACAGATGCCCACCTTTTTAAGTGGATTTGCGTTTATCCTTAATCAAGACGAGCTTCTGGTATATGATTATGATCATTTCGAGACGATAGAAATACCGTTTTGGTGGAACGGCAATTTATAGATTCCCAAATTCTACTTATTGCGGCTCTCTGTTAGTATTTCAAATCTGAATGATAATACCCTAGTCGGGAGCCTTTCTCATTATTGTCAAATATCATTACTAGTGATTTATATATATGAATTAATAATTATTATTTTGTATAGAGATTTACCGGGATATTTACAGATAGAATAACTTCCTCACTTTGAATATGTGGACTTCTTGTTTATCATATTTCAATTAGAGGGAATTATATGAACAAAATCAAATAATTTAGAAAAGGTGTAAGAATCATTAGTTCAAATGTTGGATTAACCTATAAAATTTGTATATTTGGAGAATCTGGTGTTGGTAAGACCTCCCTCGTTCAGAGATTTGTTACAAACCAATTTGATCATAATACCAAACCTACTCTCGGTGCGGCAATCCATGTTAAACACTTTAAAATGAATGAGAAACTAATACTACTCCAGATTTGGGATTTCGGTGGTGAAGATCGATTTCGATTTCTTTTGCCATCCTATGCGAAGGGTGCATTTGGAGGGATTTTCATGTATGATATCAGTCGAAAAGAAACCTTAGAGAATTTTAACGATTGGGTTTCTGTATTTCAAAGTGGACTGCCTGATAATAGAAATGATATTCCTATTTTACTTGTTGGGGGAAAATCGGATCTTGAACATCATAGAGACTGTACCGAAGAGGATATCAGTCCAGTATATAAATCGGAGTATTTTTTTGATATTATAGAATGTTCTGCGAAAATCGGAGAAAATGTTGAATACGTCTTTAAAACCTTGATAAATGAAATTATGAGAACCCTAAATGAGTAGATTATCTGTTAGTAAATAGATTATCGATACATTTTTAGAATGTAGGTGGGATAAAAGAAATGAAGATTTTAAAGACTAGATGATTCATATATGCTTTAGGT
Organism: Promethearchaeota archaeon; assembly: GCA_014730295.1. The sequence continues at coordinate 6,025 of WJIN01000225.1, read as the reverse complement.
ATAAGTGTAATAATTATGTATGTTCCACGCAAATTGAGCGATAAGTGTCTCTTTATAGCTTTTTTCGTTTTATTTTGCCTAAATGGAATTATATCCGTCGCATTGCTTTGTAAAAATAATTTTGGAGACTGTGGAATTCAAATTTCGCAAAATTCAAATCAATCAGTGAATTTGAGTCATTCATTTGAATTTACTGAGTTTACGGAAGCAAATGGATCAAAAGCTTGTTACAATCAGATAGATATAGAACTACCTGATGAAGACTGGAATCTTACAGATTTAGAAATGAATTTTACAGATATCAAAATGGGGAAGGAAATTAAAATAATTGAAGAGAATGATTCTGATTTCGGAGTAATTTGGTATCAGAATGTAATTCAAAAAAAGCTAGGACTTTCGGTTCAGTTAAAAATAACTATTCCAACAACCATATTTGGAGTCTATATATATGGAAGAACTTATAATGAACCAAGTCAAGATATTTCCTTTGGTTTCCAAGAATACGATGATATTAATAATAAACCAACTGGTACAGAAATAAGATCCAAGATTTTAAATATCTCGAATACATGGAATTGGTATTATCAAGATTTTCATTCTAACCCAATAACACTCTCAGTAGGAAATTATTCTCTAGTTATGATTAACCAAAACTATTCGGATAAAAGCGCAGAATATCATTGGGCTATAAATGATATAAATCCAAAGATTTCCAACCTGCATACTTCTGAATATGATGAAACTTGGTCTAATGGAGTTACAAATCAAACTTTTTTGTATAAACTGGTCCAAACTACAAATGAAACCTATAATCCCTTAGATATTAATATGACAGCAAATATCAACGATAATCATTTTATCGTTCAAAATCGGACATCGATGGGATCTGGAAAATTATCATTTAAAAACCGCAATATACCTTACTATACACAGAATCTCCATATCTCCATATTAAATAATATATCCGTTGAGCTAAAATTCAATATATCTTATAGACTCCGAATTAATAACAAATTTTCAGAAGCAGGGAGTTTATTGATTAGAGAAGGTATGGTTAACACGTGGAGAATTATCAATCCATTTCATAAAGTTGGAGAAAACTATTCAATCAGACTCTATTTCCCAAATCATTGGTACAATCCTTCGGTCTTTAAGGACGGGCAAAATAAAACTGATGATGAGAATATACTCATTAGAGATAATTTTCTCCTTATCCTTCACAATCTTATTGATGATGCTCAGTTTAACATTAGTTTCAATTCTGATAATAAAGATCTGGGGATATATGTCCCGAAATCGAAATATCTTGCAGGAGAGGAGATTACTATTTCCGTTAATCCTCCCGATATGGCAGGTAATGTATCATTTATTATGCTTTATTCGGAAGTATTTGAAGAATATATGGAAGAAAGAGAAGTCATCTCAGATACAATTACTTTTAGATATAATTTACCAAAAGAAGGAAAGGATGGAAACTGGCTAATTCAAGTATATTGGGTTTCCGATACAGATGCGGGATATCAGACCTATAGCATCTCTGTTACGCTCCCTCCAAATCCTATGATAATCGTCTGGAGTTTGGTTTTTGTAATAATCGGGATTATTGCGAGTTTTAGTACCTATGTTGGCATTAAAAGGTATCGACATATAAAAATAGAGCGGAGAAAAAAACAGATTAATCAATATTTAGATATCCTCAAGCTGAATTATATAATGATTTCACATAAGAATTCTGGATTAAATATCTATGAAAGATCCTTTATGGGGGATAAAATAGATCCAACTTTAGTATCCGGATATCTTAACGCATTTAAAATTTTTGGATTAGAATTGGCGGGAAGTTATCAAAAAACTCAAACTGCGAAATTAGAATATCAAAATCTGAAAATAATTATGTCAGATTATAAGAATATCAGAACGATCGTAATCCTTAATGGAGAACCTTCAAAAGATTTCTTAGATATAACCGCATCCCTTTCCTATGAGATAGAAAGTACGTTTGAGGATGAATTAGAAAAATTCAAGGGAGATAGGACAAGATTTAAGGGATTAGAAGAGATAATTAATTCCTACCTAAATATTGAATTTATACTACCTCTAAAAATTTCTGCTACCTCAACGACCGAATTAACAAATAGTCAGCTCTGGATTCTTGAAAAGGCTCAAAATATAATCAAAAAAAACCAGTTAAGATTCTTTTTCGTATCTTTTTTATTCCCCAATCAAGAGTTTAATTATAAAATTGCAGAGACTATTTCCCAATTAATTGATAAACAAATCTTCATCCCATCAAATTAAAATTGATTAAAATTATACTTGAAATTAAAATCAAATGAAAGATATATTGTGGATTTATCTGTTGGACTACAGTGGTTCATCCATATTAATTTATATTAACGATCAAGAACAAATTGAGAAACCGAATCGTTCGGTGGTCTCTCATTTTTTATACGGATTAAAGGAAGCTGCTGGTGAGTTTGAAGAAGATGAAATCAATATAATGGTTTTGGATAATGCACTCTTTTTCTTAATTGAAGAACCAGTTACCAATTCCATACTAGTGTTGAAATCAAAATTACAGAGCAACACTGAATTAGTATCTCAGAAATTGAGGACAATAAAAGAGGGATTTGTTCAAAAATTCGGAGAGAAAGCGAATGTCCTTCAGCATGAGAGAGAGAAACTCTTCTCTTCGTTTAAAATGGAAGTAAAACAACTGATAAGTCCACTGGAAAATAATGATTTGTTAAAAAATAAAAATTGACTCGTTTTTGAGACTAATCCATAGATTTTTAGCCAAAAATTATTTTTAGTATCAAAAAAGTATTGGAGTATTTTTCTATATACTAGATCTAACATATATCAAATACTAAATAAAATTATCAACACCATGAGTTTAGAAATTAATGTAATCATTAACATCCTAATCGGTTGCTTTTTTACGATATTGTTTATTCTTTTTACCTATCAGACGACTAGGAAGCATCGTTCAGCCCCTTTTCTGCTTTTATTGCTATTTTTCGGCCTTATGGCAGCATTGTTCGCAATTATTGATAGTACAGAAATCCTCCCCAATTTTGGACCATATTCACGGATATATTTAATCTTGGAATTGACGTTTTATGGATTGCAATTGTTCTTCTTCTATTTGTTTGTTCAAGATATCTCAAGAATTCGACCTCAGTTATGGAGTCTTATTATTATGTTTGGATTGTTAATAATTCAAAATATGTCTCTTTGGCTGATGGTGTGGTTTGCTTCATTTTCTCCCACTGCTGTTGAGAACTTATGGCTTTTAGCGGATTTCGGATATAACAATTTAGCCATTTTTGCCTATTGGATAATTGGGATCCCCACCTACTATAGATTATATAGATATACGAAAGAGAAAAAAGCAATAGGGTTCATTATCGGGCTTATATTAGCGGGGTCGGGTTATATAGTAAATTCTCTTGTAGATTATATCGGATTCTTTAGTACTCTTCCCACGTGGCTCGATGATATTGGGATTCTCGGAGATATATTTCCATTAACAGGGCTTATCATTTTTCTGATAACCTATATTTTTGATGTAGATTATATCTATAGATTGCCCCATGATCATTACATGTTAATGGTCACATATAAAAGCGGAGTTGCAATTCACAGTGTGCAATTTGAAACCGAAAGGAAAGTAAAAATTGAAGAGAATCTATTTTCTGGATTTATCAGTAGTTTAACATTTGTCTTTGATAATATCCTTCAATCCCCATCACCGATAGATACTATTTCTAGTAAAGACGCGTCAATTCTCCTACGTTCAGGTGAAAAAATAATGGTGATTGTACTCACAAAACAGCCAACCTCCATTTTAGCAAGAGCTTTAGATAGATATATCCAGAGATTTGAGAAAAAGTTTAAGGAGGAATTAAAAGTGGAATCTACAGAAGTTTCAAAATTTCAAGACGCAAAAGAAATAATCAGTCAAATCTTTCCATTCCTAAAAATCACGGAATATTCTCATGAATAGGGTTTTTTGACAATCTTTTTACAGAATAGTAAACACTTTTAAATAATTTATTTTTCTATTATAGATGAAGAGGTATTGGGATTATAAGTTTTGAATTAAACGAATTTCAAGTACAGAAAGAGATCTATTAGAATTATACTAAAGAAAAATTTTCAAGATTATGGAAATAGTCTTAGAAACTTCAATTTATATCTTTATTATTGGGTTTTATACCATTTTATTACTAGTTCTGTTATATAAACTTGCGAAAGACAATTTTTCCGTGCCTTATCTCACTCTGATCCCACTATTTGGTATTTTGGGGGGCATCTTTGCCATTCTCCATATGAGTGATATTCTCCCCTCTTTCTTATATCTTGATACAATTATTTTAGCCTTGGAATTGATCTTTTGGGGTTTCCAGTTTTTTTTCCTGTATTTATTCTTGGAATATCTCTCAACTCCCAGACCACATAATATGCGCATGTTATGTGCGTTTGGATTATTCCTTTTACAGATATTCTCTCATCTTTTAATAATTTGGTTCGAACTAATCTCAAGTTCGAAAAGTGATAATATATGGCTTTTAGCAGATATTGGATATAATAATTTAGCATTCTTCTCCTTGATCTTTGGAATTTACACCTATTATAAAGTATATCACGATACGAGAGAAAAAAGAGCCGCGGGGTTTATTATAGGATTATCTTTAGCCTTTATTGGGTTTATCTTTCACTCCTTAGTAGATTATATTGGATTCTTTTCTACATTACCCGAATTTTTAGAAGAAATAGGCTTTTTAGGCGATATCCTTCCTATGTTCGGTTTATTTGTTTTTATAGCTACATACCTCTATGATCTTAATTATATTTATCGATTGCATGGAGATCATTTACTATTGTTAGTAACTTATAAAAATGGATTAGCAATCCATTCAATTGAGTTTGAATGCGGCTCTAATATAAAAATTGAAGAAAATTTTTTCTCTGGATTCATCTCCAGCCTCAGCTTTGTATTTGATAAAGTTCTTAAGTCAAAATATCCGCTTGAATCAATTTCGAGTAAGGATGAAACCATAATGATCCGCTCTGGTAAAAAAATTTTAGTGATATTCTTAACCCGAAATCCCACCTCAATCCTAATGAAAGCGATGGATAAATATATCCAATTTTTCGAAGAGAGATTCTGTAATGAACTGGAGAGAGAAGAGCTTGAAATAAGCAAATTTCGTTCGGCAAAGGATCTCATAAAACCTATTTTTCCGTTTCTAAAAGTGAGAGAAACTCAGGAGATTCCGTTTTTATAAAAATAAATGTTTAGATCCAAGTCTAAAGACTAAGTTTTTTCTTCATTATCTATTCAATTTTTATTGAGTGGTTACCGAATATGTATTTCAAACTAAAAAATTACTTATTGAAAAAGAAAATCCGATCTCTCAAAGAACTCAATGAACATAGATTAATCGACAAATTTATTTCTTAGAAATACTCCAACAATCTTAAGCGGGGTTAATAGAAAAAAACATGTTGAAAAGGAAACAATTTCTAAAGAATACCGAACATAATTTAGGTTTTTTTTACCGTTTTTTAGGCAGAAAGCCACGTCCCTTGGGGCGTGGATGAATACGTTTAAAAATCACTAAACTCAAATAGTTTTATCGTTTTTATCCTCTCTACTTTATTAAGGTATGGTGGAATATCGAAAAGATGCTCATAGGGTCTATACTCTCACATACCACTTAATTTTTGTAGTAAAATCCCGTCAACCCGTGTTTATAGAGGGGATTGGTATTATTGAGGCTCTAAAAACAAAGATTATTGAACTATCAGAGAACTTTGAGGTAAAAGTGGTGGAAATCGAATGGGGTATGGACCACGTTCATTTATTGATCTCTGCAAAGCCCATGTTAGATATTCCTAAGGATATAAATACAATTAAGGGGCATTCTTCTCGTTTTCTAAGAAAAGAGTATAAATCCTTCTTGCAAGATAAATTATGGGGTGCTCATTTTTTGAGTCCCAGCTCTCTTATTTCTTC
>WJIN01000224.1 GCA_014730295.1 Promethearchaeota archaeon | reverse complement strand
TTTTAAACCTATATTTCTTAATTTTAATTGAGTCTCTTAATTAAATATTGTTTCATTTTATAAAATCTTTAATAGCTGAAATTGCTATTTCTGGATCATCATGCATTACCCAGTGGGATGCATTTTCAACACGAATTATAGTTAGATTCTCCACATACTCATCTAAACCTTCAAGAACTCCGGGTCTTACATAATTATCTTTCATTCCAAATATAACTAATGTGGGGACTTTAATTATTCCAGTCAATCCTTCCATTTTAGTATTTGCTCTGTAATAATTGACGCCTCCTAATATTGAACCTGGTTGAGACCACGCTTCAATATATTTCTGCTTATCAAATTCACTAAACGCTTCTTTATTTCGTGTATTTTGAAAAATAGCAAATTTTAACAACTGAAAATCATTTCTATAAAAAGCTTCTTCTCCTCCAGGTTTAAGCATCTGGAAAATATATCCACTTGATCGTTTCTGTTTTTTGCTAGATTCTATTTTTTTTCTAAAGATTTTAGGATGGGGGGCGTTAATGATAATTAATTTATTTAGTAATTCAGGAAACTTTTCTGCAAAAGCCCAAGATATTGCTCCTCCCCAGTCATGTCCCACCAAACTAAATTTCGAGATATTTAATTTTTTAGCCAATTGCTTTATATCTTTAAGAAGAATATCCAATTTGTAATTTTGCTCACCATCGGGTTTATCTGAAAGATTATATCCTCTTAAATCGGGAACAATCAGCTTATATTGATCTTTGAGACCTAAAATAATATTTTTCCAACCATACCAAAAATCTGGAAACCCATGTAAGAGAAATATAGGATCCCCAGATCCAAATATCATTGTATGGAGTTTAATACCCTGAACTTCAATATATTCTTCATATTCTTTATTAAATAAATCCATTATTGGTCCTCTTTAAAATATATCTTCTTTTCTTATCATCAATGGGAAAGTTCATTAACCCAGCAAAAATCTCACGAATTTTATTAGAGCTCTTCAAAATCTCTTTTTCTTTGTTTATAACCTTAATTTTTAACCTACGCAGTATCTTTAATTTAACCCTAGAACGAAGGCTTTCCCAAGTTCCTAAAATACCACAAATTCCTAAAAACACGTAGAAAATAAGTTGTAAGTAAAAATTTAATTGCCAGTTAAGAGCAATAGAGTATATATAAAGTGAAGGCATAAGCAAAATTAGAGCTAATCCTGTTCTAAAAGCTGCCAATACTGTCCTTTCTTCTGCTAAATAATTTCTCTCTAATGCTAATAAAGTACGAAACTGAGCTAATAACTCAGAATGTGTGTATCTATCTTCCATATAGTTCAATCATTTTTCTTTAATTTATATTGTTATATATACGCTTTAAACTGAGGGTGAAGTCTTGATATTAGGAATTTCTTCTCTTTCAAATCGCTTCATAGTGATGGCTTCTTGAGGACATGTAACCCCGCATAACCCACAACCTACGCATTTTTTTTCATTTACAACAGCCACATCATCAACACTAATAGCTCCAAATTTGCACCTATCAATACAAGTCCCACAACCAATACAATTTTCTGTATCAATTACACTAATATAATTCGCACGAGCAATGGCACGTGGATTATCATATCTAGTCAGACCACCAATCGTACCACAGCAGCACTCACAACAAGCACATAAAATATTTGCGTTTTCAGCCATATTATCAGTAGCATGCACTAATCCTATTTCTGCTGCTTCTCTAGTAATCTCTTTTACTCTTTCCTTAGAAACCTCCTCAACACCCTGATCTCCTAGATCAATCAATCCTTTTGCCATAGCCCCTAAAATAATACAATTATGAATTGGATATTTATCAGTACATAACCGTGTTCCTTCAATTTCTTTTCGCGTTCTACAAGGACATGGAATTAAAGCAAAGGTATCATGTTGGTCAATAATGTTATATACCTCTTCGATTGGGATAATTTGATCTTTAGCTTCAATCATTTCGCTTACAGTCAATACACGCATCCTTGGATTGCCTCTTCTGCTTGTTTCCCATACTTTATAGTATTTTTCCTGTTCGAAATATTTTCTGCTCAGATCAGCAAATTCTTTTATATTTTCTTTATCTAAATTCGCTTTTAAAATAAAGGGAGCATCATGTATCATTAAGGGATTTGCAAGAGAATAACGATTTCCTAAATTAAATAAAAAACTACTCTTCACAGGCTCCTCGAGAATTGAATGAATCTTCTGTTTAGATTTCCCTAATTTCTTAGATAATTTCAAAACAGATGTAGACGTTGGAAAAATCTCCAAATGTTTTGCAATTTTTGCTACTTCTGGGTTATACATCAAGCTAATATATTCAAGATATGTCTCAGTAGGATTTCCATTTTCATCTGTCGGACAAGATTGAGATTTCACTTTAAGTTTATTAGCAATATCTATTAAATCCTTTCTATGCTCTTCATTTTCTATCATATTTTTCACCTTATTTTATTTTTCTTATAAACTCATTTCTTATTTTTTTAATTTTTAATATTAATTGCTTATTCGCTCTTAAAATTGTTATTAAAATAGTAAATTCTTATTGGTATAATAATTAAATACAATATTGTGCAAATAATAATCTTTGGACTTGGATAAAAGTAAAATAAACCAATTCCAATTATCATTCCAGTCAATAAAATTAGGATCGCAGATAATTGGAGATTTTTCTCTCGTGATTTGTTATATAATAATCCACTTAACATCAAATTTAGAATTCCGAATATTAATAAATAGATTATCATTGGATAAACTGGTTCCATGGGCCATCCTATCCAAGCAAGAATATTAAACGTAAAATTAAAACCTAATCCTCTGATAACAACGATACTAAAGTAGCTTAATTTTTCGTCAAAAACCATGTCATCTAATCCTATTTTCTTTTTAAAGAGAATCGGGAAGTTTATTATGTTGAAAATAATTTGAATTATAAGAAAGAGATACAAATAGGTCCTCTCTTCTGGAGCTCTTGTTATAATTAATAGAAAATAAGTTAATGAGTTTAAAAAAGAAATAGTTGTACAACCAAGTAATAGAGATCTTGTTTCATCTAATAGATTGTTTTTTATTAAGTTGATCAATCCTAAGCCCATAGGAATGTAAAATCCAAAAAATATAAAAGCTGTAACTGAGAGTTCTAATAGACCTAAAGCCATAATTCCTAAAATAAGATGAAATCCTCCTAAAATTACCATTATATATGCCGAGGTTAAAACTTTATTATCATCCATTTATGTAACACTTGACTATTTTTTTGGCGTAAGCCTAAATTTCATCAGATCTTTTCCGAGAATAACAGGTCCATCATATATATCACTCACACCCTTTAGGTATAGTTTTTCGGTTTTTTCATTAGGGAGCGGGGGCGTAATATGAACGATAACCAGTTTTTTTACTTTTGCTTCTTTTGCTATTTGAGCGGCTTCTAAAGGTTGCATATGATAATTCTGAATATCATTTAATATTTTAACATATCTATGAAGCTTGAGCTTTTCTGCTCCTGCAACTATGTTGTTAAGCATCTCAAATGATATTGCTTCGCAAAACAGGATATCTGCTTCTTTACTGTGTTTAATGACATTATCTGTTTTTATTGTATCGCCAGTTATTACTACAATATTTCCTTCATATTCGAATCGGTATCCATAAGCGGGCGCAACTGGAGAATGATCCACTTCAAAAGCAAAAACCTTCAATCCATTTCTGTCAAAACATAATTTTCTTTCATTCTTATCATCTAATATGACTTTTTTACTGATTGGCTTACCTGCTTCTGCGGGCATAATATCTTCTCCATGATGAGCGATTCTATATCCTACATCTAACTCATAAGCCATTTTAAAGCCATTTACAACTGTATCAACTCCTTCAGGACCAAAAATTTCAATTGGCTTTGATCTCCCATATGCCCATGTTAACATGTTTGCTTCACCAAGATCACAGATGTGATCTGAATGAAAGTGCGTGAGAAAAATCGCGCTTAAATGTGCAACTGGGAGTCTTAATATTTCAGCATTCCTAAATGAACCTGAGCCTACATCCACAAGTATAAATTCTCCGCCCGCAATTATAGCAATACCAGATGAAACTCTTACATTATTGTTCATCGGTCCTCCAGAACCTACTAAAAAAACATGAAGTTTTCCATCTGAAAGTATCTTATCTTGACTTATCATTTTTTTTTAACTTTTTATTTTTTTTT
>WJIN01000223.1 GCA_014730295.1 Promethearchaeota archaeon | reverse complement strand
TCTTAGAAGGATAAACTAAGGGGAGAAATTAATATCTCTCGAAATGCTCATTTTGAGTGTCTGGGTATCTTTGATGGGGGGAGAAAAGGATCACTTCGATGGAACTAATGCCGAAAAGGTAAATTCAGCGTCTGATTTCAATGAAAATTCCTTTGAAAAAACGAAATCGAATCAAGAATCACTTGGTTTTATTCAAAAAATCAAGCTTAACCTTAAAAGATCTATGGCTGTAATAGTACGTGGATTCTCGATGAGCGGAGTATTTGAAGATGGGGATGTAGTTGGTGCTAAAAAAGTTACACGATTTTCACGGTATAAAAAAGGAGATATAATCGTATTTACTAACAAAGATGGCGAAAGGGTTATTCATATGATTGTGGGTTTTACATATGAAAATGGTAAAAAGGAATACATCACATGGGGTGTGAATAATCAAGAGATAGATAACGATCCTGTTCCTAGAAATAAAATTGAAGGAAAAGTTGTTATGTCTGTTAAAGAACAATATAATATATTAGCTCAAGCACGACAAGGGAAATTACTTATTATTGATGCTAATGGGATGGTAGTTTTAGCAGATACTAAAAAAGCAAATATTAACACGAAATTACAAAATTTCATATCTTAATTTTCTCAAGTTAATGAAGATCTCGAGAATTTAGTTAGAAACCTTGAGTTAAAAATAGAAAGAAATTCAGAAATAACTAGATATGAATTAAAAAAGTTATATAAAGAACTCAATAACCAATTTGAAAACCTCGAAGATCTGAAGACTTATCGAGAATTGATTGAAGCCATAGCTGAATACGCCCCTTACTTCTGGCTTGATTTAGATGCAAAGGAGATTAAATATGTTGAAGAAATTGACCCGAAATTGAAAAATACTAACTATGATAATTGGTTAAAAGATAAAGAAACCAGAGAGATACAAGTAAGTCTTCTTAAGAAACAATGGGGTTATCGAGATGCTACAACAGGAGAACCGATAGGATTTGAAGTAATTATTCGACATCACTTCAAATTAGGAAATACAAATAAACGTGATTGTAGTCTTTCTGCATTAGTACCAGTTTTAGAGAGCTATCACAAATTTTATCCAGGCGGAGCACCACATACAGCACTGTGGACAAAGAGATTTGAAGGTGCAGTATCTTATATTGAAAAAGGATTTGCTTATATACCTGCTTGGTGGTCACGAAATATGCGAACAGAATATGAAGCAGAATTAGTCGATAATGGAATACCTTACATTAATGGGAGAGTAATTAATTAATAGTCAAATTAAATCCATCATACTCTCAAACCTTAAATTTCAACGTTGTTATTATTCTATTAGAGAATAAAAAATTAATTAGCAAAATGTGAATTGAAATGGTAAGAAATCCAGATAATAAGAAGGAGGAATACAAGGATAATATTATTTCTAAAATTATGCAAGAGAAAAAGTATGAGATCAACCTTATTGGATATGATGAAAAAGATGGTAGAAAAACAATTGATAGCGTAGTATGGACTGGTGATTGGGGTCATGATATAATCTATAAATTTTTCTTAATTTTTCAAGAGGAGTTAAGTTTTATCAGTACAATAAGAAGATATCAAGATCTTTATTCTTTTATATGTAAATTTCTTTACAATGAATTCTATAATGACATAAAGAAAAAAAATGAGTTAAAAATCGAAAATACATTAGAAAAAAAAATAGAAGAGTTGGAGGAATATCAATTTTTCACATCAAAGGGTTTTGGGAAAAATTATGAAACTATAGCAGATGAATATGAGAAAATATCATTGGAAGAAGTTAAAGATATGATTTTATCCCTTAGGAAGCAAAGAATATCAGTTTATAAAGAGATTTTAGATGAATATAAAAATAATAAAGAGAAATATCTAAATTATTTGAATCAATGATCTTTATCTAATTTTTTTTAATTGTTCCAATTTCGCAAATCAATCAGTTTCCTCCCTCCCCCGTGGTGCACCCTCCTATTTTTTACTTATTTGAAATTATTCAATAATTCAATGAATTCTTCTGATTCTCTTATATTATTTAAATCTGGATCTGTTTTTGCATCATTTAGTAAATTTTTATCAAGATTTAATGCTAATTTTAAATCTTTAATTGCCTCAGGTTTGTTATTTTGGACAGCTTTTAAGCAGGCTCTAAGATAATATGCCCTAGCATAGTTTGCATCTAATTCAAACAATTTATCGATAATTGTATTAGTTTTGTTAAATTTTTTTAATTTAATAAAGACAGCTCCTTTATTGTAGAAGGCTAATTTATATGATGGATTGATTTCAATGATTTTATCAAATACTTCTAAAGCTTCATTAAGTAAGTTTAAATTATCGAAGCAAACACCAAGGTCATTCAATGCTTCTTGGAACGAGGGATCTATTGATATTGCATTATTATAACATTTTATTGCTTCTTGATACTTTTGTTGTTCAAGTAAAAGATGCCCTTTCACATACCAATAATCTTTGAAACTGAAATTATTTTTACATTCTGGATTAGGACATTCATTATTAAAATATAATAAATGATGATGAATAGGAATTATATATCCACATTTCTCACAACTTCTATAATTATAATAATTCGCATTACCATCGAAATAAAAATTTAAAGTTTTATTTTTAATATGTTTTTGAACTTCTTCATAGGAAAGATCAATAGGAAATGACATCAAATTATATGAAAATGACCCATCATCATTTTCTTCTCCCTTCCCAACAAATTCATACCTTCCCTTTTCATAATTAATATTCATATTGATACATTTCTCATCAGTAGTTTCGACTCCTATAGGAAATCGTTCAGGAGGAACCGCAATTTTACTTAGGTTAATATTATATGAATTGGTTTCTCTCCAATCCAAATTCATTAAGACTTGAATAATTCCTTTACCTGTTTTTGTACTTCTAGCTGCAAGTTCACTTTTATAAATTGATTTCAGATCCCAATTAATTTGTGGATAAATTGTTTCTAATAGAATTTTATCAAGATAATTATACGTTTTCAAAATACTTTGCCAAAGGTCTGAAAACTTTATAGATTTATTTTGACCTATTATCTTATTTTTGTATGTAATTAAATATTTCTCTGTAAATCCTGTTTCATTATCATAACTGAATTCAATCTCCCGTTCAAACTTAGCTCTATGTGTTATATCATTTCTAATCCATCTTGCTATATTTAAATTTTTTAAATAATTTAGAAGCATCTTTATAGAAAGGGAATTATTTGGGTAATTCCTTTTTATTATTTTTGCTAATAAAGGTTGGATATTTGTATAAAATTCTAAAAAACCGAAATATTTTCCGC
>WJIN01000222.1 GCA_014730295.1 Promethearchaeota archaeon | reverse complement strand
CTTTAAACGCCTCTTCAACATTAGATCCTTCTTTTGCTGAGGTTTGGATGAATTCCATGTTATGTTTTTTGGCATATTCCTTACCTTCTTCACTAGAAATTTTAATTTTATTCTCTAAATCGATTTTATTCCCTATGAGTAATAAAGGTTCACTAGGTCTTGTTGCCTTAAAAGAATCTATCGATCATAAATACTTCGGAGGACAATATTCAATTACGCTTAAAAAACTATTCCTCTATAAATCATTTGATAAATAAGGGGATTAAGTTAAGTGGGAGTTTATGTTCATTTGAAGCGGGACTCTTAGCTGGTATTAAACAAAATATGATTGATATCCATTATTTTGCGCAAGAAACCAGCTGTAGCTTAGAAACGGGAAAAGATTACTGTGAATTTATGATCATTTTTCAAAAGGACTAAAGGGTTGTCAAAATAGACTTTGTGTAAAAATGTGAATGTTAAATAAGAATACAGTTTTTTCATGATATTTTCTCACCAATTATCACTCGGAAGAAGGACGTTTATACCCGAACGTGGTGGATTTTTTAAAATAATTCTGAGGATTATCACCATAAATTTTCTTATAAAGTTTCTCCAAGACGGGGGGAACCGACTTGAAGTTGTTTCCTTTAAGTGAAGGGAGTCTATTCAAGACTATTAGTGAATCGGGAAGCGTGGTGAGCCGGTTACTTTCGAGCTGGAGGCCTTTAAGCTTGGAGAGGTTCCCAAGTGAATCTGGAACCGAGGTTAATCGGTTTTTCTTAAGATATAATCTTTCCAAGGCTGTGAGATTTCCAATGGTCTCCGGCAGATTTTCTAATTGGTTATGATTTAGAATCAGCTCATCTAAACGAGTGAGGTTCCCGATGGAGGCTGGTAACGAACTCAATTTATTATGGTCGAGTAAAAGTGTTCGCAACCCCGTAAGGTGTCCGATTGTGTTGGGAAGATCAGTGAGCTTGTTATGAGAGAGTTCTAAAACTCTAAGCCTATCTAAATCGCCTATGGATTCTGGAAGCTCCGTAATTGAGTTGTACATCAAATTTAAAATCCGTATCTTAGTCAATTCGCCGATAGACTCTGGAATAGATTCCAGCGTGCACTTTTCCATATGTAAAGCACCAAGATTAGGTAAATGCATAATGGGTTCGGGAATATCGGTAATTGAGTTATGTCCCATTGATAATATATCGATGGATCTCACCTTCCCGATTATTTCGGGTATTTTAGTAAATTTATTACCGTCTAAAACTAAAGTTTTAAGTGATATTAAGTTCTCTAATGATTTGGGAAGGGTTGAAAGCTTGTTAAATCGTATATATAAATCTTTTAATTGTGTTAAGTTCCTTATTGAAGTGGGAAGGCTTAACAATTGATTCTTAAAAAAATGAACCTCTTTCAAGGTTTTTAGGTTCCCTATTGATTGGGGAAGTTCTCTCAGAGTACATCTATCGACGTCTAATGTTTCTAAGGAGGATAAATTCCCGATAGATTCGGGAAGTTTCGGGATATCGCATTCATAAAGACTTAAAGCGTTTACACGATTGTCTTGTATAGTACATGCGGTTTTTTTATTAAGCCATGTGCCATCGATAACCTTTATGTTTTTTCCTGTAATGCTTTCAATTTCCTTTAAAACCTTTATGTCTTGCTCTTCAATTTCCTTACCTTTAAACGTAATTGATGTCATAACAATTTGCTTTTTTTTCGCTTTGATTATAAATTATTAAGAAAAATGGGTTTATATATTTTTACCGTTCGCGAATTTATCGTTTACCCAAAAGGACCTCTCGTAAATAGGTAAAATCTTCAAAAAAGTTGGCAAATTCCATTTTCGGATTTATCTTTTTATATTCTGTAAGAGCTTTGTTATAATCATTTTCTTTGATTTTTAATAGCTTTAATTGAGTTGCTAAATTATTGAAGTAGACTTTCTTGACTTCAAAATTCCCCGGTTTATTTAACCACTCAATAAAATCACCGTTAAGAAATGTCTTCAGGTGAGGGAGCATATCGTAGGGATTAAACTCTATTGCCTCCCCTTTCTCGTTAAACATCACGCACGAGATCTCCAAGCCCTCATCGACCTGACTCTGCATAATGAGTACGTAACCGATCAACTGAGCCATCCCGTTAATGAAGTGCTTGTTCGGATTTCCATCAAACTCATAATCTGGCTTATAATCGGCGATAACAATCTTATTGCCATCCTTCTGCTTCAAAATTAAATCGGGGCGACCTGTCCAGTATCGCTTGGTGTTTTTGAAATGGATTGCTAACGGATTTTCCCCTGAAAGACACTCGTCAAGTGAATTCACGATTAAATCTAAGTTTTCGTGGTTTTCGAACACATTATCTCCTTTTATATTTTTAATCGATTCCACTTGGTTCATTAATCTCATTGCTAGTGGTGTTATATCCCCGTGAGAACTCTTATCTTTAAATCTAAATTCATTAAACTCGATCTTCTTATCCGTTAATAGCGATTGGATCCATAAAGTCTTTATCAATTTATTTATTTTTCCTTTAAATTGAAACTCTCCTTTATCGGTGAGCCCCCTGAGGATTGACAATTTCTCCGTTACTTCCGAAAATCCTCTCGATAAGGCTCTCATAAGATTTATGACGAGATCGGCTCTCTCATTTTGTAATAACCATTTTAATTTCGGGTTTCCTTCGCAGAATTGCTCATAATTGGAAGCGAGAACATATGGAGACCATATATTAAAGTACTCCAGTTCTGCCTCCTCTCTAATCTCAATGTATCGCTCTATCTCATCCACAACATTCTTTAAATAATTCTTGTGAATGCCTTCAATATAATCATAATCCTCAATATAGCCTTCAATAGTTTTAACAATCTTTCCTAAAACCTTTGAGCTTAAAACATTTGAAGGATCTGTTGAGGTT
>WJIN01000221.1 GCA_014730295.1 Promethearchaeota archaeon | reverse complement strand
CAGTAATATCTTGGATGATAACTTGAATTAGAGTCTCATCACCTAATTGAATAAGTGATCCGATAACATTAATCCAGATTTCGTCTCCCTTTGATCTTTGAATTTTTACTTCTGATGGTTTCAATTTTTTACCTTGTCTGATTTTAGAAAACCGCTGTTTGAAATGAGGAATTAGATAATCAGATTTGTCGAGAAGAGAAAGAATTTCTATGAAATTTTGTCCAATAAGATCCTCTTTTATATGTTCCGAAAGTAATGCATTTGTTGTAGTATTACAGTCTAAAATTGTTCCATCCAAACGGACTAACCAAATAGAATATGGGGATCCTTCAAATAAATATCGATATTTTTCTTCGGATTTTTTGAGTTGAGTTTCTGCTTTTTTTCTTTCTTCAATTTCTTTTTTTAATGCGAGCTCTGACTTTTTTCTTTCTGTAATATCATTAATAATTCCTCTTACTCCAATAATTTCTCCGTTTTCATATATAGCTTTTGCATGACTGCGCCCATAGAAATAACTTCCATCTTTTTTTTGTAATAAAACATCATTTGGTTCGATTAGCTCTCCATTAAGAATTTTATTTATATCTCTTATTGAGGGCTCTAGATCTAAGGGAGCGATAAATTCTGTAAACTTCATTCCCATATAATCATTATGAGAGATACCAAATTTTTCCAATCCAGATTTATTTACAAACGTTAATTCGAAATCTCTATTGAATTCATAGATGATTGCGGGTAGAGATTGTGCCAGATTTCGGTATTTTCTTTCAGATTCTTTTAGTTTTTTTTCTGCTTTAAGAAGCTTGGAAATATCATGAATTATGCCTAGTAATCCTATAATTTCTTCATCTCTGAATAAAGGTCTCGAGTGAAGCATAACATATATCGATGATCCATCCTTCTTTATCATTTTATAATCATGAGCTTCCGTGATTTCACCATTTATGACTCTTTCAAAGTTTTTCAGGAGAAAGGACAGTTCTTCTTCGGGGAAAAAATTGCGGATATGCATTTTATTACATATTTCTTCTGGTTTATAACCTAACATAAGATAGGCTGCAGAATTAACATAAGTTATTATTCCTTCTTTATTAACAGTATAAACGACATCAGGCAGTAATTCGGTTAATTTCCTAAATCTCTTTTCACTTTGTTCTAAGGCTTTTTTTGATTTGGTTCTCTCTGTAATATCTTCATATGCGATTAAGATGCCAATAACATCGCCAGTTGAATCACGTAAAGGTACGCGACTAACATCCAGAAATCTCTCTTCATTTCCCACTTTAAACCATGATTCGATCTTATGAAATTCTGGGTTTTTAGAATTTATAACTTTTTGTTCCCTCTCTGTGATATAATTTCTGATATCAGCATTTTGATAAATCTCTTTATTTGTTTTGCCGATTATGAGTTCTGGTTTTTCATATCCAATAACTCTAGCGAAATTGATGTTACACCCTAAAAATGTGAGATTCTTATCTTTCCAAGCAATATATTGAGGCATTTGGTCCAATACGAACTGAAGCATTTTAAGTGATTCTTTTAATGCACTCACACGCTGTTTTGGTTGTAATAATTTCCAAAAACTAATCTCCGAGAGCGAATGGAACAAATCTCCATCTTTTTCATTTAAAATTGCTTCCTCGGAAACCACAGGTTTATCCTTAAAAATCTTATTCAATAATAAGATAATTTTATTATCCTGTTCTGTATTATTTTTGAGAATGCTCCCTTTTAGAATAAACCAAATAAATCCACCATTTTTATTAATCAAGCGGATTTCAGTATTTATAATATGCAGATTTTTTAATTGCTGGAAAAACTCAATAAATTTTTCTCGATCTTCATGATATATAAAGGAAAGAAGAGAATTAGCTAATAATTCCTTACTAGAAAATCCAATTAGGTTTTTACTTTTATTTCCAACATATTCTATTATATAATTTTTGTTTAGAAGTATTGCTAAATCATGAATATTTTTAAGCAGTATCTTGATAAGATTGATGCTTTCTTCATTATTTAATAATTCAATTAGTTCTGGCATTGAGTGAATAAGATAATTTTTACCAAATAATATTCTTTATAGAAGATATGGTTATCCATCTATTTGAATATTATATAAATATCAATTTGCGGGAAGGGTGAATTTGAAAGTACTACCTAAGTTTTTTCCTCGAGATTCTGCCCATATTTCTCCACCATGACCCTCAATTATCCCCTTAGAAATGTATAGACCAAGTCCACTTCCCTTTGAGAACTTTTCTATATCTCTTTCCAACATAACAAATTTTCCAAAAAGTTTTTCAATTTCATTCTCAAGCAAACCGATTCCGTTATCTTTTACAGAACATAGGATTTTTCCCTCGTGATTCTTTTCAACGCTAATTCGAATATTCCCCCCTTTCTGAGTAAATTTTATTGCGTTACTCACTAAATTGGAAAATACTTGAGAAAGTCGGAACGGATCGACATGTGAAACCATTTGATTATCTAGTCTAAAAGAAATCGATATGTCTTTTTTCTCTATTTGATATCTTAAATCTTCCACGCATTCCTTTACTATGCTAGAAATATATGTTTTTTGTTTATTAAAATCCATTTTCTCAGCATCTATTTTCATAGCGTCCAATAGCTTATTAATATAGTCCTCTAAACGCTTAGAATTATTTAAAATACGTTCCAAATCTTCTCGAATCTCAGATTTCAGATTGTCTTCACGCAATAGGATAAGGTCTGTATAGCCAGATATAGATATTAAAGGAGTCTTAAGTTCGTGAGCTGCCATGGTAATAAAGTCAGTTTTCAGTTGATCTAATTTTTTTAATTCTTTATTCTTTCGCTTTAATTCCCGTTCTGATTTTCTAAGTTTTAATTCTGCTACTTTTTTATCCGTTATATCCACTATAGAAATCAATTTTGCTTTTTTGCCTTGATATTTAATCCGTCTTATAAAAACATCTAAATATTTCGTTTGTTGGGATTTGGTTATCATCCGTATCGAAAACTGCTTTGTAAATCCAAAAGAAGATTTGGAGGTCTCATTCATTAATTTCATAAATTTTAATTTATCTTTCGGATGGATTGATTCTACAATACTATCCATTCCTAAATTTTCCATCTCTTTAATTTCCCAACCCAAAATAGAAGAAAGTGCTTTATTAGCATATATTAACGTGTCATCTTGTATGAAAGTTATACCTAATAAAGACTGCTCAGATATAGTTCGAAACTTCTCCTCGGATTCTCTCAATTTCTTGGTACGTTCTAAAATTTTCTTTTCTAACAGTTTATTTAGTTTTTTTAATTTTTCCTCTGATTTCTTTATTTTTTCTTCATTTCTTTTCCTTTCGGTTATATCCCTTGAAATTAATAATGCTTTCGATCTATTATCGGTATCATAAAAGATCTTCCCCTTTACATCTAACCATATCCATTTCCCGCTTTTATGTTTAAATCTAACCTCTTGTGATCCGGGTTTTCGTTCAGCAAAACTGAATTTTAATGTTTTAATTGCTTTTTTTTTATCATCGGGGTGAATATAATCAATGCACGATTTGTCGATCAAATCATCTTTTGAATATCCCAATCCCATAAGATAAGGTTGTTTATTTATATATTCAAATTTTAGCTGATCATTGATTATTGTAATGTAATCATTTGCATTTTCAGAAATAAGTCGATATCGTTCTTCAGACTTTTTTAATTTTTGCTGAAGTAGATATTTTTCTGTAATTTCTCGCAATAGACCACTGAATCCAATTTTAGCTCCTTCGGAATCATATCTTAAATTAATTGAAATTTCAACATAAACTTCTTTTCCTTCTTTATCATATGCCTTATACTGAAAATCTTTAACGCTGGTTTCTGTCCTATATACATAATTAAACTTATGGTAAATTTTTTCCTGTGTAGATTTATTGCAGAATGTTTTATAATTTATTCCAA
Source organism: Promethearchaeota archaeon (assembly GCA_014730295.1). Next base: position 33,073 of record WJIN01000221.1, on the reverse strand, counting down.
TAAACTCTTCTCCATCATATCCCAATAAATCTATAAATGCATCATTCGCAAAAGTAATATTACCCCGTAAATCTACCTCATAATACGATTCTTTAATATTTTCTAAAATATTTCGATATTTTTTCTCAGAAGCTCTCAATCTTTCTTCCGCTAGCTTGGATGCGGTGATGTTTTGATACATAGATAAGATCCCGACAACCTCATCATTATCACCAGATAAAGGGATTCGATTTACATTAAAGATTATTTTTTCTCCATTGGGAAGAATAAAAATTTCGTTTTTTTTTAGACTTGGTTTATTAGATCTAACCACTTCTTGTTCAATACGCTCAAATTTTTCAGCATCGTTTCTAAATAGAAGAAGATCCTTATTAGTTTTGCCAGTTATCTCACTTGGATCTATTAAATCGGCTAATTCAGAAAAGTTTTTATTGCATCCCAAGAAATTTAAGTGATTATCTTTCCAAAATACATAATGAGGGATGTTGTTTATTACCGTTTCAAGCATTTCTTGAGATTTTTGAACCGCGCTCACACATTTTTTAGGTTGAAGTAAACGCCAATATTTTATTTCTGGGACATATTCAGAAATCCATCGAAATCTGGCTCTAGTTTCTTCTAGATTTTTCTCAAACATCTTTTCTTTATTTATGTCCTTCGCAACTATGAAGATGTAATCGGAACCCAAAATCTCGACCCTATCAATGGAAATTTCACACCAAAAAAACTCTTGTTTTTGCTTCTTTAATCTAATTTCCAAGGATTTACTATTTTTTAGTATCCCATTTTTCAATATATTAAGAAACTTATCAATATCTTCTTTATGAATCAATTTCAAAAAAGACTCGCCCAATAATTGACTTTGGGAGACCTTAAGAATTCGTTCAGCTTGAGTTTTATTAATATACTCAATTTGAAACTTTTTATCATCACCAATTATAAATATTAAATCGTTAGTGTATTTTAGAAATTGTTCTTGAATTTTATCCAAAAAATTCTTATTGAGAGTTGATTCCATCTTTTCCCTTTCAATTTTTTCTGAATTATTCTTTAGTAAATTTTATTTATTATGAATTAAAGGTATTGGTATTTATTAAAAATATTAAAAAAAAGTGAATTCTAATACTATCTACCTAAGTTTTCTTGGGGATTATAAAAAATACCAAAAGTAGGTAGAAGAAAGTTGAAATTTAATATTAAAGATGAATCTTTATTGGATGATTACGGACCAGAAAAAATCATTAATATAAACAATTCTTCAATTGGATTGAATGCTGTTTTAGTTATAGATAACTCTGTATATGGAATTCCCGCCGGAGGAATAAGAATGCTTCCCGATATTGAATTAGATGAGATGATAAGGCTGTCAAGAGCTATGACGCTAAAATTTTGTTCTTATAAAATGAAAGTGGGAGGCTCTAAGGCAGGAATTTGGGGTAATCCAACAGATGAAGAAGAAAAGAATATATTGCTTACAGGTTTCGCCAAGCAGATTGAACCATTTATAAAAAATGATGTGTATTATCCGGGACCCGATATGGGTACTGATGATGATGATTTATCGAAAATCTTTAATGTGATTGGAGCACCAAACCTTGCTCCAAATAAGTTAGGGATGGAAAAGAGAGGGGTGCCAGTCGAGGAATTATTTACTGGTTATGGGGTAGTTTATTGCTTAGAAGTAATTTATAATAATTTAGAAAAATTATCTTCCAAAGAAAGAGATACCAGTAAAGCTCCCTCAGTGATCTTAGAGGGCTTTGGGAAAGTTGGCACTGCTATAGGAATGGCCCTAGATGAGTTGGGATTTAACCTCACCGGCGTTTCAACAATAAAAGGTGCGATATTCGATGAGAATGGATTAGATATAAATGAGCTCTTAGAATTAAAAGAACAATATGGAGATAATTTGGTAAATCATTATGAGAGCCCAAATTTTCTAAGAATTGAAAAAGAGAATCTTTTTGAACTCTCTTCTGAATATCGAACTGATTTCATCATACCAGGAGCAAGACCGGATGTAATAAACTCACAAAATATCAACAAGATTGATGCGATTGCGATTGTTCCTGCTGCGAATATTCCATATCAAAAGGGCATATTTAAAACACTCGAGGAGAAAAACATAATAGCATTCCCTGATTTTGTGGCAAATGCAGGAGAGATTCTGGCGATTTGGGTTAATAAAGTTGCCAAAAATGCCGAGGAAATATTTGAGTTCATAAAAGAAAAAATCTCTGATAAAACTTTTGAGACGATTCAAGGTGCAGCTGAAGAAAACATGACACCATATAACTATTCTGTTCAAAATGCCCTTAAGGAATTAGAAAAGCAAATGCGGAGAAATAAACGTAAACTAACTAAATTAAATGAGAGATATTGAAATTATGAGATAATAAATTAACTATTTTAATATCATTTTTTTTATTATATGTGTTTTTAAAAAAAATTACCTAAATAAATCATATCCTACTTTAAGACGTTGAATTGCTGTAATAAAAACTAAAAAAGCGAAAAGCCACAATATTATTAGACGTGCGATTGGGAGAAGTATTAAAACTACTAAAAAAAGAAAAGTTTCTCCTCTCTCCATAATTCCCCGCGCATAGTAAATTATTTTTTCCGATCTTTTTAATTTTTCTTCATTAACAGCAGCCCCAATAGCTAAAAATACAGTTATACAAAGAACAATAGCTCCTAAGGAGAAGATTCCTGGCCAAAATAAGGATGTATCCGTAGAAATAATTGTAATAATTATGATTACTTCGACAGTTCTATCACAAAAAAGATCAAGAATTCCACCAAATGGACTTGAATCCTCTATCCGAGCCACCGCACCATCAATAGTATCAAAAAAAAAAGAGATACCTAAAAAGACCACAGAGGCGATTAAAATATATATATTATCAAAATAAAATGGGCTTAACCATATTAACAGAGCACTGCATAACCCTAAAATTAAACCCAAAATTGTTATTGAGTTTGCTGATATTTTATGATAAAATTTTTTCTGTATAAATTTTTCAAACGATCCTTTAAATTTCGTTTTAGAAAGCAGATTATCCAGCAAACAGATTCACATCCTTTAGAAAACCTATTTTATACTACAATAGAAATCAAGATTACTATTATAACCTTTCCATTATTTTCATTATAAAAAAGAATCCGTTCCAAGCTCCTAATATGCTAAAATCATTAAATTTGTTTGAACTTACTTTTAAAACTTTTAAATAAAATCGAAAATTTCCATCCAATCACCTCCAAAATCTAAATCTTTTTATATTTGAGAATTGAAATTTCCCACGATCTTTAAGGATGTTTCTTAGTAGATATAGCTCCATCTCATCTTCTGCACTACTCTTCAACTTTTTTAGTAGATTTCCAAAATATTCTCCCATTTCCATAGGAGTACACCTGAAAAAATCATACGAATTTTTAAAATCCTTATTTTCTACAGAATAGAAGGCAAAATCAATCTAAGTTTGCCGAATCCCGCGTTTTGTATCATAAAATCTATTTCATAAAGATCATCCCTTAAATGTTGAATAGTTAGCTCTTTAACCGAGTATTCTTTTTAATACATCATCCTATACAAGATCCCGGTAAGGGAAAGAATGAGTGCCGTAATTGAGAAGATTTCAGTGACTCTTGAAATTATAAATCCAGACACGATAATAAATAACAATAACACAATCGAAACGATCAATATGAAAATAATGAGAAAAAAACTTCTTGTGTAGTAATAGAAAAATCTTATTAACTTATAATGACTTTTCTCGATTTTGCGATATAATTCAATAATAAGATTTTGACTTCTTCATTATCATTTGTTATTTTTGCATTTTTCATTCTACTCTATAACTCTTAATGTTAAAATAGAAAAAAATTAAGATTCGTTCAATAAATTGATTTTGAAATTCTTAATTAGATTAGGAAAAGTAAATAGCTTGCAGATAAAAATATTTCTCTTATATCATTCTTAATTTTGAAATCCACATTAATATAAATAAATTATTCTTAATATCTTCCAAAAAAATATTCCATTGCCTTGCGTCGCACTTTTCTTAGATGTTTATTCACTGCTGATGCCGAAATACTGAAATTAACACCGATTTCTTCAGCAGAAATTTGTTTAGGAGATTCAAAGAAACCATGTTCTGTAGCATATTGCGCGATTTCCCTCTGTTTTTTTGTAAATTCTGGAAACGGGATGGAATATTTCCCGATAATATCATCGATCTTTTTCGCGTCCTTCACATTACTTATTCCGAGAATTTCATAATTATCGGTAAATTTAGCAAGTGTTTCAAACAAATTGGCAACATAATCATCATGGGAAATGAAATTAACCAGAAGAACTTCTCGAGAAGCATAAATTGGGAAAATAAAAGCCCAAGGACCAGATTCTATAATAGGAAAAAACCCTGATGCTTTATTTTGATACATTATGCAGAGTATTTCATCTCTTTTGATATCAAGAATTTGTATATTTTTAGGATTGAATTTTTCTTTTATATCATCTGAAATATTTTTCATAGTATCTGGCTTAAAGCGAATTTTTTGAAGTGAAAAAAATTGATTTTGATCGTACTGGAATGCTTTCAGAATCTCCACAGATTTTAATTCCTCAAACATTTCGGCGAAACCAACAAGTTTTAATAAATTTCCAGGGATTTGTAATCTAATGACTTTCATTTATTTAATAAAAATTGTAATTATGAATATAAAAGGCAACTATATATAAATACTTCCTTGTCGCAACCCAATAAATAATTAGTATGAATTAATTTTATTCTAATGAATACTAAGATTTTGATTATTGGAAAAATATTTTAGACAAAAAGCGAGATTCGCTGGAGAAGTTTTATATTATTTAGTCAATAATCCGTCTAAAAAAAGACATAGGAGTAATCATAAATATATGAGAATATTATTAACAGGCGCGTTTGGAATTGTAGGAATGGCAGTTTTAGATAAATTAATAGAAAGAAATTTTGAAGTTCGGATATTTGAAGTTAAGAATCTTAATAATTGGATGACTAGCTTGGGATATCGAAAAAATACAGAAATTTTTTGGGGTGACATAAGAAATAAAGAGGATGTTAAAAACGCTGTTAAAGAAATTGATGTCGTTATCCATCTTGCAGCTATTATTCCACCATTAGCAGATAAGAATCCAGATCTAGCAAATTCTGTCAATTATGGAGGAACAATAAATTTAATTAAGGCAATGGAGCAAGAACCAAGCACACCCAAATTAATTTTTACATCCTCTATAGCTGTCTATGGGGATCGGAGAGATAATCCATACATTAAAAAAACTGATGAACCTAACCCAAATAAAAATGACCATTACGCAAGGCAAAAATTACAATGCGAACAAGAGATTAAAAATTCGGATTTAGAATGGGCTATCTTCCGACTCACTTATATTGTTTCACCAAGAAAGATTAAAATGGATCCAATAATGTTTGAAATGCCATTAGACACTTCGATTGAAGTCTGCACTGCGAAAGATACTGCTTTAGCATTGGTTAATGCTATTGGAGTTGAAGAGATATGGGGTAATACATTTCATATTGCGGGAGGAAAAAAATGTCGAACTACATATAAAGAATATTTAAATAGAATGTTTGAAATTTTTGGAATTGATTTTAAGAACTTTCCTGATGAGGCATTCGCTAAGAAGGATTTCCATTGCGGGTTTTTAGATACCGATGAAAGTCAAAAACTCCTTCAATATCAAAAACATACATTAGAAGATTACTATGAAGATATCGAGGAGGAAATCGGAATACTATACTATTTTTACAAATTAACCAAAAATCTAGCCCAAAAACATCTTCTTCATCAATCTAAATATTTAGATGAATAAATTGGAAACAAACCTTTTTCTTTTTGTCAAGTTAAACCTTAAATAAAAATTATAGAATTGAGTTAAATAAACATTAGATTTTTAATTCTGAATTTTTTTAATTACTAAAAAGAAAGTAAATCAAAAAAGTTACTTTTAGAAAATTCCAATGCGTGATATAATCGAGCCCGAATTTGAAATCGATGAAAAAGGGAGAGTTCTCTGTAAAACACATTCTAATTTTGAATTTTTTTCGCAACCTAAAGTGAATCGTTACCAGCAAAGAGAGTTGGAGAAACAACTGACATGTGAAACGTGTTCCCACTTTTTTAATGACGATTGTTTTTTCCCTCGTTCTGAAGTAAATATGATCGAATACGATAGAAAGAAGCGGAACGCATTTAAATGTAAATTGTGCGGAAATAAAATTGATAGAATGCTTACTGTTATGCATAAATTATATTATAAAGAAAAATACAATATTGAACTTCCTTTAATATGTTGTACATGCTATGAAACCCTTAAAGACGGAAAATTTATAGAAAGCTCTAAATGGAGGAGTAATATGTTCCTATATAATGCTCTATATGCCATATATTCCTTAATTTCGGTGTTATTTTTCATATTGGTATATCAAGTACGTATCTATTATCTCCTCGTTTTTCTTTTGCCTATAATTTATCTATTTTATCAGAATATGAAAAAACGGAAAGAGATCAAAGAAGGAATGCGATATTACCAGAAATATTTCATAGATTCTAACAATAATAATATAAGATGATCTTTAACTTATTATCCTAATTTACCCGCCCAACCTCTTACTTTTTTCCTCATAGTTTCTTGTTCATCTATTATTTTTTGCATATCTTCCGAATCTTTAGTTCCTAGTTGAACGATTTTCGGTACGAATTCATAATATATAAAATGATTTTTACACACCTTAGAGATAAGAGTATCGGGGATTTGCTTTGGATTATCCTTAAATGAATCATAGAAATCTTCCCACTCTTTCAAAAACTTTTTTAGATCATCATGATGTTCAAATATTGGAAGTATCCCTAATCCATTAGGGGTGGTAACCGCTGTATTTGCTCGTTTTAAAGAAAATCTATTTCCATTAAACGATATCGCAATCCCTCCCTCACCATCGAGTCTTTCAAGCATGTTAATGTCCGTGATTGAATCACCTATAGCGATCATCTTCTCTATGGGAGTTTCTGTTCGTGAAGATATATCTTCTACAGCTAATTCTTTTCTTTTCCCACCTCGTACTTTTATCTGGTTCATAACTTTAATATAATCGCTCTCCTCTCCTTTCCAGAAAAAGTCATTTAAATCACCTATCACGGATTCCAATTTTTTATCGTTAGCGAGGTATTTCTGAAATATCTCCTTGACTAAAATCTCAACGCTTTCTGAAATGTTAGATACGCTATTTTTCAATTGGTCTAAGGGGAGGTCAGTGCAATACACATGGTCTTGAGGAATATTGAGCTCACTGGTTACTTGATATGCAAATTGCGAATAACTAGTAGATATTACAAAAATTTCCCATTCTTTCTGCAATAGTGCCATTAATTCCCGTATTCCTGGCAAGATTCCCAAATTATTTTTAGCCAACTCGACTAATTCATCGTTAGTAAAGCAAGCAACATACATCGGTGCCATAACACGTAAGGTATCGCCGGGTTGATATTCGGGGATCCCCAATTGTTCTTTAATACCGGGAGTATCGATTAGATAATCATCATATTGAGAAATCATAAAAAAGAATTCACCCATATCATATTTTTGTAAGCCCAATTCTTTCTTCGATCCCAGCAATTTACCCATTTCTGCGGCAAAATCAACAACAGAAATAGGTCCTTCAAGATCCCAACAACACACTCTTAACTGTTTTGGAGACATTTCAATAAATTTGGTTAAAAAGTATAATTATGAATATAAATATCTTCGAGCATTAACATTTATTTAGTGTTTTTATTAAATCATTGATATTTGAATTATTACACTATAAGAAGATTGAATTTAATGGAATAAGATTATTTTTTTAGATTTTACCGAAAATTTCCTCTAAATTTTTTTCCCGTTTTTCTTTTTCAAGAATTTCCCTCCAATTTGGCTCTATTGTGTCAAACGCTTGTTTCGCTAAATCTTTAAGCTCGTCATCATTTGAATTTAGAAAATGTCCAATATATGCCAGAGCTCGTTTATCTTTAATTCGCATTAAACTTTCGATTATAGCAATAATTCTATACTTATTTGGATGATCCTTTCCTTGTTCTATCTTCAACTTATCAAGAATTGCTCTTGTTGCTTTAGGGTTGCCGATTCTACCAAGAGCCTCTATCAGCCGATTAATAACATTGAATTCTTTTTCCTTTTTTAATGCTTTTACCATTAGATTTACGACACGGCCATCTTGCATGAATCCTAAAGTCCTGACAGCTTCAGCACGTTCTTTCCATTCCTCTGCATGAAACATATCCTTGATAAGTTCATTAAAATCGGCATCTCTCGATTTTTCTTCGGTCATTTCTTAGTTTCAAGATATTTTTGATTTTATTATAATTTGATGTTTATTTATTATAAAAGGCCTTTAGTACTACCAAATCTATGACTATTAAATATCATAATAGAACAGATGAAAAATTACTGCTTCATACAAAAATTGATAGACCAGCAATAAATTGACCAAAAATATGATGATATGATTTAGAAAGAAAAAGAAGATTATTTAGATGATATGGATTCCATATGGTCAATCCGCTTTTGGAGTAGAGATTGGGTACCAACGTCCTTTCTATGAAAAAGGTTTCCATAAATGCATCCAACACCTTTTTCCGCGATCTCTTCGGCCTTCTCAAGAGAATCAGCAACACCCAACACACCCATAGCTCGCGAGGTAGTAGTATATACTTGTCCATCCTTTTTATAGACGGAGGCATAATAATATTTGGCTCCGATATCTTTAAGTTTTTTAGTGTCAATTTCTACTAATTGATCTTTCTTTGGAGATTTAGGATATCCTTCAGGAGCTAAATATTTACAAACCGTTGCTTTTTTCTGGAACTCAATAGTACTTGGTAAATTCTCATTGATGATTCCCTTACAAATATCGACAAAATTGGTTTTCAAAATAGGTAATATATTCATCGCTTCCGGATCTCCAAGTCTTGCGTTAAACTCGATTAATTTTATGCCTGTTTTGGTTTTCATAAATTGACCATAGAGGAATCCTTTATATTTCACACCAGTCTCAGCTTTAATTGCGGCGACTATGTTTTTCATATCTTCTAACGCATCATCCACATCTTTTCGAGTAATAAATGGCATAAGATGGTTTGCCATTGAATATGAACCCATTCCACCCGTGTTGGGACCCTCATCACCTTCATAAGCTCTCTTATGATCTTGAACCAAGGGTGTACTTAACACATTTTCTCCGTCAACAAAGGTTTGAAGGGTAAATTCCTCGCCCTCTATTTTCTCTTCCAAAAGGAACTGTCGTTTTTGATCTATCAATTCTCTACAATAATTCACCATATCTTCTTTACTAAAAAGATGGTCTCCAAACACTTTAACACCTTTTCCACCGGTTAAACCATCTGGTTTTACAACTAGATTTTCCTCACCCATTTTATCTATGTATTCCTCCACACCTTCCATACTTTTAAAGCTTTTTCCCTTTACATTTGATTTAATCTTAAACTTTTCTAGAAGGTTCCTCATAAAGATTTTTGAGCCCTCTATTTGAGCTGCCTCTATCTTTGGTCCCACACAGGGAAACCCACTACTTTCTATAGCATCAACAATTCCCACACATAAAGGTTTCTCGGGACCAATCACCACAAAATCAATATCCTTTTCCTTACAAAAATTAATAATTTCTTTAAAATCCGTCTCAGAATGGATTCTAATACGATTTTTGCTTAATTCGTCTAATCCCGCATTTTTAAAACTCATAAAGGCATATAATTCTGCTCCACCACGTACGAGGGCTTCTCCAATGGCATGCTCACGAGCCCCATGTCCTACTATTAAAACTTTCGTCATTTTTCATCAGATTTAACGATACAAATTTAATTATTACATTAAATGGTATTTGCAATAATAAAATATATGTTAATAATCTTAAAATAACGAGGGATATCTTCGAGAATTTTCACTTTTTTGCCAAATTAGATTTATCAAAGAAATTCCTTATAAGATTTATCCAAATCGATTAAATAACCCAGATGCTTACTTTAATATAAAATATATTTCATGAAATAAACGTAATTTAAACAAATTCTAACTATACTTATAATGGTGTTTAGATTGTTATTGAAAGAAATCATAAATAAATGGACTATTCCCCAATCTTTCGAGGAACAAGTAAAAATATCCAGAGAGAAGATTTTAAAACTAATTGAAGCGGCACGTTGGGCTCCATCGGCAGAAAATCAACAAGTATGGAGGTTTTTAGTGGTTGAAAATGAAGAGAAAAAGGATTTAATAACTGAAGCAATCAAGAGACAAGACTCTCGGCTTAAATCTACTAAACATGAGATTGAGAAACCTGTTTTAGATGCCAAATTCGTTTTCACCACAGATAATTTTAATGCACTAAAGGATAAGTACAAAGACCTTATACTAAATTCCCATAAAAATGATATAAATTGTTCCAAGGAAGCCGCAGTACTAATCATTTTTACCCATTCAGAAAAGTTTTTGGGAAATACCTTCGGATCCACCGATATTGGAGGTGCTATGTCCAATATGAATATTGAAGCGTATAATATAGGATATAACTGTCGATGGATTAGAAATTTCGATAGAAAATTTCTTCAAGAACGATTTAGCATCCCAGATAAATATTGTATCGATTCGATATTTGCTATTGGTAAAGAAAAGCAAATTCAAGAACATCCTGAAGTTGAGAAAAAAGATTTCAAAAGTTTTTTCTTTATTAATCAATGGGATAATGTCCCAGACTTTTCAAACTTTCGAGAAGAGGAGAATTTTAAGGAATATGATGTGAGCGCTGTGGATGCGATTCTTGACAGAAGATCGGTCAGAGATTTTAAAGAAGATAAAGATATACCTTTACATCATCAATACGAATTAATGAATGCCGCAATGATGGTGCCGCTTACCGTGAATAAACCGTATATCAAAATATTATTAATTGATGATAGAGATATGATAGCTCAGATTGCTGAGAAGTCCAAAATTGTGATCCGGAGACAAAAACACGTTCAGCAAGTCCCACTTATAATAATTCCAACTTATGATTGTACCAATAATTCTCCCGCATTTTATGCCGAAGAGGATACGGGCGCGATTATCCAGAATACCTTATTGAGAGCTCATACTCTTGGTATCGGATCATGCTGGATTGGAGCATTTAATCGCGATGCGGTGAAAAAAATAATAAACATTCCTGAAGAGTGGCATATTCCATCACTTGCCATATTTGGATATCCGAATGAATATCCCCCTCCACCACCAAGAAAAGATTTAGGGAAAATATGTTTTTATGATGATTGGAAAAATCGGATTAAAGAACGGGAACGAACAATTATGCCTTCCTCGCATTTTTTAAGTATACTATTTCGAAGGATGAAAAATAGAGAAAATCAATCAATATTACGGAAAAGGAAAGTGGGAGAAATAGAAGAAATCCCCGAATTTAAAGAATTTTCGAAAGAATAAAGATCATTTCATTCTTTTTTCTTTTCTAAAAGAATTCTGTATTAGTAAAAAATTAAGTATGATAATTTTAGATTATTTATGTTTTTTGAACCAAACGAATAGATAAGAAAGTAAGAGATCCTTCTGTGTCACCGCTAAAAATTCCTTCACCCTGTATAGTTCCCATTAATCTTAACTGATCTCCCGCTTGAAGGTTAATTATATCACTAGCTTGGGCAGTACCAAGATAACTTCGATCTATATAAATGTAACTTTTTAGAGGTTGATCATCATTATTAACTTTTAAAAATCCCACACATGATTGGGTAGCAGTATCAGGGCGAAATGTAATACTAATGCATATCAAATATACACCAGGAGTTATTATAGTAAAAAAGTGATCGTTTGAATTCCATTCTATACCATTATGGTTTATCTCATCGGATGAAAGCTCAGCCACGTAGGTTCCACTATCTAAATCTTGATTACTTCTCAATTCAGCCCGTCCAAAGATATTCCCTGGATCCATATCTGGCAATTGAAAAAACATAGTATATGCTCCCAGACCGACTCCCGCCATAGCTAGGATAATTGCAATTGATGCTACACCTGTACCTTTATTCATTTTAAATCAATTTTTTGATATATTTGCTTTACAATAATGGAAACCAACATTCTTCCTTTTTAGATTTTCTCTCTATATTTTCTATTGCTATTACAAAAAATCATGTTATATATATAGAATAATCAACTTCTATAGGTATTGAATTAATAGATTAAAAACTAGTTTCTAATAGATATCTTATAAAGGACAAAATCTTTTTTAGTAAATGAAGCGAAAGAATTTTTTTTGTCAAGAGAGCCGTAATCAAAAAGCTGATTATCATAGAAAGTGTTGAAGATTTCCACTGGACAAATTTAATTTAATAAACAAATGAATTATTAATGTATATAAAAATTTTTAACTAAATTCATCTAATATCTAGACTAATTAGCAATTTTTCATTTTAAAATGTCAGAAAAAAAATATAAAAAAGCAGCTCAAATAATTGTAAAAGCGGGAATGCTTCCATTTCCAACAACCGAAACGCTCTTAGAAATAGTAAAACTTCTTTATACTGAAGAGGAGGCAGAATTTATTATCAAGGCGTTTAAAAGACGCGTGTCTCAAACTTTAGACCAGCTCAAATCCACCACGGAACTCCCAGAAGAGGAAATATTGAACTATGTAAGTTCTCTGGCAAAAAAAGGTGCATTATTTGACCAACCAAACTCAAAAGGAGTAAGAGTGTATCGTCTTTTGCCTTTAATCATGGTGGGAATTTTTGAATATGTGTTCATGCGTAAGGTGGATTACTCCGAAAAGGAAAAGAAAATGGCAAAGTTATTCGATAAACTTTTTGACGAGCTTGAGGATATTGTTCAAGAACGATATGACATGTTCTTACCTGGATTCAAGAAAATACCTCCTATAGATCGCACTGTCCCTTTTCATGAAAACATAGAAGGGGAAGAAATCACTATCAAAGTTGATCAAGAAGTAGAAACCCCCGAAGAGAATGTTTTAACAGCCGATAACATTGAAGAGATAATAAACAAGTTCGATGATATCACGGTTGCTCACTGTTTTTGCCGGCAACATCAAGACCTCCTCGGAAATTCATGTGAAATTACTGATATGAGGGAAAACTGTTTTACATTCGGAAAATCGGCGCGCTTCGTCGCAGAACAAGGATTTGGAAGGAAAATTTCAAAAGAAGAGGCACTAGAGATCCTACGGAAATCAGAAGAAGCGGGATTGGTCCATAAAGCCTATCATCCCCACGGAAAAATCGAACGGGATGAAACTAGCGTGTGCAATTGTTGCAAAGATTGCTGTGGAACATTTAATCTTTGGAAGCAAGGAATTTTACCGATGATAAATGCTACCAACTTTCTTTCAGATATAGACCAAGAAATCTGTATCGGATGCAGTACATGTGTCGAAAAATGTCCGGTTGACGCAATAGAACTCAACGAGAATAATAAAGCAGAAAGGAATCCCGAATGGTGTATCGGATGTGGAATATGCGCGCACTTTTGTCCAGAATCGGCGATCTCACTTATAGAGGGAGCAAGAAAAGTATTTGTCCCACCACCAAAACTCCGAGATTAAGATTAGTTTTTTTATTATTTGAGTTTTTGCTTAAAAAGATTAATAGTAGTAGAAATTTCGTCGATTTGCAAGGCAAATTCTTTCGGATCCATTTTTTTTAGTTGTTCTATATCATCTATAATATTTTTTAATTCGCGTATCCAAATCTCCATCAATACCTCTTTTTCATTATCTCGAACACATTTTTTCATTTCTTCATGGATTAAGCCTTTTACTTTATCTAATAACTTTTTTTCATTGATACTGTAGGAAATTTTGAGAACATCTTGTTCTGATTTAATATCATCGATTTTTGCCGTGAGAGCACTCTTATTTTTAAGAAATTCTTCATTAAATTTATGAATCATATCCATAATGATTTCTTCTTGAGTTTTAATTTGCGTTTCAATTTGCTCATTTGTCCTGTCAATTTTCTTATCAAGCGCTATAATTTGTTCTTTAATCGATTCAACTGCGTCTTTCTGCTTATCATCGTTTAAGTTTATCAGTTTCTTAAGATCCTTGACTTTTACTTCTAATTTTTTAAATTCGGTTAATGAAACGGTTTCTACTTTGTCCTTTTTAGGCATTTAAATCAGTCTCCCTCCGATTCTGTGGTTGATTTTAATGATAATGGAGGTTCTTTTTGTTTAGCTAATTTATCCATATCGAGTAATGAATTAAGTTTAAGTTCAAAATCACCTTTTAGATAATCCAGTTGAGTGAGGGTTTTGTTAATGTTTTTAATCAAAGAACTTATTGAAGTCGTTTTTAAATCTTGAATCATATCTTCGATTGTCATTAGATTATTTCGAAATGATGCACGAATCTGTTCTTTTATTGTTTCCAAATCCTCTAATCTTTCTTGGATTAGATGATATCTTTCCAATTCCATTTCTGCATTCTCGAGTGTTTTCTTAGATATTTTTACTGGTGCCTTTTTCTGAATTTTCATCGAGCTAATATCTTCAAGATTGATTAAAATCTTTTCCAACTCTATTTTGGATTTTCCGTACACTTCCAGAAGCTTTTCTGCATTGATCTTAACATTATTTTCCTTTAACTCTTCACTCATTTCAATGAAATAATTATATGTGGCATATTCTACGGCACTTCCAATGTTTTCTTGGTTTAAAGCAGACACTAGGATATTAGGATATTTTTCAAATCTCTCTTGCTTTAAAATATCTTTAATCGTTTTTTTCTCAAACTCTAAATCACTTTTATTTCCTATGACAAATATTAAGCATTCTCCCGTATTCTGTAGGAGATTGGGTAAATAAATCTCATTAAGTTCGGCAATTGTTTCTTCGGGTTTAGTTACATCATAAATTAGAAACGCGATGTCAACGTTACTAAAAAATACGGGGTTAAGCGGATTAAAACTTCTCTGACCTCCGATATCCCATAAATTTACTGAGACCAAATAATTCGAATCCTCTAACAAATATTCTTTCTTGTTGATTGTGGAGCCAATAGTAGGTATATATCGATCTGGTACTGTTTTTCCAGTTAGCGCGCTTACTAAGGAAGTCTTACCAACGCCTCCACTGCCCAAAAAAACTAATTTGAGATTGATCTCATTATAAACATCAGCCATTTCTTATGACAACTCAACCACTTAAAACTAATTTAATAATATTATCAAAATTCTTATTTAAAATCTTTTGTACCTTTTTGTGTGAGAGAATTTAAAAATCAGAATAAAAAAAAATATAAATTTGGTTTAAATTTAATTTCAGTTATTTAGGCTTTACATCGAAAATATCTTGTTTCTAAAATAAAACCATCTGTAAAAAATCGCTCTACAAAGTTAGATGGAGCTCCCCAATATCCATCATCTACATAGAAAGGAATAGCGGCAGTTCCATAACCTAAAAACCCGATATTGAAATTATTTGAACTTATACTTGAAAATGCATCCACATCAATTCTAATTTCGAATATTCTGTGATCTATTTGAGAATTAATAGTGTTTTGAAATCCATATTCTATTTCAACCTCCGTTGAATTTAATGTAGCTTCAAAAACATAACTCTCAAATACAAAAATATCCTTTAAAACGCTCCCATTAGTGTAAAAACAAAGCATTTGGTGTCCAAAACCAGCACTCATATTCCAATGATTATCATTAAAAAAGTTTGTATTAGAATTATCAGTATCAATCCATACAGTTATCCATTCATCAGTTGTATCCCCAGTTATATCTCCACAAAAATCAATAAGAATATACAAATAATCACTTGTTAAATGAACATAGAAATAGTTATTCGTATTTGTGGAGTTTTCATCCAAAGTAAGATATTCGATAAATTGATAATCAGCGAATCTCCATCCATCAGAACTACTAAAATTACCATCTATTGTTGGATTTAATGAGCCAAAATCTAATCGCGGAAAATAATATCCGGCAAACCCTCCAGCAACCCCAGCGACCAAAAAGACCGCAAGAAATCCACCAATTAATTTTTTATTTGTCAATTTTGTAAAACCCCGAATGTTTTTTATAAATTTGTAAAGATAATAATAGCAGATGATATTTAAGACTTGACAGCTTTGTAGTAATCCATCATAATTCTTATGATCCGTGTAGGATTTCGATAATCATAAAAACTAATACATATCAACCCAAGAGAAATGTTTTTTGTTTATCGATTATTTTCTTTACCACTAATAACTAAATTTATGAGTGAAAATTAACATGGGAGATAATGATATCGTAATTTGTTATGCAAAGAGAACCGCCATCGGCACTTTTGGCGGCTCGTTGCTTCCATATAATGCAAGTAAACTGCTGAGTTTTTGTATCAAAGATTGTATTGAAGAAACGGGTATTGATCCATCGGTCATCTCTGATATTAAAGCGGGATGCTGTATGGAACCGCAAGAAGAAATGAATGTGACACGCGTCGCGGCTCTTCTTGCAGACATTCCTTATGAAGTTCCTGCCATGACGATTAATCGTGTATGTACTTCTGCGATGGAGGCAGTGAGAGCTGGCATGGTCGACTTGATGACGAATCAAGCAGAGGTCGTGTTGGCGGGAGGAACGGAAAGTATGAGCAACGTGAGTTATTACATCCCTTCTGCTCGCTGGGGTGCGCGTTTGCGTAATAAAGAGATGAAATGTGGAATAATGGAAGGGCTACATGCTGGAAGTAAGGTATTTGGTGAAGGATATATAATGGGAATGACCGCAGAATATGTTGCAGAAAAATATAATATATCAAGAGAAGAACAAGATAAAGCCGCCCTTGATTCGCAAAACAATGCGGAAGAGGCCACCAAATCGGGACGTTTTAAAGATGAGATCATTCCCCTGGAAGTTAAAACTAGAAAAAAAACTTACACTTTCGATAAAGATGAGCATTTCCGAGAAGGTCTAACTATGGAAGCACTCCAAAAATTACCTCCTGTTTTTAAAAAAGACGGAACTGTAACCGCTGGTAATTCATCAGGAATTAATGACGGAGCTTGCATGACATTATTAACAACAAAAGCAAAAGCGGAAGAGCTTGGTTTAGAACCGATTGCTAAAATTGTCACAATAAGCAAAATCGGTAATGACCCGAAATATATGGGAATGGGTCCTATGTACAGCGCCCCATTAGCGCTTAAGCAAGCTAATATGAAATATGAGGATTTAGGGCTCGTTGAATGTAATGAGGCTTTCGCAGCACAATATGTAGCTGTGGGAAAGGAATTAAGATGGGACTTTGAAAAGACGAACGTAAACGGCTCTGGTATTGGACTGGGGCACCCTGTTGGGTGTACTGGTGCCAGAATTATTGTAACCCTCATTCATGAAATGAAAAAGCGTGATGTATCTTACGGTCTTGCTACGCTGTGTGGTGGCGGTGGCGTTTCCGAAGCAACTATCGTGGAAAATCTCTAAACTGCTCTATATTTATCATCTTTAATTATTTTTTTCTGCTCTAATATTTCTTAACAGTAAGAATTAATTTTGTTTCAGATAATTTCCCTAAAAAACTGAGATTATATATTTATCTTAATTCTTTAACAGCAGAAACGGTTCTATTTAATAATACTGAGACAACTTTATGACTCTGCCATCCAATCAATCCGCAATCCGGACCAACATATTTTAATCGGTCTCCATAATGTTTAACCGCTTCTTTATATCGGGTTTTTATTCTGGTGCTTGAATCTATAATAGAGATAAGTCCCTGGTCAGTCTCAAAGTGCTTTGGAGGGACACCGGCTTCAATCTCGTCAGCTATTATATTTGATATATTGGTACGTGTTATCCCAACTCGCATAAACTTATCGTATTTCTCTAAGGTGTTTTTCGGGATTTTTTGATCAGATCTACTGGCATATTCACAAGTTAACACGTCAATGTTCCTACAATTTAAGGCAATTTCGCTTTTGGCAAGTGAATGTAGATGTATTTGAATTTCCGGATTTAGTCCTGATGATTCTGTTTCTAATATATCTACAATATCATCATCCGATATGAGATTAAAAGTAATAATACCAATTGAAGGTTCATCAATAGATATTACGGGAGTT
The DNA here is from genome assembly GCA_014730295.1 of Promethearchaeota archaeon. Next base: position 14,876 of record WJIN01000221.1, on the reverse strand, counting down.
TCAAAAAATTTATCAGAATAAATTGAATTCTTAAAGAAAGAGTTAACACTTCGCGCTAGATTGAGAGCGATGTCTTTATAAACCGCAAATCCTTTTAATTTCAAATATAATTCCAACGCACCCGTCACACTTACTCTGCATTGAGTTTTTACACCTGTCTCTTCATAATGATGTTTTGCATATTCTCTTAGTATCTCGACCTCTATTATTCTTGCTTTGGTATTATCAATAATGTAAGGCTCGATGGAGTAATTCTCTATTGGAAAGAGAAATGGACTATGCATATCCCAATGTCTTGAATATGTGGGAATTTCGATACCGCAATTAACTTTAAGTTGGAAAGAATCGATTATTGGTTGAATAATTGTGGATTTAAATCCTCGATGGAGCATAAGTTTATCCCATTGAGCTCCACTAATTACCGCTTTATAAAGATCCCAGTACATCTCTTTGAATTGTTCTTTTCTGGCATAAGCAGGAAGGGGGATGCTTCCAATATCATCTATTATAGGGTAATCAATCGAATCAACCATAATTTATAAGGATAACTTGACATATATTAAAAATTTCTCTCAAGGTAAAGCAGATAAAACATTGTAATCAAAAATGATCATAATCTCATATATAATCAATTAAAATAAATTTTGTATTTCCAATACCATTAGTTTTTTTTAAAATAATAAGTCGATTAAATCGTAAAAGTCAAGCAGTTTTTCTACTGCCAGATTCGTATATCCTTTGAGATCGTCCCATGATTTTTGCTTAATGGAGATCTGGTCCTTCCAATACATCGTATAGAGAATTCCTAAATATTTACCATACACCAAAATTCCATCAAGATCCTTATGATCGTTCAAACAAATCATACCAAAAGTGCTTTCAGCCTCGCAATTCAATAAATACTTGATTAGATACATATAGAAGGCACTGCTCATAAAAGAACGATCGCTTACTTTAGCTACTTTATGATCGAATGCCCTTCCCTTTTCGGGGGGGATTTTAAGGTGATAAAAGCGTAATTTATCATCCATTTCTTCAATTCGGCTCCTCGCATCCTCAATAACTTTACTTTTTTCCGAATCTACCTCATCCACATTGTCAATCTTTTGAGAGCCGCGATGAGAGCCGTTTTTATCGATAAATGCAATAAAAGGACCGCAGTTTTGACTATTCGGATGGTCTTTTATCAAGATTGATAACAGTTTTCTTGAATTTTTGCCCGCCTCTATGTCCTTTTGGAAATTATGTTTACAATATGGACAAATAATATTGACTTTTTTAACACTCTCCAGGGCAGTCACAGTTATCACATTCATAATCTTACTACTTGTTTTTAAAGGTTCACTTTTAGTTAAATTTAAAAAATAATATCGCTATTATACTATTTGATAAAGACCGTCTCATATTTTTACACACAAATTCAAATAAGGAATTTTAATAATAATTTGGAAATTATTACTAGATGTTATCTTAAACCCATTTTTATTCAACTGAAAAAGGGGTGTATTGATGTTTCAGGCTTTTTATGTATCTGGATTAACTAATATTTTTAAGAATATAGTATTTGAATTAGATAACTAAAAACATTAGTATAAAAATATTGTTAAATGAATAATCAATCAACAAAAATTCTTGAAAACTTAAGAGAAATTAATTCGAAAGTTAAAAAAGATCCTCAGAGACCGGTGTATCATTTTCTTCCTCCCGCGTATTGGATGAACGATCCCAATGGGCCTATTTTTTATAATGGAAAGTATCATTTATTTTATCAGTTTAATCCAGTTGATGATACGTGGGGAAATATTCATTGGGGGCATGCTACATCAAAAGACTTAGTATATTGGGAACATCTCCCCATCGCATTGAAACCTTCCAATGAAAGATCTGAGACTCATTGTTTTTCAGGAGATTGTATTATTAATGATGAAGGAACACCTATAATAATTTATACTAGTATTGGCCCTGATAAATTACCGAAAGATAGTGCAGAACAGTGGATTGCGATAGGAAATGAAACTATGACCAAATTTACCAAAACAAATAAAAATCCGGTAATGACCTTAGCTATCCATAAAGATCTTGAAGTTAAGGATTGGCGAGATCCATTTCTTTGGAAAGAGGGTGATTGTTGGTATGCTGTATTGGGAGGGCATCTAGTTTCTCCCACAAGACCAGTTTTACTATTATATAGGTCTAAAAATTTATATGAATGGGAATTTCTTCATCCACTTATTATTGGATCGAAGAAACGCGGTAGAAATTGGGAATGTCCCAACTTTTTCAACCTTGGGAAACGACATATGCTTGTAGTTTCACCGCATAGTCGAGTGATTTATTCCATAGGAAAATATGATAATGAAAAGTTTATACCCGATACGTGGAATATTCTCGATTATGGAAAATGTTATTATGCGACCAATATACTTGAGGACGAGGAAAAGGAGAGACTAATCCTTTTGGGATGGATTAAAGGAGGGGGAGATATTTCTGGTTGGAATGGTTGCTTAAGCTTACCAAGAGTACTCTCGCTTGATGCAAATGAAGAATTGGTCATCGAGCCTTTACCAGAATTAAAAAGACTTCGAAATCAGCATTATCAACTAACAAATCAATCAATCAAAAATATCCAATCTTTATTTCCAAAAGATAATTATGTATCCGCAATAGAGATTAAGGGGGAAATAGATATTGGGACATCGAATAAATTTGGTATTAATCTAAATTCTCAAGAGAAAATAAACAAAGGTTATTCTTTTGGATATGATATAAATGAGAAAAGATTCTGGGCGGGCAAGGAAAAGGCAAAAATAGATCTATTAACAGATTCTAATATCATTAAATTACATTTATTCATCGATCATTCGGTTTTTGAAATATATCTGAATAATAAATTTTGCATCTCGAGCAGAATTTTCCTCAGAAATAAAAATGGGTTTAATCTTAACATTTTCAGTGATACAGGAGAAATAGAAATTCAAAAATTAGATCTATGGACACTTAAACCAATTTGGTAAGATGTCCAATTTAACGTTTTTTCTATACTCTATAGATTGGATAGAACTTTTCCTCTAAATAAGTTATGAAATAATCAGGATTTAAGGCTTCTCCTGCAATCTTCTGAATAAGGTCCCTGGGATGATATATACTCCCATATTGGTGGACATTTTCTCTTAGATATTGTAAAAGAGTGTTAAAATTTCCCGAAGTAAATTCCGTACGCATTTCTGGATTTTTAGCTAAAGCGTCATTGTAGATCTGAGCTGCATAGAGATTCCCAAGCGTATAAGTAGGAAAATATCCAAACGCCCCTCCAGACCAGTGAACATCTTGGAGAATTCCTTTAGCATCATTTGGGGGTGTAATATTAAGTAATTCAATCATTTTATCATCCCAGACTTGAGGCAGTTCGTCCACTTCTACTTGATCTTCGAAAATCATGGTTTCTATTTCAAAACGTAATATTATGTGCAAAGAATATGTGATTTCATCAGCCTCGACCCTTATCAATGAAGGTTTCACCGTATTTATTGCCTGATAAAATTGATTCAGAGAAATATCTCCTAAATTTTCAAGAAAAAGATTCTTCAATTGTGGATACCAATATTTCCAAAATTCCTTACTTCGCCCAACAAAATTTTCATACATTCGAGATTGGGATTCATGTATTCCCAAAGAACTTCCGTCTGCTAAATTGGTGCCGTGAATTTCCTCCATAAAACCCATATCATATAATGCATGTCCGCATTCATGAATAGTACCAAAAATTCCTGCCGGCAAAAAGTTATCAATAATCCGTGTGGTTATTCTTACATCTTCAGAAGCTATCGCAGTGGTGAATGGGTGAACAGATTTATCTTGCCTCCCTATAGAAAAATCGAATCCTAGCTTTTCAACCACACGGTTGGAAAATTCCCATTGCTTTTTTGGATCATACACTCTTTCTAATATGGATGAATCCGGTTCTTCCTCGGAAGATTTTAATTTTTTTAAAATTCTCTGTAATTTGGGAGTAAGGTTATTAAAAAGCGAGAAAAGCCATTTTTTAGTTGCTCCAGGTTCGTAGTCGTCCAATAAGGAATCATATCGACTTTCTCCGATATTAATAAGGTCTGCATATTGTTTTTGGAGATGAATCATTTTTGTAAGATATGGTCGAAAAATCGAAAAGTCACTTTTTTTTCGCGCTTTTTCCCAAGCTTTATGGCCTAAGGAAGCATTTTTTGCAATCTCTACCACTAAATCGGTGGGAATTTTTATCGCTTTCTCGTATTCCCTTTTAGCCTCTCTGAGAATTGCCATATCGATTAAACCTAGATCTTTTTCTTGTTCGGCTTTTGAAATTAAGGTCTCAGTTTTATTTGATATTAACTTTTTATGGATTAATTCTCCAACAAGGGAAATCAAATCAGCGCGTCCTTTATTTGAGCCATCGGGCATGTAAACCTGAAGATCCCAATTTAGAAGATTATTTATATATTTCAGTTGTTTAATTTTCGAAAAATATATTTTAAGCTCTTTAATTTGCGACATTAGAATACATTTTAATTCGTGATGTAATTGAATCTATATTATCTTGGAAAATTCTTCAAAAGATTTTACTTTTGCGGTTATTAATTTCTTTTTCTGTTAAATGTTCCACTTTCAATGCCATTTTATATAGTCGAGTTAAATCATCTACTTTTAAAACCGATTCGGGGCAGTTGAATACGCAACTAAGACACCGAATACATTTTTCATCTTTTATTATCTGATTTTCAGCATCTATTGCATTCGTAGGGCATAAATTATTACATACCCCACATACATCGCATTCTGCAGTCCATCTTGGTATCTTCACCATTCTTTTTGGATTGTTTTCGATGCGTTCTAACGTTTTATCTGAATATTCGTGTGGTTTAATCTGAAAGAGAATTGGATTTGACTCTTGAAATTGTTTTAGAATCGATCGGGAATATTGGCGAGCTATCTCAAAATCCTCTTCATTAGGCCTATTTTCCAAAATATTCCATCCCCCTAAATTATAAGTATGGCTTGCTATAAATTCTGCTGAAGAAAGTACTTTAAAATCATTTTCATTTAAAATTTTATAGGTATCATAATGAACTACACCTGAGTTTATTCCGCCATATGTAAAGAACATAGCACATTCTCTCCCCTTCCCCTCCAGAGTTTTCAGCCATTCCCTAACAACATTTGGTACCCTCCATCCATATACGGGAAATCCAAAAATGAATTTTTCGCATTTTGCTAAATTAAGGTGATTATTCCGAGTTGAATAAGGAGTAATATTAATCAAGAAGACCTTCACAGAACTCTCAATTGCTTCAATCTCATGCTTAATTATTTTCCCTATAGTTTCAGTATTATTTGTCGCAGAAAAATAAATTAGCCCTATATTCACACTATCTCCCTTCAATTTGAGATTTCTTGATTTATAAAATAATCGGCGGCTGTTTTTAAGTCTTCTAAGGTTAGATCTCTTTTAAGAGATGTTTCCATCTCATTAATATATTGGATGCATAATTTTAAACTAAGCTGACTTCCTCTACTTTTAATCATATCATGCAATAATTGGGGGACATCATCAACTTCGTCAATATTTTCAAATTTCTCTTCGGGATGCGGTTTCTTGGATTGGTTTTCTTCTTTTTTTAATTCCTGTTTGGTATTAAATTTTAAATCTATCTTTACATCTGAAGGTTTTAATCTCTTTTTTTTGGGATTATGGTCTGTTTGCTCCGTGGATTTATCAATTTCATTTGTTTTTGATGAATCATGCCCCTTTGGAAGATCTTTTACTTGAATTTTTTTTGTAAATTTAATTTGTTTGGGTGGGGCAAATTTCTTTTTCCGCTGTATTTTCCTTCGAATTTCTGCACGTTCTTGAATCTTCTTTTCTATTTGCTTTGCTTTTTCTTTAAATTCTTTCAGATATTCAAAATGCTGATATGAGTTAGAGATGTTTATTAATTCTTTATATTTAGCTAATGCTTTTCCTAAATTCTTTTCATCCACTAGGGTGTTCGCTTCAGCCTTTAATTCATTGAAATTATCGGGCAATTTTTTTTTCAGTTGGAGCGCTCCACTAATAAGTTCAAATACAATCTGTTTTGCGTTCGATTCCTCTAAAGATAATTTTTCAATATCTTTTATTTCTAATTCATTTTCAATTTTTTTAATACCCTCTTCATCTACTAAATCAATCTTATTCGCAATAACAATGAATTTAGATAATTGACTTTCTTTTCTTTTTAGAGTGAGAAATTGATCCAGCACTTTTAAGTTATATTTGGAAGCATCGAATAGGAATATCACAAGATCGGACCCACTTATGAATTTTGACCACAAGAGTGAGAAATTATCTTTTAACTGGAAATCCCACACATCAAACTGTAAATCATATAGATTTAATCTAGAAGCCTTAGCAAAATTCATTATGCTTCGCTCTTCTTCTCTATTCGTTAGCATTTCGTATAACGTGGTCTTTCCCGCGTTAATTGGACCTATTATAGCGATTTTTGAATGTAATTCTGCTTGAAGGTCATACAAATAATTGATGAAGTCCTTTCGCTTAGAATCTGAAGTTTTAAGCGTATCTATATCTGGAAATAGTTTTTTGAACCTTTTGGTTGCTTTTTCGAGAATCTCTTCCATATATTTAATAGAATCAACCATATCGGCAACCATAAGAAAATAAAAATCTGCATAACCACAATGGAAAACTTGTTGCTCTGAGATGGGGCGATGAAGAATTTTTCCTGGTATAGGCATATTGATTTGTGGCTCTATAGCTTCGATAACATTTGTTAACTCTTCATCTCTTAATGCCATAGCAAATGTATGTGTAAATACTCGTTTACCAGAATAAAGGATATGGGTTTGTCGAAGCATAGTTGATAATTGATATTTTCTTCTTAATTAAAGTTAAAAATATAATACTAATAATGATTTTAATAATTTTTTATGATTATTCAGATTAGATGATGATAATTATTTATTTAATTTTTTACCAATATCTTATAACATAATATATAAAAAAAACCTATAATCCCAATTTTTCCTAAAATAGAGATATAAAGAATAAGAATAAAAATTATTTGATTTTATTCATTTATATACTAAACTAATAGAATTAGTTACCTCCCAATGCCGCTAGAAGAAGAACACATTCTAAAATTCCTCAGCAATCCCGTGAACGAGAGATTCAACTCAGAATTACTTAATTTACTGATTAATAGGATCGACGATCTCTGCTTTAAGGAATGTCAGGTTGATCGTATAGCTTGTACACTTACTCCGATGTGTAGCAGGCGCTTTCTCCTTAAGCTTAGGATTAAGAATAGCTTGGGTATGGAGGATTTACCAAAGTTTTGCTATAGTGTTCATAAGGGTATTGTTGAAAGAGAGTTTAGAGGGAAAACAGTTGTTTATAAGCCGTCAGATAGTTATTTATTTCTTATAGATTTTTTGGATATCTTTTTTCACGGAGATTATCGGAAGTTGAATAAATTCGTTTCATTTAAAAAATGGGATGAGGCTTTTAAGATATTCGATGAAAGAATTAAGCGTGGAGAAGATTTTCATTATCACAAAACGGATAACTATTTAATTATCAAATATGAAGATCGATTGCACATTGTGTTTTTAGAGGAGGGTTATGTGTTATGTAATGCGAATAGAGAAAATATTATAAATCTAGAATTAATAAAAGGTTTATTAGAGCTATATTCAAATGTAAAGTTCCCCGAAATTAATATAAATTTGCTGAAAGATCAGTATGTTAAAGTAAAATTAAAGATACCTTTTGATATTGCATCTAATGTACCTGAGGAGGCTTCAAAAGTTGAAGGCGAAAATCACGAAAGTCCAGACTTTTACTTCTGGAATAGATTTCCAGAGGACTTATTACGATTATCTGAATTTTGTGAGAAAATCAATTTAGATATGAATCGTATCAATGATCTAGTCTTAACTATGCATATAGATACTGAAACCAAAAATTATCCTGAGGAATCGGATAAAAATATGCCTCTGAGGTATCGTGATCTACAAGAAATTATCGAGTTTATAGATTTTATTTACAACCAATTTTATGTAATTTGGATCTAACCCAATTTGGATATTATTTTAAAAAATCAAAAATTTAGAAAATATAAGAGAGCGTTAAATTATGACAGAAGAGGAAATTAAAGACGATGATTTGAAAATCGTTAAAGTACTAGTAAATGAAGGTAGATTGGATGATGCTGTGGAAGAAATCAAATTATATTTAGAAAATATTAATGAGAATAATTATTTGGATCGAATGGAAAATGTTTTAGAGACCTTAGTAACACTTCACGGAGGGAGAACAATTCTTCGATTTTTAATTGAACATAGTGTTATTGATATTCCAACTCTACTTCATAATCTCTCAAAAAAGGATTCAATGTTAAGATACTCCTTTTTATTACTTCTTAAATCAATGTGTGAAAATGAGGCAGACCTTTTTCTCCCTTATGTTGAGGATCTCTTACAATCTGAGGATCCAAACATAAAAGAAGCTATTTTACAACTTTTGATCTTTATTAGCGGGGGAGAAAAAGATATTAAAGATGAATCTATAATCAGGACTACAGCTTCTAAATTAATAAACGAGAAAGAATTCGTGACTGAGAAGGCAATCCAAGCTTTAAGAGCGGTAGGTAAAGATTCCCCTTCATTGATTGCTAAAATTCTTACAGAATATATAAAGGAAAATTCAGAAAATGAGGAATTAAGAAAAAAAATTGATACGGTTTTAAAATCTATTGTTTCAGTCGAAAAAATAGATGAGCTTGTAGAAGAGGAAAAATCAAGGGAAGAGGAGAAAAAGGAAGAAGATATTGATGTTGACGAGAAGGAGATAACAGACAAGGAATTAGAGCTCAAAAAAAAGGATTTAGAATTAAAAAAGAAAAAATTAGAATTAGAAGCAAAGGAAAAAGAACTGGAAGAAAAGGAAATTCAAGAGAAAGAAAAGGCTCTGAAAAAAAAGCAAGAATTATTAGAAAAAGAAAAAGAATTATCGCAAGTCGAATTGGAATTGAAGCAAAAAGAAGTCGAAGAGCGGCAACAAAAAATAAGAGAAGAAGAAGCTAAGAGATTACAGGAGAAGATTCGTGATATGAAAGAAAAAGAAAATGAATAACTCTATATTACAATTATGATCAGATGTTAATTATAGGGGTTTTTCCTTCAATCTATTTCTGATTTTCCGAAGCTCTGCCAATACTACGCTATCAGGATCGAGATTTTTTACTAAATTATCAGCTAGAGTATAAGCATCTTCGATGAAGCCAAGATCTTCTAATGATTCAATGATCTGTATTTTATAATCATTATTTTTGAATTTTTCCATATAAGGGATTAAGCTTTCTTTTATTTTATCGAAGATAGTAGTTGATATGGAAATCTGTTTTAATTTTCTAACTTTTTTGACCAGTTGTTTAAAGCTATTCATAATATTATATGATTCATCCATGCTATAATCATGTATACTTGTTAATATTTTATCAATTGAATTCTCAACCAATTCATATTTCTCATATTTTATGCTAACTGGAATCATATCAATCAATGCCAATTCATAAAGGAACTTGCTCTCTATGTTTTGTATGACTTTTTCATATATCCAGTCAATCAAGCGCGGAAGATCAAACGTTTTAATAATATCAATTAAAAATCGTACAACAGAATAAAAAAGCTTCGCGTTTTCTGTTTTAGTTGAAGTCAGAAAAGAAACTAAAGCATATTTAACTCTCCCAAGCGCATCATCATATTCAATTGGAGTTTCGGCAAATTTATAATACGCAGACTCCAATATTTGCTTTACCTTCTCCTTTTTGGAAAAATCGTAAACAAAATAATTCGACCAGTTTGGTTCTAATTGTGATGAATTATTCTTTTCTTTGGATGCTTTTTTCTTTTTTTTCTTTACATTCTTAGCTGCATCAGTATTATCCTTTTCATTTTGTTGCTGATTGCTTTCTTTCTCATAGAGTTCAGCTTCCTTTTCAGTCAAAAACCGTAGAACTATTTTATCTTTCTCTTGCGGAACAATAAGTTTAAAAAAGTAATCATCATCTTCGGAAGGAAATAATTTTTCTCTTAATTCTTTTGGAAATGTTATTCCCGTTTTATTTTTTTTTATTATTGCTTCATAATAGTTATGATTTTCCGAACTCTTTTTTTCTTCCATAGGGATAAAATAGGATAGGATATTTTTATCATTTTGCTTAAAAATTAAAACATTAAAATCAAAAGAATTACGGATTGATTTTAATTATCCAGAAATCTTTCTCAGTTTCTTATATTATTTAGGTTAAAAAAGAAAATAAAAACAAATGGATTCATAACTAAAATTAGAATTAAAAAACATAAAACACATACATAACGAGTATTAATATAGTTTCAAAAATTATCATGTACTTATTTCTCATCCGGTTAACTGGACCAATTCTGCTCCTCGCACGTCAAAATTTCTATCGATAAAAATTAAAACTGCATGGCCGGAATGATTATACACTAAGGGAACGGGAAAATCTTCAGCATTTTCAATGAAGGATCTCTTAACATAGATTTGCAGTACTTTTTTACATACACGACAATATACCGAAATCTTTTTTACGAGATCTAATTCTTTAAGATTATTTAGCATTTCTTCGATATTATTATTGAAATTCCGAAATATGTTCGAGGAGACATTTTCAAATGATAAAATCACTTCAAGGTCATAGATTTCTTTAAATTTTTCATCCACAAATTCCAGAAGCGCTTCCATAAGTTGGAATTGTACATCATTTTTAGCCCCGATTGTATAGATGAGGTCCCCTTTTTTGATGTGAGCAATTTTGCTATTCCCTTTATAAATATGGAAAAATATATCTTCAGTAGCGTTCTCTTTTACAATATTCAAATCAAGAATATAGCTTTTAAAAGAGCGAGGAGGCTTCCACTCAACTAAAGTGAGTTTGTCTGTCGAGATATTAATAAAATTGAGTTTTTGTTTGATATCAGTGAAATTTGATTTAAGCATCGATATTATCCTTATGGGCTAACTGGTTGGTATATGTTTGGATATGATAAATAATTTGAAATGCTGATAGGGAACTTTCTAATTATAAGAACTCTTAAAATTATAAATAAATTTTTATATTTATATTTTACATAAATAATGATTATAATGTCTTTTTTTGATTCATCCATCCTCAAATATCTAAAAAGAGCTTATTTTAACGATTATTTACTTTTAATAATGAGAAGCTATGGATAAAAAGAAGATAAAGCAAGAACTTGAAAATTTTTCGGGTACACAAAAAAATGAAAAATATCAAAATATGGAGATTTCAATAGCACTTATTCAGCCTGAAAATGCGGGAAATATTGGCTCCATTGCGAGGATTATGAAAAATTTCGATTTTGAAAATCTCATCATTTTCAATCCCATCGAGACAATTAAAAATATCCGAAGCTATGAAGCCCAAGGGTTTGCTATGCACGGAAAGGATATCTTGTTAGATGCCGATATCATTCAGAGTGAAACTCAACAAGACCACATTAAAGATTTAAAAGTTTTTCTCGATGAATTTGATCTTGTAATTGGAACAACAGCAAAAGGAAAACGTTATACAAATTTAAATAGGCTATCAATTCTGGTGGAGGATTTAGAATTTCCCGTTTCTAAGAATCCTCTTAGAGTTGCACTTCTTTTCGGCAAAGAATCTAGAGGGCTCACTAACGAGGAAATAGCCTTAACGGATATATTGATTCGTATCCCAACCAGTGCATCATATCCCACTTTAAATCTTTCACATGCCTGCGGGATTATCTTATATGAGATTTATAAGAAGCTTAACTTAATTAGGCTTGGAAGGGGAAAAAATCCCGTATTATTAGCTAAAAAAAGCGATAGAAAGATCCTCTATAAATATGTAAAAAAAATCATTAGAATTTTAAAGATCCGTAATTATCGAAAGAAGAATGCGTTTAATGCATTTAAAAATATTTTTGAACGGGCACTGATGTCTAAAAAAGAATTAAGTATGGTACTTGGTCTTTTTTCTAAAATGTACAACATACTAGAAAAGAGAGACTTGTTTGATGGCTAAATATTCAAGATTTTGAATAAATTATATAGGGAAGTATGGAATTATCTTTGAATTTTAATCTGTTCGTCTATACCTCACATAATTTTTAAGGTAAGGGTTTTAATAGTATGATTTGTATTATTTATACAGTTAAGTAAATGGGTACTTAACTAGTATTAGGGAAATTTAAGGATTAGGTATAAATTATTTTAATTATAGTGATTTTATGAAAAAAGAGAATGAATTCGAACCAGAAAATTTGTTGAAACACTCCTCAACCGCAGTTTTTTCGCTTATTCCAATAATAATAGGAATACTTTTTATATTTTATGCGCTTTCACAATTTCCAGGATATTCAATGATAACACATTATGTTTCTCATTTGGGGATCGGCCCAAAACCAAGTGCTCAATTTTTTAATGTAGGTGTTATAATAATTGGAGCCGCATCGATACATTTTTTCATATATCTCGGAAAATTATTGAAGGCAAGCGGTATTGATGAAATTATCAGAAAAATCACTGTAAAAATCTCTATAATTGGCGGATTATGTTTAGCACTAGTAGGTGCTTTTCCAATGTTCGATTTTCTTGAGATATTTCATCTCATTGTCGCCTCAACGTTTTTTTTCAGTGGGATGTTATATTTTCTCTTATTCAGCTATCTGATGATTAGGAATCCTAACTTTTCTAAATATCAGTCATTTCCGGGTTTTATAGTTGGATTAATTTTTGCTGGCTATGTTTTCACAGCACATCCCATATTTGAGTGGGGTGTCGTATTTAGTGGGTTTTTCTGGGTAGTTTTTAACGGCGTGTGGTTAGGAATTAAAAACATAAGAATCTCTCTTGGTATGTGAATATAGAGAATACTTTTTATATTTTTAGGTCTAAAAAATGAGAAAGAATAATATTAGTTAGATAAAATATTTTTCTTGAAGATGAATGTATTGATTATAGTCCTTTAACTGGGTTTCCACGAGTGAGTTTATGAGATCGTAAAATTGGCGAAACATTTCTTCGGGGAATAACTCCATCTCGAAGATGACTTTTCCCACAAGCTCTTCACTAAGAATCTGTGGATTTAAGGGCTGATGATATAGCATAAAATCCATCATTTTTTCTTCCACTGTGGACTGAATTATATTCTTTAACAGCTTATAGCCAATATCCCGATCCGGATCCAGGTAATAGGGGTAGTTCATATCGTCTAAGATCCTCACATAGTTCAATTGCGAGGTTATTTTATCCACGCAATAATCCAGTGAACTTACTTTCATGCCAAATTCGGCACAGAATTCATTTTTCGGTTGATGCGCAGGAAACGCCATTGGATGCCGGGAGATTATGTAATACGCAGCGATGAAATATTTAAAGATATTTTGAGGGATTTTACCCGCATTTCTTATGTATTTATAGATAATTGAAGCCGTATCTACGATTAAGTTTTCATTGACATCAAATTGCCGAATGAATACCTCTCCTTGCTTTATTAAATCAATGGTTACCCTGTCTTTTGTATTGATAACTTCTTGATTATATGAGATAAGTTCAAGCATTTTATACACACAATCTTAACTTTTATTGTTTCGAGAATTTTTATTTGTATTTTCTCGGTATTATTCTGATATTACATTTATGGTTGGCATTATATTTAAATATGATCATAAAAAGTGCATAAACATTTAAATAGTCATAATCACTTTTTATGATCAAAAACATATTTATTTAAATACGAATTCATAATTTTTTATTATAATCTCTAAATTGAAAAAATGACATCTAGTAGAGAATCTAAGGAAAAATTCAAAAGAATAACAATTAGTTTAGATGTTGTTAATGCGAAAATCGTGAAAAATTTAGAGGGTATTAAGGGAACGTCTAGATCAAAAGTTATTAATAATATCATAGAAGAATGGGTTGAACAAAATGCAGACAAGATCATGAATATGTGGAATATTGACTTGATAGGGCTTCGAAAAATCGCGCAAACTTCTTATAAAGGAATTGATGTGGATAAAGATCTTAAAGAATTAGAAAAAGATCTTTTAACTCAATTACCAAAAATGTTTCAAGGAATCTCTAGTATAGATATAGAAGACGCTGCCAAATTTATGAAAGTCCATGTAGATTCAATAAAAAGGATTGTATTTTTACATAATGATAAACTAAAAGAGAATGGACTAAACCTAGTTTATGAAGATGGAAAATTAATAAAAGAAAATATTAAAGGAAAGTAAAATAAAATGAATATAGAATTAGCAGAAAAGGAGAGTACAAGCCAAAATTTAGAATTATTTAACTTTTATGAACTTGAACCAAACTTTAATATCTAAAAATGTATAATTCCATTTTCTAATTTTAAGATTAATGCAAAACTTGAATTATATAAATATATTGGTGCTAAAAAATTAAGAGTTTTTTAAAATGAATTTAAAAAAGATTTTATTAAAAGAATGACGACATTATACTCAGAAAAGGAAAGAAATGAATCAGTTATTAGTTCTAAGCGTAATATTAAACCAGATTTCTATGATTTCGCTTTCAATATTTCGAAATATACTCTTCCCTTTTCATATTTTAAGATGGATTCGCGATTCGATGAGAACTCCAGAAAGAATAATATCAAAAAACTCGCGAAATATTCAGAAGAGTTCAAGAATATTTTAAAAAAAGAACTGTTATAGAAGTATTTCACAAAATTTAGTTTTATCGCACTTAAAGCCTATATTCCGAAAAATACTCTAACCTTATAATTTTAAAAACTTCT
>WJIN01000220.1 GCA_014730295.1 Promethearchaeota archaeon | reverse complement strand
CTTTTAGCCTGTGAAACGCCGCTCACCGAATCACATCGGATGACATTTACGGCGCAGTACGCCACAGTAAGGCGGACATGGAGAATTAGGGAGATTGACACCGGAAACTTCACGCGCTTTGAAGAAAATATACGTAATTCTAAGAGGACCTAACTAATTTTGTCGAGTAAGTGAGTTTTGTCATTTAAGTTTTTTTTACGATATTTTCGTCCAAATTAAATATTCAAAGAAAGATTGATCGAAAATGAGATGCTATTGGACAATACCTATCGTTTTTTGAATAGGTAATGTGTGACAAATCGCTGATTTCCATCTTCAAAACCAAATACTTCTGATAGGGAAATAAAGAATAATTTCCAATAATTCCACCATTTTCTTACTTCAGCTTTTCCATAGGCAGCTTCTAAAAGTGGTAAGATGGATACTTTATTAGATTTCATCTTTTTTAACCATGCATTGAGAGTATGCGCGTAATGCGTTCCATTTACTTTCCATACTTTTTGAATGGAAAAATGGTTTGAAAAATACAACAAAAGATCTGTGGAAGGCATTAATCCACCCCGAAAAAAGTATTGTGCCATCCAATTTCTTTCATTATCCGTCTCAAAAAAGTAAGGATGGTTTTTGTCAGTAAAAATATGGATAAATAAGCGTCCATCCTCCTTGAGAAATTTACTCAATTTTTCCATGAGCTTTTGCCAATTTCTCATGTGTTCAAACATTTCAATGGACACAATCACATCGAATTTTTCCTCCAAATCCAACTCTGCGATATTCCCACTAATCACTTGTATATCTGTTATATCTCTCGCTTGAGCAATAGATTCAATATACTCTTTTTGGGTGGATGAATTACTCACCGCAGTAATTCTCGTATTTTTATAATGGTCCTTAATATAGAGTGAAAGTGAACCCCATCCACATCCAAGATCGAGGATTTTTTCTCCATCCTTGACCTGTGCTCTTCGGCAGGATATTTTTAACATTTCCTCCTCTGAGCGATCCAATCCGCCTATTAATTCGCTTTTTTTCGATGAGGTTTTCCAATATCCGCAGCTATATTTCATATATTTGCCTAAAATCTCGGTGAAAAAAGCAGTGGGAAGCTCATAATGCTGCTCGTTTGCCGTGTCTGTGCTTATCGCGATCGGAGACTTTTTCATTTCCGCGATGACCTCGTTTAGATGTTCTTGGATTTCTTCTACCTCTTCGGGCAAACGAAGGAATCTGAGTTCATAATACATCCGTAAGAAAAGACGTATGAGAAATTCCGGAATTAAACCATTACTCACTAGAAACTCAAACCACATTGATTTATCAGCTCAAAGTAAATTACCACATGTAATATAATATTCAATAAAAAAGTGAGTCTAATCAAAATAAAAAAGCTAAAGAAAATGTATTTTTCTCAAATAGAAATCTATGAATCTTTAACTTAATTTAGAGGTTTCTTTTTATTGCTGAGATTCTAAAATATAGCTATCGCTCAAAGAGTATAACAAAAAAAAATGCAAAAAATAAATTTTTACTCATAATTATTTATACTGTATTAACTAATTGGTGCTTTATTCGCCTGTTTCAATGTCTTTGACGATTCCAACCGCGACAGTTCTTTGGTTTTAGTTGATAGATTCAGCTAAAATTCCCATGTCGCGTACTGCGAATCGACCCATCTCTGGAATATCTTCATATTTCTCTAAGCAGAGCTTCTTTATCGGACTCATTGTCACAATTGCGGCTTCGTTCTTCTTGATAAATTTAGGAGAGTCCTCAATTACCGCACCGGTTTTTTGATCTAGCTTTTTCTTCAGCTCTACAAACTTTGCTGCAACTTGGGCGGTGTGAGCATGAATAACAGGAGTATATCCTTGAGCAACAGCAGTAGGATGCCAGATAACAATCACTTGCCCGGTGAAACTACCATTCGGGGTAATTACAGTTGGCGGATTGTCTGGTCGTCCCATGACATCTCCTCGGTGAACATCTTCCATGGTGAGCCCTCGAATACTAAATCCGATATTATCTCCTGGCTCAGCTTCAGGAATCTCTTCATGATGCATTTCAATGCTTCGGATTTCTCCTTTATATCCAGTCGGTTGAATAAGGATTTGATCTCCTTTCTTTAAGACACCAGTCTCAACTCTTCCTACTGGAACAACACCTGTACCTTTAATTCTGTACGCATCTTGAATAGGTACTCGTAATGGCTTATCTACGGGTTTTTCAGGTAATTCGAATTCGTCAATTGCGTCAATTAAGGTTGGTCCGTCATACCAAGGCATTTTATCGCACTTCTCAGTGAGATTTTCTCCGAGTAATCCACTGACAGGAACAAAAGGAATCTTTTTCACGGGAAAACCGATGTTTCTCAAGAGAGCAGATATAGATTGTACGCACTCATTGTATCGGTCCTCATCATAATCCCAGACATCTGCCTTATTAATGGCCACAACCAGTTGTTTGACGCCTAATGTTTGTGCTAAGTAGGCGTGTTCTCGGGTTTGACCATTTGCGGCAATACCAACTTCCATTTCTCCTTTCTTTCCGGAGACGACTAAGATTGCCGCGTCAGCTTGACTTGCGCCAGTGATCATATTTTTTACGAAGTCCCGATGTCCTGGGGCGTCAATAATCGTGAAATATTTGTTAGGTGTCTCGAACTTTCTGAAGGCTAAATCAATGGTGATTCCTCTCTGTCGCTCTTCCTTCAATTTATCAAATACATACGCATATGACCAGGAATCTCTGTCAAATTCTTTCGCGATTTTTTCTAATTCTCTCGCCTCTCTGTCGGTTACAGCACCAGTTTTGATTAATAAGGCACCCATCATAGTACTCTTACCGTGGTCTATGTGCCCTATTATGACTAAATTCAGATGTGGCTTTTTATCGGCCATTTTTAATCAATTTCCTTCGTTTTATTTATATTAAATTTAAATATTTAATTCTATTAATCTTCAATCTAATAAAACAATTTCAGTTTCATCAGATTTAGATTATCACTTTAGATGTGATATTCTATTTAAATGATGTGGAATTTAAATTTTTTACGGATAAAGTATAAAATTTAAGAATTTGCTGAGAAGAAAAATTCAAAAAGAGAATAAAATTATAAAATAGTTAGAAATTGAGCTTAAAAGTTAGATTTTTTTCCTTTTCTGAATCTCAGAGACTTCACTCCAGAGGGTTATGAATTTATTTCCTACACTTTTATTAGAGGAGGAAAGGATAGACTTGAGATTTATTATCTTTATTACAAATTCCTTATGATTTGAGGGGACAAGAATTCACAATTCATAATTTACGAGCTTGTAATTTGCCAATAATTCCAACAAAAATAAACATCATAGCGCCAATAATCGTCAAGATCAGCATCGCGTTCATTCCTTGCGTGTAGATAAATCCTTCATCGCCCCTTATGAGAATAAATTCTACATAATATGAGACAACTCCAAGGAAGATAAGAAGTGTTCTAAGAATTGCGAGTCCGTATATGATATTATATTTCAATTTCAAATCAATGCCACGTATAGCTATCAACCCAATAATTCCAGCTCCAATAAATAGACTCAACCCATTCCTTATCCATACCCCAATATCTCTACCAGTAAGGATCATTTCTTGAACTGTATCCTTATCTAAAATAGTCCCTTCAGCTTCAATATAGATTTTTGCAGTGAAAAGGGGATTCCATGATAATTTTTTCGCTTTAGATAATAGTCTTTCCTAGAGCACTCAAAATTAATTCCACAGCCAGTTTTCCCGTCTGATTTTCGTGGTCTAAAATTGGATTTACTTCTACTATATCCATAGAGACCATATTTCCACTCTCAGCAATCAATTCGCACGCAAGATGAGCCTCCCTGTAGGTAAGTCCACCTCTTACGGGAGTGCCAGTCCCGGGAGCAATAGAAG
>WJIN01000219.1 GCA_014730295.1 Promethearchaeota archaeon | reverse complement strand
TTGAAAATTGAGTTGTATATTTTGATAAAAATATTTTCTTAAAAAATCAGATAAACAATTAATATATATCTAAATTTAGTTATTATATTAAAGGATTTTTCAATATCCTAATATCCTCCATAATATCTAACAAAACAACTAAATATTTACATTTTAAAAAGATTCAATTTCCTAAATGTTTAAGTATGAAAATTACTATTGTCACACTTTCTTTCCCTCATCCAAGAGCGGGAAGTTTACCGGGGATAGAAAATTCAACTGAAAAACTAGCTCAAAAATTCACTCAATTAGGACATAACGTCTTTATAATTACAACATATTGGAATGGAGGGAAGAGATTTGAAATTTATCAAGGAATAAAAATATTAAGACTATTTGAATCCAAGAAAGTAATTGGGAAACTTGGTTCCCTTTTTTTATTAACTCATATGACATTTGGATTAAATCTTTTATTTAAAAAAAATTTCAAATATATTGCGGATTCAGATATTATAATTTTACCTTTAGCTATAGGATTTTCAAGGATTTTCAAAATTAAAAAAATTCCAGTAATCTCTATTTTTCACCACTATGAAAGCCCACAAAATTTTAATGATTTTATGTATTTACCTTTTTACCATCTTTTAGCAAAGAGGCAATTAAAAATACATGGACATGTTATTTGTAGATCATTAGCAGGGAAAAAAGATGCCAAACGATTTTATAAAATTAAAGAAGGGCGATTATCTATTATTCCTGATGGAGTAGATCTTGATAATTATAATTCAAATAATATTGATCCTAAATTAAAAAAAAAATTTGGAAATCGTTTTTTACAGTATTCAGGACTAATGATAAATCGAAAGAAAATTTCAATCCTTTTAAAAGCTATGGTCCAAGTTATTGAAAAGATTCCAAAGATAAATCTAGTTCTTACAGGATCAGGACCCTTAGAGAGTTATTACAAGAAACTTTCCTCTGATTTAAATATCGACCAAAACGTATTTTTCTTAGGATATGTTAAAGAAACATTATTGGTAAAAATTTTTGCCTCAGCAACACTCTTCATTCTACCTTCAGAATTAGAAGGTTTCGGCCAAGTTATAATTGAAGCTTTAGCGAGTGGAACTCCCGTAATATGTGCGAATAAAAAACCTATGTCAAGACTAATAGGAAATGCGGGAATAACATTTGAAGCCAATAATTATAAGGACTTAGCTAGAAAAATCCTAATTCTTTTAGAAAATGAAAAAATATATAAAAATTTACGAGATAATACCATAATAGAAGCAAGAAAGTATCAATGGAAATCCATTGCAAAAAAATATATTAAATATATAGAATCAGAATTCAATATAACTAAATAAATAAAATGAAAAAAGTAGTTTCCATTATTTTATTGAATTATAACAATACAAAATACACAATTGATTGTATAAAATCTCTTTTAAACCAAACCTATAGCGAATTTGAAGTAATAATTGTTGATAATGGTTCAGATTATAGATATTATAAAAAACTAGTTAATGATTTGGAAGATTTTAATGAAAGACTCGATATTAAAGTTTTAAGAGCTCCCTACAATCTCTATTTTGCTGGAGGCAATAATAAAGGAATTAAGAACGCAAAGGGGATATTTTATGTCTGTTAAATAATGATACAGAAGTTTTACCTAATTTCTTAGATTCTGTTGTGTCTTATTTAGAATCGGAAGAAAATATTGGTATGCTCAGTCCTAAAATTACTTATTTTAAGTATAAAGACTTAATTTGGTATGCAGGAGCTAAAATTAATCCAAAATCTCCTTTATTTAGTTGGCATATCGGATTTACCCAAAAGGATAAACCCAGATTCAATAAGGTAAGGGAAACCGATTATGCTAACGGTGCCGCATTATTCATTCCAAAAAACGTAGTCCAAAAAATAGGATTATTGGATGAGATTTTTTTTCTTTATGTTGAGGAAACTGATTGGAATCTAAGAGTTAGGAAATTTGGGTATAAAATTATTTATTATCCGAAGACAACTGTTTACCATAAAATTGATCCGTTAAATTCTGAAAATCGATTTGGTTATAGGAATAATCCTTTCCAGATCTATCTTTACTCTAGAAATAGAATTATTTTGGTTTTTAAACACTTTTCTCTATTGAACATTTTATTATTTTTTATGCTTAACCAATTCAAATCTCTTCTTTTCGAATTTTACTTTTCAATAAGAAATAGAAAATTTACATTCTTAGTTTCACTATTTAGAGCGATTTTATTTGGTATTATCATAGGAGTGAGAAGGAGAACTAATAGGACGTGTGAATCTCTTATCAAAAAAGAATATTTATATATACAAAGATTCGACAAATACAGAAAATAAATAACATAATTAAAGGGTTATAATTTTATTAGAATATTCATATATAGCTAAAGACCTCAATAAAATGATATTTTATCTAATTAAGACTTATTTTATTTTTATCATATTTTTCATAGTCCTCGCTCTCTTTGGAAATCTGATCTTAAGGGTATTAGATATTAATACAAAAAACAAATATAAATTAAATATTTTTGAGAATTCCTTTTTTTCATTTGGTATTGGTTTAATAATCTATATATTCTATAGTCATCTTATAAATCTATTAAAATGTTTTAATTTTTTTACAATCTATTTACCACTCTTATTGATTTCAATTATATATTCAACATATTTAATAAAAATAAAGAAGATTAATGTTATTATTGTTAAAATTCACAGC
>WJIN01000218.1 GCA_014730295.1 Promethearchaeota archaeon | reverse complement strand
ATGTGTAATTACATTTATTAGATCTAAAAATTCTAATTTTATCTCTGTGTCCGCAATTTCGAAATCATCTAAGAATTTTATTAATTTTGGAATTTTCTTCTCTATTCTTTCTTGTTCAAGTTTATTTATTGTCTGAAAATCTAAGGAATAGTCTTTTAATCGTCTTAGTAATTCGTCTTCCCCTTTAGTTGTTATTTTATATTCACTTTTTCTCCCTACATGATAATTTTCAATTAATTGCTGTTTGAGTAAATTATTTGCGTATTTATGAAATGTGTTTTTATTAATACGATTGTCAATTCCTTCCTTATTAATGAATTTTTCTCGTTTTAACGGACCATTTATCGCAAGTGCGTATAAGATTAAAACTTCATATTGATCATACCTTTCACTTTCCAATATTTCAATTGGGATTTTGTCAGGTATAACACTTTTTATGTTCATAAGTTAATATTAGATAATATAATTTAAATATTTATGTTAGTGGGACATGTCCTATAACCTATACTGCCGTCCCTATCAGAGTATATATATTATATATTCAGTTTTAATTTATTAAAAACAAATGGTTATGAAAATGAATCTGAATAATAAAAATCAAATAAAAACCAATGAAATAAAGCAAACATTTAGAACAAGATTGACGGGAGCGCCCCCTACTCATGCCTTTAAAGCACTTAATTTAGAAGTCCCAAATCTCTCCGTAGCTGAATTTAAAGGCGCGATCCAAAAGGAATATAAACTTAACCCTATTCTTGGTATCCAATTGATTTTCAAAGGCAAGGTCTTACCAGATAATCTGAAGATCTCTAAAATTGGAATACATCCAACTAAAGATGTCATCACTATTATGGCAATTCAAGGAGGGGGATAAGATGACAAAAGAGACTGAAGTTTTTAACCTTTATACTAAGAATTTTAAAGCTTCCTTTAAATGTAGGGACAAAAAATCATATTATTGCGCAGTTTTATTCAAAAATCTAAGCTTACCTGAACTCATATCATTTAACTTAATTGGCACCAAATTAGAAGTTAAAAAGTATATTTATTCTTTCATGCAAGAGTTGGAAGATGCTCTAAAAGGAGTAAGTAAGTTATTCAAGCTTCTAAAAGAATTACTAAAAAGAACACAAAATGTTGCCGTATTCTGTGATTTTCCCAATTTAGATATCTCTATTAGAAACTCTGGAATTCATAGATATCCGAATTTCTCATTAATTAAGGATTTTATTTCTCTTTTTGGTGTTATTAACGAATTCCGGGTTTATGGTGATTGGAATTTATTGCAAAATCAGAGAAAGTATCTTAAATCAATACCTGGCTTAAAACTTATTAATGAACCACATCTTAAGAATGGAATGGGAAAGAAAAAAGATGTGGTAGATACGCGTATAGCATTTGATATTGGAATGTACTCGCAGCAACATCCAGAAATAGATATGTATGTAATTATTGCCGGGGATGCAGATTTTCTGCCATTTTTAAGAGAAATAAGAACACAAGGTAAAAAAATAATTATAGTTGCTGAAAAAAACTCTTTAAGTCATCATCTCTCGAAGAAATTTGAAAATATTATAACTTACCAAGAAATAGTAGAAAATTTCACTCAATATAATCTGAATTTAGAATGTAAATGCTTAGAACGATTACCAAAAAGGAGTGTGATATAACTTGAATGAAAATAACAATATAACTTGCAATAAAATGGAAATACTAAATTTTTGTATTATTCCCAAGAAAAATGAATATTAATTGAACTCAAATAGTAAATATTAAAGTTGTTAAGTGCCAAAATTATAAATATGAAAAAAACTATATGAAATTATCAAGACAAAAACAATATAAAACTAATGAACTATGATTGGAATTTTAACTTATCATCAAATAACTGGAGGTAATACTTATGACCGAATCTACTAAAAAAGTGCTTCCCGAGTTTAATATTGGCGAAATTGTTGAAGCTCGGGACAGATTGTGGCGAATAGATAGAATCACACCTGTGGAAAAGACAATTGAAGCGGAAAAAAAGACCTTTATAACATACTCCGTAAGCAATATAACTGGACAGCCGTCCACGCAGATTTTAGTACCTAATATCGAACCGATCAAAAAATCAGTCGTTCCGAGGCCTGAACCAGATAAAATAGGATCGCCCGTCTATCAGAAATTGCTGTTGGATGCCATTAAATTGGATTTAATTTATGGCACTACTTCTTTTATTAGCCTGCAAAATTCCAAAGTCATCCCTATCTCATATCAGATGGTTCCGGTGCTGATGGCGTTGAACTTTAAGAACGTTAGATTACTATTGGCTGATGATGTCGGGCTCGGTAAGACCATCGAAGCGGGATTGATCTTGCAAGAACTCATGGGGCGAAAACGCATCAATCGTGTCTTGATCGTGGTGCCCGCTAACCTTAGGGAGCAGTGGCAAGCAATTCTCAAGCGATTTTTTGGAATTGATGCTGTCATCATGTCCCGCAGAAATAGGCGGAGGTTGGAATCTGAATTATTGGTCGGGGGTAATCCTTGGGGGTATTATAATTCCATCATCGTATCCGTGGATTATGCGAAACGTCCCGAAGTAAAAGAAGAAATCATCCAGTTTGATTGGGACATGATCATTATCGATGAGGCTCATAACATCATGCGGCCTCATCTGGGCACGGATGATGAGAGTTCTAAGAGTTTCAAGCAAAGTTATGGTTTTGCGAAAAATTTGGCGGACAAATATCCGCATTTATTATTATTAAGTGCCACGCCCCATAATGGATATAAGGATTCCTTTTGTAGCATCCTCGAAATGATTAATCCTAAGATGGTGACTTCGGAAAGCTCTCATGATTATATTATTAATAAAGATTTAGCGGTTAACCATATTTGCCAGAGGCGGCGGCAAGACGTGGAAGACTGGATAAAAGGAAGTAAATACAACAAAAATCCCTTCCCAGAACGAGATTCAGATGAAATATATATTACACCCTCCCAACAGTTTATTGATTGCATGAAAGCGTTGAATAGATTCTCAGATCACGTCCTTCAGCGTTCGGAAAAAACTCTTTCTAAAGAAAAAAAGCTAAATATTTGGACAATACTCCACTTCCATAAACGAGCCATTAGTTCGCCTCATGCGTTGGAATGTTCCATTGATAATAGAATTAACGAGATAGATAAAAAATTACAGAAAAATTACCAAGCCATTCAAGATCCGAGTTCTTTACTCTCGTCTCAAGAAGCGGCACAATCCGTCATGGATGGCTATGAAACCGATCGATTATCCGAAGAGGAATTAGACCTTCGAAATGATAAATTAATCTTGACTAGGACCATGGACGATTTACGCCAAGAAAAAGATTTACTGAAAAAGGCAAAAGAAGCAGCTTCGGAATTAAAGAAAAAAGACAATAAAATGATTGATTTGGTGGATAAAATATTGCCCAATCGGTTCAAGGTCTCAAAAAAAGTGATTATTTTTACCCGTTATATTGACACTCTTAATTATATCAAGCAAAATTTACTCCAAAAAAAGGATAAGACCTTAAAATTTAAAGATTTTGAAATTTATGCCGTCCACGGTCAGATGGCTTCCCAGCACAGGCAAGATATCTATAACGATTTTTTAAAATCAGAAGAAGCCATCCTAATTTCTACCGATTGCATGGCAGAAGGAATTGACCTGCAATTTTCCGCAGACCAAGTCATCAATTATGAACTTACCTGGAATCCGAATCGCTTAGAGCAGCGAAACGGCAGGATTGATCGATTTGGGCAGCCAAAAGAGAAAGTGTATATTCGAACCTTGATCATGAAAGACACCTTAGAAATGGATATCTTGGAAACACTGGTAAAGAAGGCATATGAGATTAAAAAGTCCTACGGATTTGTTCCCGGGTTTTTCGGCGACCCCGAAGCAGTGGTGGATCACATCAGGGCAAAACGCGAGAAAGAAGGAACGCAAGACACGCAAAGCACCTTGGATAAATGGCTTAATTTCTCTTCTAAAGTAGAGGATCTGATCTCGGTTTTCTTTTCAGAGCAAAAGATAAAAGAAATGGTCGAAGACTCATTTTACGGGCATACCAATATCAATCTCCGAGAAATAGAAGAAAGGATGCGATTTACGCAACAACACATCGGAAATGAAGAAACACTCCTAAAATTCTTGAAAAAAGCTGCGGATCTTTACGCAGGGACCATGGAACTGAAGAATGAACGCCTTCAAGCTTATAATCTTAACCTGCCAGATCCTGTTCAAAAGGATATTGGAGTCGATCTCGGAAGGGAATATCTGATAACACCCAATAGGGAAGTAAATGCCTCTCGAAGCGACATTGAGGGGGTCAATCTTAAAAATCCCGTGGTGTCGGGATTAGTGGAAAAAATCAAGAATGAAGCATTTTCGGTGGAAAATGAATTTTACGGGAGAACGGCGGCATTCATAAGCATGGAAGCGAAAAAAGTATCTGCAATCTTCCATGTGAAGATACGATACGTGGTTAATACTAAACCTAAGACGTTGATGGAAGAGATAATTAATTTCGGCGTTGACCTGTTTGGCAAGACGAAACTGAATGAGGAAGTCGTGGAAAGTATATGGAATTCGGATTGGAATAATCATGGTAAGATTGATATCGAGTTAAAAAAGCATTTGAAATCGGCATTGGAATTACCAAATCTTGAGGAACTCCTACGAGAAGTAGGAAGTGAACGGAGGGCGAAAGTAATAGAGGAACGCCGGGCGATGATAAAGAATCTACAAGAGCAAGGAATCGCCACTGACTTGGAAGGAATTGATGATATAGATATTGTCGGCGTAGATTTAATTACCATTACTCTAATCTATCCTGAACTAAAATAAAAAAAAAAATTTAAATGGTGGAAAAAAAATAACCTCTAAAAACTCACTTCTCAGGAACATTAGACCGAGCGGAGGACTTTTTACAGAAAATATTATATTAAGATTAAGAGATAACCCAGAGAAAACAGAATTAGGGAAATTAAGTGTTTTTATTGATGAGGATAAAAGAATAGATAGGAGAGATATTATAAAAAAACGAAGATCTATCTTCAAATGGTGTGTAGAAAAATGGGACGAGATATCAGTTATTATTGATAAATGGAAATTAGAAGATTTAACAGAAAAATGGTTATTCCCATTTTTTTCGTGTTTTAATTATGATTTAGAACCATTCACTCCTGAACCTGAGCTATTCGAAAGGGATAATCCACTCTCTGAATTCAAATTAAGTTATCAGTCTAAAGGAAATAACAATCCATATTTTCATTTCATTAATGTTAACATAGATTTTGATTCTAAAATTAACAATTATCCTAAAAAAGATTCTCATCATGATATCTGTCAGGAATATATTAATTTTGTAAAGGATATAAAATGGTTAATCCTTTCTAACGGAAGGCTACTACGAATCTTGACTACATATCATCATCATTATTCTAAAGGGTATTTAGAATTTGATATAGAAAACATTTTTGCAAATAGAGATGAATTAGAATTTAACGTTTTATATAATACAATCCATAGAAATAATTTTATATTGGATTCTGAAGAAAATATTTCCATAATCGAGAAATTTCAAAAAGAGTCTATAACTGAAGGTGTAAAAATAGGCGATAACCTCAGAGATAACGTTCACGATGCTTTAGAATTATTAGGGGATGAACTTATCCAACAAAATTCAAAATTCTATGATAAAATACTTGAGAATAGTTTTAATATTCAAAAATACTATGCTGAGCTATTGAGAATTATCTATAGAATGATCTTTCTATTGTACGCAGAACAACGAGAGATGCTACCAAAGACTGATTCGATTTATTTCGAGGAATTTTCTCTTTCTTCACTAAGATATTTATCAGAAAGACCAATAAAGACACAAAAGCATTATGACCTATGGAATAAGCTCTTCCTGACTTTTAAATTAGTTGATAAAGGGAATGCTTTACTAGATGTGAATTGCTTCAATGGAAGTTTATTTAATGATAATTTTATACCTATAATTATTAATAATAACCTTAAGGTATGTAATGATGTCCTATTAAATATAATCAGATTATTAACTACATCAAAAAACTATAATGTGCTTCAAAAAATCAACTTTCTTGAAATTAGTGAAGAGGAGATTGGTGCGATTTATGAATCACTCCTTGATTATAAACCAGAGATCGATAATAATTCTCATTTTCAATTGGTTCAAGGAGATGATCGAAAAAGTACTGGTTCCTACTATACACCAAAAAGTGTTGTAGATTTATTGATAAAATCCACATTAGAATCAACAATAAATGAGATAGAATCAAGTGACATTAAGTCTGACCATAAATTAGATAAACTGAAAGAAATTAAAATATGTGATCCTGCATGTGGTGGAGGTACTTTTTTACTATCTGCTATGGATTTGTTAGGAAGGAAAATAGCGGAAATTAATACTGAAATTGAAATAAATTCTGAGGAAAATTTAAGAGAAGCGAGAAGAGAAGTACTTCAGAAATGTATTTATGGCGTAGATAGAAATCCGCTTGCAGTTGAGCTGTCGAAGGTTTCGCTTTGGTTAAGAGCAAGTGTTAACGATAAACCACTCAATTTTCTAGATAACCACATCAAAAATGGTAATTCTTTAATTGGATTGGAAGCATATGGTAAAGATTTAATGATCCAACCCGAAAATTTTAAAGCTCCAAATAAAGCGAATAAGGATTTGAAACCTGATTATAAAAAACTAAAAAATCATATAAAAAAGGAAGTAGCTTTGAAATCTAAATCTGAGAAAAAAGTTATGCACATTACTTCTTTTACCTCAGGAAAAGAAGATTTAATTTCGGATTTGGATAAATTTCAAAAGTTATTACAGATGGATGAAACAGATATTAAAGATTTTAAGAAAAAAGAAGTAGAATATAAACGGTTGCGTAAAAGAAAGAATTTCTTAAAACTATTGAATGTAAGTAACTCAAATATAGCCACTTATTTTTGGCCTATTAAAGAAGAATCCTTAAATAATTATCCAAATAATACCATTTTAGATGAATTCAAAGAGGGAATCATAAATGCTAAGAGCAAGGAGATTTTGAAAAAGGCAAACCAGATCGCACAGATAAATTACTTCTTCCATTGGTTCTTAGAGTTTCCTGAAGTTTTCAGAAGAAAGAGAAGAGGCTTTGACATT
This sequence comes from Promethearchaeota archaeon, assembly GCA_014730295.1. The sequence goes on along the minus strand of WJIN01000218.1, from coordinate 4,131 downwards.
ATTATTACTAATCCACCTTATATAAGTTCAAAGGAAATTAATATTGAAGAAAAGCATTACTACAAGAAAAGTTTTCAATCAGCTGTTAGACAATATGATCTTTACTCTTTATTTTTAGAAAGATGTTATAGGTTGTTAAAAAAAGGGGGGAGAATGGGATTAATTATTCCTGATTCCTTTTTAGGACGAAGTAGTTTTGAATTTATTAGGTCATTCTTATTGATTAATACAACAATAAAAAAGATAATCCAGATCAACAATGTGTTTGCCGATGCTAGCGTGGCAAATATAATAATAATATTACAAAAAATAAACCCAAATGAAGAAAATCAACTCTCATTTTCTCGTTATGCCGATCTTGAAGACTTTCGGAATAATCTCGGTGAAAATGTTTCAATTCCACAAAGATTCTTGTTAGAACTTCCTAAGTCTCGGATTCTTTTTTTAAACGAGAATGTAAGAGAAATCCTTGAGAAAATAAGAATGAACTCTTTTTTATTTGGAGATATTATCGATGCTCATAGAGGAGAGGAAATGGGGCGAACTTCTAAATTAATTGAAGATTTGCCAACATCTACAAACAAGAAATTAATTAGAGGTGAAGATGTTAAAAGATATAAAATTGATTTTTCAGAGAAATATCTCCCTTTAGAAAAAGTGAAAAAAAAAGACTTATACCCATCACCAAAAATTTTAATGCGACAGCTTGGGGATTCTATTAATGCCATGGTTGATATGAATGATAATTTCATAACAATTCAGTCTATATATAATATAAAACTAATTGATGAAGATTATAACTATTATAGCATTCTGGGTGTACTCAATTCACAGTTAATGAATTTCTACTTTACAATAATGTATAAAGAAAAGGACCTTTTTCCAAGAATTTTATTAGAAAATATTAAGAATTTACCGATTCCCCTATACTTAAGAGAAAATCAAGAAGGAATTTCAGAAAGGGTTCAAGAATTAATTCAAAATGAACAGAATGAAGATTTGGAAAATGAGATTGATGAAATCATTTTTGATTTATATAATTTAAATGTTGATGAAATTGAATATGTTAGGAATTTTATAACTTAGGAAGAAAAGAAAAAATGCCAAAAAAATATTATTGTAGCAAGTGCGACCATTTTCACGTGAGGGGGGACATTTACGAAGAGCATAAAGAGTATAAAACCGACCCTCCGAAAAATGATGATTCCGGGAATGATTCCACGGGAGGTTCGGAAAACGTTCAATCTAAAGCGATTCAATCCTCTCTAACATCTAAAGATGATGATTTAACTCCTTTACGCCATATTAATCTCAGCGGCGGTTTATTTACCGAAAATATCTTATTGAGGCTACGGGATAATCCCGAACAATTGGAAATAGGCAAGATTGAGTCTTTTATCGAAGAAGATACCCGCACCGAGAGAAAACGATTTAAAGATGAGCGAAGGAAATTATTTGAATGGTGCATCGAAAAATGGGATGAGATCTCTCCTCATATTGATGACTGGTCTCGGGAAGAATTGATTGAAAAATGGTTGAATCCCCTTTTCTCGCAGTTTGGATATGAGATTGAACCTTTTGAAATGCGAACGGAAAACATTGATGGCGACAGTCCTTTGGCTGGGTTTGAAATCAATTTTCAATCAAAAGGGCATGAAAATCCCTTCTTTCATTTTGTAGGCATTCAGGACGATTTTGAGTGTAAAATTGAAGAAAATCCCAAAAAGAGCACGCATCACGCCATTTGCCAACAGTTTGTCAATTTTAACCCAGAAATTAAGTGGTTATTTCTTTCTAACGGGAGAATGTTACGCTTACTCACTACGTATTATCATACTTATTCGAAAGGATATATAGAATTTGATTTGGAAAATATCTTTGCCAATCGAGACGTTAAGGAATTTAACACCATATATTCGCTCATTCATGAGAGTCGATTCATTGCAAAGCCCGAGGATCAAGTATTTCTCATCGATGAATTTCAGCAAGAGGCGGTAAAAGAGGGAGTTAAAGTGGGTGATTCTCTTCGAGACAATGTTCACGACGCCTTGGAATTGTTAGGAGATGAATTGATCCAGCAAAATTCTGAATTTTTGGATTTGGTACTCTCTGAAGGGATTGATCTTATGGAGTACTATGCCGAGCTACTGCGCATCATCTATCGAATCATATTTATTCTATATGCCGAACAGCGAGAAATGCTTCCCGGGGCGGGTAGTTTGTATTTTGAAGAATTCTCGCTTTCAGCCTTACGAATGATGGCCGAAAAACCCATCAGAGCAGAAAAAAATTACGATTTATGGAATAAATTATTTCTCACTTGCAAGTTGGTTGGAAAGGGAAGCGAATTTCTCGGGATTAACTCCTATGATGGTGCCTTGTTTGATGATAAAAATCTATCCATTATAAAGGAAAACAACTTAAAAATCTCGAATGATACTCTCCTAAAAGTCGTGCGATTATTAACCACCACCGAAAGCAATAATATTCGGCAGCGAATTAACTTTTTAGAAATTCGGGAAGAAGAGATCGGCGCCATTTACGAATCTTTGTTGGACTATAAGCCGTTTATTGATGAAAACTCTCAATTCCAATTAATCGAGGGCACCGAAAGAAAAAGCACGGGGTCTTATTATACCCCCAAAGAATTAATTGATATTTTAATCCGAACCACCCTCCAACCTTTAGTGGAAGATAGATTCGAAGAAGCAGGTGAAGACCTTAAAGATCAAGAAAATGCGATAATGAACATTAAGGTGTGCGATCCCGCTTGTGGAGGTGGTACCTTCTTGCTTTCTGCGTTAGATTTTTTGGGAAAACAACTTGCTGAAATTAGAACTGGGCAAGACTCACCCTTGGAAAATGATCTACGAGTCGCACGAAGGGATGTACTTCAGCACTGTATCTACGGGGTGGATATGAATCCGCTCGCTGTGGAGCTTGCTAAAATATCTTTATGGTTAAGAGCCAGTGTAAAAGATAAGCCATTGAATTTCTTGGATAATCACATTAAATGCGGAAACAGCTTGATTGGCTTGGGGCAGAAAATGAAAATTGAAAAGATTAAGCCTAAAGCTTTCAAGGCAATCAAGGGAAATAAGTCCACGGGAATTGAGCCGGAAAATAATGATCTACAAAATAAAGCTAGGGGAATTATAAGAGATGAGATTAAGGAGAGAAAAAAGGCGGGGCAAACCACCATGATTACATCATTTTTAACCCAGAAAAAGACGGCGGATATTTTCAGCGCAAAATTTCAAGAAATCATTGACATGTCCGAAGAAGATCCCGATAAAATAAGGGAAAAAGAAGCAAGATATGAATCGCTTAAAGAAAATGAGCAATACCAACAAGCTCTTGATGAGGCAAATATATGGACCTCCACCTTTTTTTGGCCTTTTGAGGGAAATGTATTAGGAAACATCCCGAGTTACACCATCATCGAACAGTTGAGAGAAGGAAAAAGCGAAGTTCAATTAAAAGACTTAATGCAAAAAGTTGACCAGATCGCAGAAGAAAACCAATTTTTTCACTGGTATGCGGAATTTCCTGAAGTTTTTTCATCTGAAAGAGGCGGATTTGATTGTATTTTAACTAACCCTCCATGGGAAACATTAAGATTAATGGAAAATGAATTTTTTTCTGGATTAAGTAAAGAAATTACATCTGCAAAAACCCAATCAGAAAGAAGAAGCTTAATAAAAAATCTCAAAGAGAAAAATATTGATTTATTTGATAAATATAAAACAACTTGGCAATCAATGCAAAAACAGAATTATTATATAAGTACTTCTGGATTATTCGATTTATCATCTCAAGGAACAATTAATACATATGCTCTATTTGTTGAAAGATCTTGGCGTCTAATCTCTTCAAAAGGTTATACAGGAATTGTCTGTCCAACAGGAATTATTATGAACTATTATATGCAAGATTTGTTTAGAACGTTGGTAAATAATAACGCCTTTTTAAGTATTTTTGATTTCGAAAATCGTAATCAGATATTTAATATTCATCGACAATTTAGATTTTCATTAATAGCTTTAGGAGGTAGGGAGGTTAGCCAAGAAATAATCCCAATGGCATTTAATACGCTAAAACCTTCAGACATTCAAGAATCCATGTCAATAT
>WJIN01000217.1 GCA_014730295.1 Promethearchaeota archaeon | reverse complement strand
TAATTCCTCATGGTTCTTCTTTTTCAAGATGGATTTTTGTCGGATAATTAGTTACGCCTAATAAATTTTTTTACTCATTTCTTTTTTTGATCATAGATTTGATCAATTTCACTATCATAGTTTACTACACTTTTTTTTGTGCAAATTAATAGGATTTATAAATTTAGCTATATTTGATAAGAAACAAAGGAAAAGTGTTTCTACGGTCTTATTCTTCCAAGACCTTTAGATATTCAATTTCCAATCAGGAAGTATGACTCTGAAGTACTATAAATAAGACCATAAAACAAGAAGCAGTTAAATAAAAGTGAAAAAGATTAATTATAAGTGAGAAAGTAATTCTATAAATGAGAAAATGACTCTATAAATGTGACCACTATTATTAAAAGTGTGGCAATGAAGCTATAAATGTCACTTGGATTTTTTATTAAAATAATAACTTATTAAAAAAGATCTGTTAAAAACTTCCAGAAGGAATAAAGGCTTAATTTCTCATATCTCTTGACTGAAAAAATAATTACCGCATTTGTTTTCTCATAAAGCGACAACATTTTTAATAGAAACCTTAAGGACCTCTCTCTCATTTTTATGAGGGTGAGTCACACTTATAGAGTCATTTTCTCATTTATAATGTCAATGCCACATTTTTTCTCGCCTACGCTTACTTAATGTGTGGTTAAAATCTTTCTCAATTAAAATAAATACTCTGATTAAATATGGTTCCAATTCTTTCAGTAAAATATATTTTCGTGACTATGATGTGTAAAGAGGAAAATATAAGATCGCATTTTGAAGCAAAATAAATTTTTAGGGGGGTATAACTTTTCTGCTTGATCAATTTTGATCATCGAATTATTTTTGCAAATTTTCGTTTTCAAAAAATCTATTTGATTGATCGCATGCGATGCTTTTTTTCAAAATTATTTAAGTTGGGATAAATTCGTAAGATGGCATTTACTCTTTGTTTATAAACTAATCCAAATTCTTTTGCCAACTCAAATTAGGATATATTTTTAAAAATTTCTTTACCAATTAATCATTCTTCTTTCAATTGGGTTTTTCTAAATGTTTTAGAAAAGGATATTAGGTGTAACGATGTATAGATTCGTAGAGATCCTCTTCTCAAAACAAAATTCATATGCTAAAACCCTCTTCGTTTATATAGTGGATCTCTTTAATATCTCAAGGTCCTCAACTTTCAATCTTGTTATCGTTTAGAAAAATGGCCACAATTAATAGTGAGAAACATAGGGTAATATGTCGAATGAAAAACTTGGATGTTATTTATTCTACTTCTATCTCCTTCTGAACTTGGTTTGAGGATCTCTGTTTTTATGTCTGATGGCATATTTTTTACAGAGGAAACAAATGTTGATCTTTCACTTGGCTTAATGTCTCCGTTTTTCATTTTCCTAATTACTTTTTCTTGTTAGGACTCTGGTAATCTGGAGATCTTCTTTTAAATAGATTTTTTCATACTCAAGAATTTAAGATGCGTCATTAAATTAATGATGAAGGCTCAAAGAAATCGGATCGACATCTTGATAAGAAATCTAATTGCGAATTTTCGAAAAAGTGGGATGTCCCACTTTATTTTTCTTTTAAATAGAATTTTTCATAATCAGGAAATATAGATAATAATTCAGAAATGAAGCTCTTGCTAGAATCCCCTATCCCAAATTCTTGTGCTAATTCTTCTTAGTAACGTCACTTAATGGGTAAGAATGTGTATTCATTATATAATAAGTTTATAAGAGGAGAGAAGTACAAATAAAAGGAAAGAATAAAAAAATGAATTAATCTTATTAAATTTCTTAACACTTTTTGTATAATCCTTATTAAAAGGAAGAAATAAAGGTTAGAGAAACCATTAAATGGGGTTCGAATTTTCAGAATTTACTGAGATCTTATTCCATAATAACAAGGATCTAATATGTTATGAGCTTATGTTTAAATTACTGAAAAATAAAAAGACCTAAGATAGTAATCATATTGATTACGATACTTCGATAAAAATTTCTATAAAGATACACTAAAAAAGATTCAAAAGTAAAATAGTGGAGGTAATTTATTAATCCAATAATACTCCCTTTCTCGTATTAGAATATCTTTTTAACCAATTTTGATTTGGTTAAAAATCTAGGGGTGTTCAAACCATCTTTTTGAAGTTCGAAATTATGATAGAAAAATCATGGTTATATTAAATAGTTCTTGAAGAATTTTAAATAACTTAACTGATATAATTCATACAACTATTCTGATAAAATATAATTAAATTTAACAAATATAACTATGCAGTTATCAAATATTAAACCTGATGAGTTCTATGAAAAATTTCATAAGAGAATTTCTCCTAATAATGAGGAAGAGAAAAAATATAATATCTGTTATGAAAAGGAAAAAGACAAGTTAGTAGATATTGTTAATATTATTGGAGATAAATGGGAAAGTGATCCAAATTTGTTAAACCTATCATCTAATCAAATTGATGAAGCTTGGCATTTAAGAAAGTATAATTTTCAAGATTGGCAATATTTTATGGAAAATAATTCAATAGAGAAGAATAAAGAAAGAATTGAAATCATCAAGAGAGAATCTGAAATATTCAAGCAACTTAAACC
>WJIN01000216.1 GCA_014730295.1 Promethearchaeota archaeon | reverse complement strand
TGGAATTTTTTGCTTAATTAAATAAGAGAATTTTTATCTTTTAATCTATAATAATTAATGGGTAAAATAAGAAAGGATAAATGAAAAATGGAAAAAGTAAAGATTGACAAACGAGGTCGAATCACCCTCCCAAAGAAGATTCGGGAAAAATATAATTTAATACCTGGAGAAGAATCCAAAGTTACAGACTGAAAAGGAAAAATAATCCTAAAATTATTAATTCCAGAACAAAAAAAAGTAAAAACTTCTAGAGAATGGGGTAAAAAAGCATTTTTAAGAGCTGGAGAAGCAACATTTGGAGATTAAATGGATAGAAAGTTAATTGATATAAACTTTCTCTCAATATATTTAGTGGAAGTGAAGTTGGGGGAAATGGTTCCACATTCCAGACCATTATTTTTATACCGAATGAAGTCAAAGAGAAGTTCTTGAACCGACAGGACATACTTGTTTGTGTGGTTCATTTTCCATAATGATTTTTCCCGCTGATTTAAGCTTATCGCAGAAGGGATTTCCATAGATATTCACATAGATATTCTTTATTGTCTTAAATTGCTCAATATCTTCGGGCTCAGACAAGCGATTATTCGATAAATCCAAATAAGAGAGGTTTGGAAAGTCGTGGAAATCAGGGATTCGAGAGATTTGATTATTACTTAAATCAAGCCAACGTAGAGACTTTGGAAGATCTCCGATCTCAAAAGACTTGATCCGATTTTTCGGAAGCATTAACTCCTCCAAGTTAGGAAGAGTGTTGATGTTTTCAATGGATTCGATTAGATTTCCTTGCAGTTCCATTCCCCGTAAATTTTTCAAATTACCAAATGCTCCAATTTTAGAGATCTTATTAAATCGAAGATCCAAATGTCTTAGTGATTCTAATGACTCCAAATTTTCTATCTTAAAAAGTTGATTTTCAACGAGATCAAGACCTTTCAGATTAGCTAGAGAATCAAGATTTTCTATTTTAGAAATATTATTACCCAATAATCGTAGAAGTTTTAAATGTATAAGAGATTCAAGACCTTCTATTCTTGATATATTATTTTTGAATAGCCATAGATAATGTAAGTTCGTTAAGGTATCTAATCCAGCTATTCTTTTTATATTTATATCTTTTATAACTAGCGCTTTTAACTCTGTTAATGTTTCAAGTTCCTTGATTTCCGTGAGGTCCCGAATGGTGATTCTTTCTTTAAAAGATATTCTAAGAATTAAAGAGTTATCATAGGAATGATTATGGGTATAGAAGCGTTTACCAGCGCATTCCACATATTTTTGTTCTGGTATAGTCATGATATATTAATTATAATTAGTATTTAAGTATATCTTCCGCGGTGGTGTAGTGAATTAGGTGGGAATGGGAATACAAATCTTTTTGCTCACTTCCTTGAACCCTTCGGCGGCTCCGGCGTATATGACCGCCCACTGCCCCAGCCAGATCATCAACTTGGTAAAGCTATTCGCTATCGTTTTGCCGTAATCCGTAACTATTCTATCATATATGTAAGCATAATCATCTTCATTACACTAACAGCCTTCAAATTCAGCTTTTCTAATAACCCAATCTAAAGCAGCGGCGCACGCATCAATCGCATTGTTTAGGTTCCATTCAATCGTATCGAACATGGATTTCAAATCTCTTAGATATTCAAGTGGTTCCCAATTTCGATAAATTTTTTCCCAAACTCTCGCATCAATAGTGTCTTTATAATTCTCATCAAATTCTACTGCATCATAATGAATCTCGGTGGTGTGGGCGAATCGATTTTGCCGCGCAGTTTCTTCAGCGAGATATTGGGTCGTACAATAGGACAACAGCAGGAGCTCGTCTATACCAGATTCGACTTTGAAAAAATCTTGCCTATTTTCCTCATTTGTAAATTTATTCACCCTTTCTTCGTATGTATTATGTTTATGTTCACAAGATTTAAGAAGATGCATAAAATTACTCAAGTCTCCAATATAATGAACCATTTGCCCTAAAAAAAATGCTGCAATTTCATACTCGCCTTTATTTAGAAATTCTACTGCTTTTTTTGCCATATCGTCTGCTCGTGTCGATGCATCCCTCTTAGAGACTCTTCTCCTAAGACTATCGAAATACACATGATGGAGACCTGTATCACACTCTCCTCGAAAGATCTTGAGACCAGATCGATAATAAATTGCCTTGCTATCGGGACCTTGGGTGGCATATAAGTAAATTTTTTTGCGTGCTTCACTCCAAAAGTTATCATGCCCGTCATTATAATCCCATCTTTGAAATAATATATCATTTTTTTCAATTTCTTTTAATGCAAAATCTGCGATCCAGTCATGTGTGCCGAAATGCAAATTTTCGAAGTATGTTGCCCAACCTCCAGTAGGAGTCCCTCCATTTTTCCACCCTTCAACTGAGGGAAGAAGCAGAAATAGACCGGTTGATATAGTTAATCCCATAAAAATAAGAAGGACTCTTTTTTGTATTTTTGATAAACCTTTTTCCGCGTTTTTCGAACCGGAAAATTTCAATTTTTCATTATATACGTACATTCTTAATATAACTCCTTAATTATTTTTTTTAATTTTTTTTAATAGTTTGTAAAGGTAAGCATGTTGCTGTTGGTTTTTGTTATTGAATAGATTTAATAATAATTTGGATCTCATTATAGTTGGATTGCTTATTATTCTTATACCACTCCAAAAGTTTTTTGCCATCCGCAGATATTCGATACATTTTCCTTCTCATGATCAATGGAGTTTTTTGATTTTCCATATTCTTAAGCAACTGATTATATTTATCCTTTAACCGATTCAATAATTTTAAATCATCATATCTCAATGAACTCAGATATTTACGAATTTTCCAAGGTGTATTGAATTTATTTCTCGAAATCAGCTCTAACAATATAATTAAATTATAAGTACGCTTATTTTCACTAAAATATATATAGATTGTGCGACAAGTGGAAAAAACTGGGATTACCAAGAACCCTAAATACAATCTTGAAATATCAAAACTCAGCCGAACTTGCCCGAGTGAAATATTAATATAGCTCATATTAGACCAGAAGAGTATGTAAAGAAGGGACAGCCCCTCGCCAAGCAACCCGAAGATGAAATGAGTAATAGAGAGAGTATGATATAGCAATCTGATTAAATATAATGAAAATATCACAAATCCCAATGCTACGTTAACCAAGGAAATCATACGAAGACGCATTAATACGGCTTGAAATTCCGAACCAAACTGAAGAAGTTGCCAGAAAATGGTTAATGGGGTGATAACAAATGCCCCGAAAATGCATATTGCTGAACCTATCTGTAATATAACCTTTTGCGCCTTTTTTTGTTTTAACGTCTCAAACATTTTCTATTTCACTCACTCTCTTATCTATTATTATTCTAATTACTTTTTTTTTTCACTTTTTATATATAATTTGATTCAAATATCTGAATTAATTAATAGATCATCATATCATCGATTTCCAGTACAAATGGGATAATCTCGCAAAAATAATTTCCTTCGATTTTAATATCCAATAAGTAATAATGATTTTTACTGAAATCAGTCATATTATGAAATTCTTCGAGATTTTGAATAATGAATGCCGAGGAGGCTACTTCGAGAATCTCATAACAATTTTTGCAGAGAAAGTTATTCAAATTATTTACCCCTCCTTCATTTCGAGTGGAAAAGTAGAAATACTAAAAAAAGATTTCAAATTTCCCGTATCCCTGACATTCGGTAATATCATCAATTAGACGCTTTATATCTTAGTTTTAACCGATTGTCTGAGCCCTCGGA
>WJIN01000510.1 GCA_014730295.1 Promethearchaeota archaeon | reverse complement strand
GTAATGGTGTCATTGTAGCTTGCTAATTGATAATCAACCATATGGTAATTTAGCAGCCCAAGGGGTGTATTTGTATCATAATTTGCAGGTTCAATTACTAAATCAATCGAATATCCGACATCTTTGTTGACATCATATAAATCAAATTCTATTTCAGCGGTAATCGTGTCATAGATGTTCAGTTTTTCATCCAAAGAAGGTGATATAGATAGGATTGAGATATTGCTTTCGATATATTGTGGGTCAGTAACTTTATCGTTACATGTTGTCAAAAAGAATGCGGCAATTGAAATCCACAATCCCAAAAACTGACTGTTCTTTGTCATTTCTTCTCCTGTTTCCTCTTCCGGTGCGCCTATCAATAAGTTCTCGCTACCTCATTATGGCTGGCCGGAAAGATTGCAAACAACGGCTGCGGTAGACCCGCTGTGGCAGCAGTAATGCGGACCGAAGCGCGGTTCTTTGCAGCTGGTATGGCGGGTTGCCGTTGTTGGCCGACGAGTTCGAATTGCTATCCTCACTCTGCCTTATCTTCTGCATTCCTGCACAAAGGTTCGAAGACTTCTTCTAGAAGCTCATCCTCATCTCTTGAAATCTCATCCATCCCTCTTTGACCGCGAATGGGTACGCCAGTGTAATCCAGGTAGAATGGCGTAACAATCATAAGGAAGAGAACCGTAAGCACTATGATGGATTCGATGAGCCCAACCTCAAACCCTAGTTTCATAATGACGAGCAGAACGGCCTCCAACGCAATCATGAAGAGAACAACGAACTTCAGCCTGTTCTTTCTCCTGGTATGCCTGTCTATGGCTGTTGATTCATCACAAACCATATTAACGCGCTCTCTCAACTTATCTTCGGTCATGGTTCAGGCATTTCGAACATGTTGGCCAACGGTTGGCGCATAGCTGGCCGCCCCACTGCGGGTGACAGCTTGCGCGTGTTGCCTGCTGTTGCGCGATGTGCTTGAGCTTGTGCACCAGCAAACAGACCGATCTCCTCCAAAGGAACGCGGCGAGCGGCCGTCACTCTACCAACCCGTCGAATTCCTCCCTAAGTATTCCATACAAATAGTCACCATGTACCGTCCCGTCGGGGCCTCGACGGTTCTGCCGGAGATGCCCTTCACGAGTGAACCCGCAGCGCTCCAGAAGCTTCCAGCTTCGGACGTTGTTCTCGCTGCAGTCACTGCGCACCCTTAGGCCCTCCATGTCACTGAAGACCATGCCGACGACGGCCTTGACCGCTTCTGTCATCATGCCCTTGCCTTCGAACCGGGCGTCCGCGATGTAGCCAACGCCATACTCCGGCAGGCGTGGTGCAGTAATCCCCACCGTGACCTGGCCCACCCATTCGTCGTCGCTCCTGTTGAACACGCCATAGAACGCACACTTGTACGCATCCCACGCCCGCGAAGGCGCGTAACCACCAATTCTGCATCTTCGGCCGCGTGGATGTCCAGCAGGTCGTTGTCGGGGTCAAACTTCGACAATCGCTCTCGGTTGCGTTCAGCAGCGGCATGGTACATGGGCCCATCACCCGGCTTGTACAGCCTAAGGTAGAGACGCTCCGCTTCGATGCGTTCCGGAGGAGTAGGCACGTTTGGCTTTTCGCTTTTCATAGACAGATTACATCGCGCAATTGCAGGCAACGGTCAGCAAGGATGCTGCGCCCGCCTCTGGATTGCCCGGAGTGACGGAGCGCTCTTTGCGACATGACACGGAGGGCCTACCTCTGCTCCCACGGCCGTGGCATTCCTTGCTTTGTTGTGGGTTGTTGGGGCCTGGCTTCTCATCTCTGTCTCCACGATCCCGGCAACTGAACATGAGTAGTCCGCGACGGGAGAATCCAGACAGACCTTGATGAAGCCGTTGGGCCGCTCAGCAACCTTCCCATGAGGTCGAAAGCACATGCCGAGGCGAACCCATCCCCGGCGGATCCAGATCCCCAGGGCGGACGGCTCGGTGAGTGTGTCTCTACCGCAACCGGTGGTGTCCCCGGCAGAATCTGTTGTACATCGATCGGCTCACCGTCCACCATCACCAGTTGACAAGAGTCCTGTTCCTGTGGACCAATGCCAGGAGTCCCGTAGTAGTGCGCTGCATACAGGAGGCCGACCCCCCACTGGTAATGCGATGCATTGAGCATCCCCAGGTTGTTCCATGACAGCGTGACCACTGTGTCACTCCGCGTGACGTCGCCTGCGTTCGTGTCTGCAAAGAACCATGTGAGCATGTGATCTGAAACCTCTCCTGCACTGTCGCCATCCTCGATGTATAGCATGCTGCCATCGTGTAGACATTGCAGTGTATCCTGAGTAAGTATGGTTCCCGCAGGATTCAGTTCCGTGTAGTCAACGACGAGAACGAAGTGAAGCGTGTCGCCAGTAGACGATGGCGACAGCAAGGTGAGCGTACGTTCTCCCCACGTCTTGCTGCCGTAACAATTTCCGAGGGCACAGCCGTATTCTACACGGACAGTGTTGTACGTCCACGACCTGATCCCCGCGTCAAACGCACTTCGAAAGGGCGATGACTGTGCCAAAGTGCAAGCTGCCACGCCCAACACGAACAGGACCACCTTCGATGCCATGGGAACCTTGCTGCTCATCTCATCTCCTCCGGTACTATAAATTGTCTCCTTGAACAAGGCCTGTGCGGTATCCGCCATCAAGATAGGATGCTTCGACCGCGAAACATCAGGCCCCAATTACCCACCAACGTTTGCCGCACGCCTGCAGTTGCCGTGGTTGTGCCAACCGCGAGTGGAGGCCGGAGTACACG
>WJIN01000027.1 GCA_014730295.1 Promethearchaeota archaeon | reverse complement strand
TGGATCTCGGCAAACATCTCAATCGGGTCAAACACCACCGCCTGGCCTTTGCCATTAAAGACTACGCATTTTACTTTCAGTTCTTTATCTATATTCATCTTGGTGCTGAGCGCATACCCGATCACCTGGAGGAAGGCATTGACAAAATGCTCAGAGGTCCTTTTAGCTTCGATACCTTTCTCGGGTTTGAAATCGACTACATAGAGCGTATCTCCCTCGAGAAGGGTCAGGTCGCTCTGTCCGAACCAATAGCGCTTTTTGACCGTATCTTCGTTCTTAAACATTTCGAAAATCGCGTTTTCCGGCAATAAGTTCTTTATACAGAGTTAAATCCTTTCCTTTATCGTGGGGATGGGTAAATTCTTTAAAATGCATTTGTCGAAGTTCTTCAGCACTGTATCCGAACATTTCGCGAAGATAATCATTAGATTCCAAGGGATGTCCCTTCATATCAACCAATGCCACACCGATCGAATTACTGGATATGATTGCCTCATATAATGACTTCTTCTCATCTAATTGTTCTTTAATTTGGTGTTTTTCGGTGACATCATCTATAGTACACACCATTCCATTGTATTTTCCATCCTTTATACGAGGAATTAACCAGCCCGATTGGATGCTTTTCCTTCCACTCGGTGTATGCACAAGAATATTTTTATATCTTACGGGTTTTGACTTATTTTTTGCCTCAATATAATATTTTTTAAATATCTTTACTGTTTCTTCATGAAAATCTGTTAATACGTTTTTACCAATGATTTGCTCTATAGGCACACCCGCTATTTTTTGCATTGCAGAATTACAATAGGTTATTATTTCTTTTTCATTAGAGACCCATACCCCATTCTTTATGGCGTTTAATATTTCTCTATAAAAAGTAGTTAGTAATCTTCGTTTTTCCTTTAAGCGAGTATTTTCCAGGTAAAGTTCAAGAACCTTAGTAATCCGTTTAAATAATTGAGTCTCATATTCTGTGAAGACTTTTCCCTCATTATAGTATACTTTTATTCTAAATTCTTTTTCTAAAATTTTTGCATACTTAGCAATCTCATCAGAATCAGACCCAATCTCGAAATTTTCTGTTTTAAAACCCTTCTTTCCATAATCTAATCGGACTGAGATTAGTTTGGGAAATCTAAAGAAACCTGGAAGGGATTGAAGAATCTTTGGTAAGATTTCATGTGATTCCTCATTGGGTTCATCAAAGATTTCTAAAAAATTATTTATATCTTTTAATTGCTCTTTTCTTTTGATTATTGCATTCTCAATTGAATCCAATACATCCGCTACATCCTCTAAATCATTTCCCAAATCTGTCAAGATAAATCACAATCCACATTAACATAATGAAAGCTTACAAAATTAAATCTAAGTTTTTTTATTTATAAATAAAAATATCCCATTTTTTTTCTTAGTAAATAAGAATATAAATTAAAAATCCCCTATCATGACAGAAATTAGGTTCGAAATATCTGAAATAGAGATTGAAAAAATAAAAAAATATTAGATTTGTAAATTTAAAATAACACTCTGGAAACTGCGACTGCCACACCACTCACGACGGAGCCAAGTGAGCCTATTTTTTTAAGGTAATCTTTTATATTCCGTTTGACTTTAATAGTCCTCGTCTCTCCTTCGATAATCTGTCCATCGGTCGTTTCCAAAAAGATCTGAATAGTCTGTTCTCCTTTTTTTATGGGTTCCAAAGTTAACCACGCGGTATCTCCGTTTTCCAAGATCGTCGAAAGGACCTGGGTGATATCTAATCCTTCATCAGAAACTAATGGGATGTCTTTACTGGGGATCTCAAATGAGCCCCTCCCTTCCACTTGGATATCGAGTGAAACTTTTTTAGGCTCAAAACCGGGGGCAATGATCCGAATGCGGTAGTCTTTTGCCTCGGGACTATTATTATAAAGAAAGACCATAATATTAAGTTCGGTGTTTAAATTCACTACCTCCTGAGCCGAGGAGTCAAAGTAGATGGGATCGGCAGCGATCCGTTCAATATTGTCTGCCAGTTCAAGCTGTAATCGATCCATCAGGGTAAAAAACCCGGGATTATGCTTTTTGATAAACCGGAATAATTTATAGATATCTTTTTCCGCGAATGCCCATTTCCCCTCAATATTACACCCATTTTCTACATCGAATTCCTTGGAGTCTAAATTTACAACTTCCTTTATTTCTTGGAGAAATTGATCATCTGAGAGGACTTTTTGGTATTTCAGATAATAAAGAAACAAAATCTTTTCAATTGCGAATGTTATTGGTAATTCTCCTTTTTCTGACTTGGAAATCTTGTTTTTAAATTCATCCGTCAAAATATCTTTAATTGCGAGGATATATTCATCCCATTTTAAGTATGACACAGGATCCAAATGATTACTAAAAACCTCAGCAAAATAATTATCCAAAAAGATGCCGTGTATCAGAGGCTTAAAAAAGTCTTGAAGACCGTTGACATCGGTGATGTTTAGATTGACACTACGTATAAGAAGGGCTAATCCTAAACCGACAAGACTTGTTCCCATCGCGATATAACTTAGCTCAACTTCTCCGAGAATGAGCATTGTACCAAAAAGTATAACGGAAGCGATAGAAATTAAGGCAGTTATATTCATGAGCATTAGGACTCGACTGATATTATCTTTTAACAGTTCAAACCCGTCTAAACTATCGATAGGACGTCCTTTCCGTCGTTCAAAATCCAAGCGAAGCTCTAACGATTTATTAGTCTTCCTTGAGCTTATTATCAAAACTACTGAGTTCACAAAATATATCGCGAGAACTATCACATAGAGTATAGTTAGTATTTGATAATCAATGGGTGAATTGATCCATTTCGTAGCCTCTGGAATATCCTCAACTAATATGATGGTAAGCACGGTAATAATGACTAGAACAATGGGAAGGATAAATAATAACCACTTTCCGATCTTTACAACATAATTCATCAATTTTTTCTGTGATTCTTCTGTTTCTCTTACTTCTTGTATATCTTTATCCAATTTTTCATTCATCTCAATTATCTTTTTTATTGAATTGTATTACTTATAGATAAAACTGATTCCATTAGAATTTAATTTATTTAGTATCATTATCATTTTAAAAATTTATGTAAGATATTTTTAACCAACACCAAGAGAGGAGAAAAAATAGTTAATTAAGTTGTTTTTTGGACTTAATCTTATTATAATTGAAGGAGATATGGTAGCATTCTTGCTAACGGAACTGCTAATCCACCTAGTAACGACCCAATGGATGAGAATTTTTTCAAATAATCCTTCATATTCCGAGTTACTTTTATAGTACGTGTCTTCCCCTCTATAATCGTTCCATCTTCTTTTTCTAAAAATATTTGGATTGTTTGTTCACCCTTCTCTCTGGGTTCTAGTGTTATCCACGTTGTATCTCCATTCTCGAGCATAGAAGATAAGATTTCAGTGATATCAGTCTCTATATCTGAAGTTAATGGAATAGGTTGATTGGGAATCGTGAAATTTCCTCTCCCCTCAACCTCAATATTCAAAATTACCGCGTTTGGTTCAAATCCTGGAGCTGCTACCCGTATTCTATACTTTTTAGGTTGGGGATCATTATTATACAGAAAAATCATTATATTCAATTCGCTATTAAGATATACTACTTCTTGGGCCGCAGAATCCATATAGATCGGATCTTTTGAGAGGCGTGTAATGTTATCCGCTAATTCTAATTGGAGTCGATCGATGATTTTGAAAAACGAGGGATTATATTGTTCTATAAATCTAAACAATTTATAGATATCTTTCGAGGAAAAATACCAATCCCCTTCTAAAAATAGTCCCTTTTCAATATTGAATCGATCCGATTCCATTGTTATAATTTCTCGGAATTCTTGTTCTAATTGTTTTTCGGTTAAGACGTCCTGATAATGAAGATAATATAAAAATAGAATCCTTTCCAAGGCAAATGTGATCGGCAGCTCTCCCTTTTCTTGGTTCTCTATACTCTTAATAAAATCGGGGTTCAAAATGTCGTCTAATCCCATGATAAACTCATCCCATTTTAAGAACGTTATGGGATCCAAATGGTTGGCGAAAATTTCTGCAAAAAAGTTATCAAGAAAAATCTCGTGAGTGGTTGGTTTAAAAAAATCTTGTAGTCCATTTACATCGTGGATATTCAAATTCAAACTTCGTACCAAAAGTGCTAAGCCTAAGCCAATGAGCGCTGTTCCCATAGCAGCAAAACCCAAGGTAAGTTCTCCCACAAGAAGCATAATAAGAAATAAAATTACCGAAATGATACAAATTATAGCTATAATTTTCAATAAGTTAATTACCCGAGACACGTTATTTGACAACATCTTAAATCCATCTAAGCTTTCAATTGGTTTACCACGTCTTCTCTCAAAATCAAGTCTTAAACGCATTGACTGATCTGTTTTAAAAGCCCCTAAAAGCAGGAGAATGGAATTTAAAAAATAAAGTCCCAAGATGATAAAATATATTATTGTCAATAATAAATAAGAGAAATTGGTGGTCAGTAAGATAAGAGGATCTTGGATACCTGAAGGAAATAAGATAAGAGTCAATATAGTAATTACAATCAAGATAATGGGAAAGATGAACAAAAGCCATTTCCCAATTTTAACTATATATCTCGTTAATTTCGATTGAAGTTTCTCAGCTTTCAGTATTTTTTCTAAATCTTTATCTAGTTTTTCTTCCATTATAATCAATTTGTAAGTTAATAATTATTTTGTATTAGGTAATATATGCCATAAGACTTTATTAAACCTTATTAATGCTAATTAATCTATATGAAAGGCACCTTTCCTTAGATGTAAGATGTTTAAATTGTATGACATTTTAAATTTAAAACAAAAAAAAAGATCAAAATAAGTAACAAAAATAAAAATTTTGTTGAAATTAGATCTTTTTTCATTTATTTTTTTGAGTTTTCTACGACGGAATCCTTACCTTTTTTTGGTTGGGACGACATAAATCGGAAATCAAAATCCTAATTTATGATAGATTTATTATAATAGCGATTTAAATATTAGTGAAAACTGCATTCTCTCCCCTTTTTTTGACTATCTTTGTCGTGCGAAAAAAATCAAACAAA
Organism: Promethearchaeota archaeon; assembly: GCA_014730295.1. The sequence goes on along the minus strand of WJIN01000027.1, from coordinate 21,857 downwards.
AACGTGATTTGCTGACCGAAAAGAAGGTTATTATTTATTAAATTCCCAAATGAGTATGTTTGGTAAGTTTTCTTAGCCCAAAGCATTTAAATATGAAAATGTTTTAATTTTAGAATAGAAATAAAACATAAAAAATAAAATTAAAAAAATAAAGGAGTGATAAAATATGATGGAAAAAGAAATGGGAGACCAAAAAAGTATCCAAAGAGAAGAAATACATTTGACAGACCCTCAAAGAACTGAAATCTACAGTTGCGCTCGAGAAGTACGAAATAATACGCTTGATGAGATCTGTCCTGCCTTATTTGATGTCGTCTTAGATTCTGCTCAAGGACGATTAAAAAATGAATTAGGTCATGTAATATTTCATCTACAAAAGAATGAAAGATTAAATACCCGAATTGGATTAGAAAAGCTTCTAGAAGCTGGTCTTAAGGTTAGCCCAGAAAAAACGTTTAGAATTCTTGAATCTGCTGGTGGAGAATCCAAAGAACTGGCAGAGAAAATCAGAAATATCCTTTAAATCTATGTGATTATTTTTTTACCTTCTTTTTATATTAAAAATATTTGGAATTAGGTCTTTACGAAAAAAATCCTTTTGTAAAAAGAAATTATTGATTTCAATCAGAAAGAATTTAATTCAGAAATTTTTATAATTAATTGAGAATAAAAAAATGAGCGAAGAAAAACAAGAAGAAGATGCATGGCAAGCTTATGAAAAAATCAAAGGAGCTCTTGATGGATTAGCTCAAATTTTAACCTTAAGTTTTGATGAGAATGATGTGTTTTATCAATGTGGGTTGGACAATCTTGAGAAATTGAAGGACACTATCTTAGATATCCTTTCTCATGACTACGATAACAAGGAAATCAAGTATAAATTACGTGAATTAGAGTTCGACATGAAAAAATGTCTCTTTTTTCAGGATGAACAAGAAGAAAAGAAAAGTCAAAGTAATAAATAATCAATTCAATTTATTATATTTTAATGAAATATTGCTTATTATAAACAGAAATATAAATAGCATTTCCTTAATTTTTAGTCTTAATTGATTTCAAGAGAGCAATTATTGTGAATTTTGAGTTTAATAGTAAAATAAATCAGTTGGACGATGTTATACAAATAAAAATTGATGTTCCTTTTGATGTAAAATATGTATACACATATCTATTAAAATTGGAGGAGAGCTATTTTCTCTTTGATGCTGGATTAAATTTGGGCAATTGGCCCAAAAAGTTTTTCGCTTGTTTAGAAGAACTTGACATAACTCCCAAAAAAATCAGTCATTGTATGGTCTCCCATAATCATTTGGACCATATTGGGATAGTAAAAAAATTGAAACGTAAAAACCCCGATCTCAAAATTATGATGCATGATATAACGAACGAGACAATGAAATGGGAAACAAATAAAGACAATTTTAATCAACTAAAAGAGATCACGGAGGAGGTGACAAAGGAGGTTATCCAATATGGCTTCAGTGAAGAACAAGGAGACCGCTTGACTAAATATTTTCTTACATGGCCTCAAATGAAAAAATATTACCCTCCAGATGTAATTTTATATGATAATTATGAGTTTGAGGTTGAAAACGGAAAATTTAAAGCAATTTGGACCCCAGGACATTCCTTAGGACATACTTGCCTTTTTGAAAAGAATAGAAAATATCTCTTCTCTGGAGATCATATCCTATCTCGAATTACGCCTCATATTGGTGTGTTTATTATCAACCCCCTGATTAAGGAGAGATATAGAGAGTATGATTTTCATAACATATTAAAGTTATATCTAAATTCATTGAAAAGAATTAATGAGCTCAACCCAAAAATAATCTTTCCTGCGCATCAAGAACTCATTTATAATCCTGAGAAAAGAATCAAGCAAATTCAGGAACATCATCAAAAACGTTTAAAAGAGATTTATGAACTTATTAAAAATGAACCGATGAGTCCCGTTTCTATTGCAAAACGCCATTTCGGTGATTTAGATGATATGAATTCCTTTTTAGCCCTTAGTGAAGTCCTATCACACCTTTTTTATTTGGAAGAGCAAGAAAAGGTAGAAAAGATTAGCAAAAATAGTATAATAAAATACTATGCTCTGAATTAATAATTAGTCATCCGAATATCTTTCTCTGAAATAATCTTTTGAACCGTATTTGTATTGTTCTTTCATTCTAAAATTATAATATTCGATAATTTGTGCGTATTTTTTTTTATAACTCATTTTCAGATATACACCTATTATTAATTAGAGGTTCTATTTTGGTTAAAACTGATAAAAAACTCATCATTTATAATAACTCGTTGAAATCTAGAAGTCCGTGTTGTCCACACATAATAATCTGTAAGTTTTGTGTGCAAAATAAACGAGTTCAAAAAGATTTTAATGCGAATCAGTTTGTAAAAAAAAATAGATATAGATAATTATCAGGTTCTTTAATCATCCCAAGAGATAATTAATGACAGAGACATTGTTGATGGTGACAAACACATAAAATCCCACCAAAATAATGTTAATAACTACAATGCTGAAGAAAAGAGCCTTCTGATTCTCCAAATATTTCAAGAGATAAATATAAGCACTTATTATTAGAAGCGGTGATAAAAATTTTAGAAATATCATAGGTGGATTTATTCCCAATGGATTTGCTTCTACTGCACCCAATTCTAACCCGATGAATGTGCTAACCAAATCCGTTATTTGCACACTGAAATATAATAACCCCAGAGATATCGAGATACTAAGTTTCCTATCGAATATTAAATTGCCTAATTCTTTTATTTTTTCTATATATGATTTATCTAATAATTCCATCTAAATTCACTTATTAGCCGTGAGATTAACCCCGTTTATAGAGAATGTAATTTCCTAAGATTAAAATGAATATATTCCTCCTTATTTTAATCTAAATAAACCATAAAGTCAAAAAATTTAATTATTGATAGGTTTTAGATAGTTCGTACTAGAAAAACGTAATAATTCTGTCTTAAAGCAAGATCATCCAAAATTGCATCTCACAATATTTTAGAAATCTTTAACTATTTATGTATATATTTTTGCATCGTGCTTCATTTATCCATATGTGGACAAAAAAAGAAAAAAAAGAAGAGGATTTATGGATTAGAAGCTGACTCTATTTTTATTGCTCCACCTAGTTCATAATCAATGGGATCGATTGTTCGAAAGATGATGTAGGAAGAAAAAAGACTGAACGAGCAGAACGACGAGATTATGAACATATTAATAAAGAAATTATCAATAAATATCACAAGAAACGATAACAAGGCCGCTCCTATCAATGTTCCTACGTTTTGTCCCGCATTAATTAAAGACACTACTAAAGCAAAGTAGGTGCTCTTAAGGTTGGGATAATATTTTTTCGCAAGATCGCCTCGTATTGTCTGATTGACGACGGTAAGTGCATTTTGAAACGCTCCAAATAGGATTTGAAAAAGAATTCCGAGACTAAGAGCAGCATAGAAATTACTGGTAAAGGTAAATGGGAGCACTAGTAAAAGACAATAGGGGATAAAGCTAAGAAAAACTGTTGAAATTGTTTTCTTTCTGCTTCTATCACCAAATTTACCTGAAATCAATGATCCTATTACCGTTCCAACCCCACTGGCGAAATAAAAGAGAGAACCCCATCCTAACAAATCAATTGCCCCTCCTTGAGTGATTGATAAGACTGTATCTTCGACATTAATGATTCCCATTGATATCAGAATAGTATATGTTAAAAAGTCCAATAACATAACACCTTGAAAAGCGCCTAAGAAAGTATATATATACACTTTCCAATTGCGCTTTTTCGTTGCAAAGGTTAATAAATCTTTACCAAATTCTTTTAAGGGAATATCCTCAATATCAGGCTCCTTTATCTTATATGGTAGGATACAAGAGAGGAACATTAGAACACCAGTGATGATATGTACAATATAAATATTATCCAATCCCAAAATCAGAGTTAGCAGCATCCCACCAACACCGTATCCTAAAAACATTACTGTCCATGTATAGCCTTGCACTCGTGCCAGTTTTGTTTTTGGAGTAACATCTAAGATCAGTCCATCTAAAGCAGTATCCGCAAAGGCCATCCCCAGTTGAGTCATAAAGTAATAAATTGCAAGCCATAAATAGATTGATTGGTTGGTAGGAGTATAAAATGCCATAATGAACCACCATATTGCTCCAAATGAGCCAAAACTAATAATCCATGGAAATCTTCTACCATACTTTCTTGACCCAATTTTATCATTGAATATACCCACTATCATTTTAATAGCCCATGGAATATTCCCTACGGCATATATTATTAACCAGAGCGCAATATCCACATCGCCTAACACATGTACTATATATGATTTCCATACGAGAAATGGAACCCCTTGACAAAAACCTTGCGCAAAATAAAAGAGGGTAAATATGAATGTATAAGAACGATTATAGCTAATTTGTTCATTCATAAATACTAATTTCCAAATGATGCTAATAAAAGTTTCTTATCTTATCGAACCATTTTTTCTTATTATATATCAAGGTTTAAATTCCCAAAATCTCAGAATCATTAACAGAACCTTTCAACCCTTCATTTTTCTTATAATCTTCGAGAGTTCTTGAAGAGATTGTCTTATAATAATTTTCTAGTTCTCTTTCAATTTTCTCATTGAGATGAGATTCTGCCTTCATACTAAGGATTTTCTGGACTTCTCTATGGGCGCGATCGAACATATCCAAGCATCCATCTTTTATCCAAGAGCCACGACGATTCCTGTCTACCAGTTTGGGAACATAAATCTCTTTTCGGGTATGTCTAACAGAATGCTTGCTACCCAAATATGATTTTAATTCGCCAGTAGCAATCGCAGATATTTCTCGTTTCGCGATTGTTTCTTGATTCACTTCAATTCCTTCCAATCCATTTTGAATAATTCCTATTAGATCATTATCGAATAGGAGAAGTTCTAATGCTTCGCTAAGTGAGGTTTCATAAGTGCCAGCACATGTGATATAGTTATGACCTGCATTCGCAGCACAGAATAACGTCATAAACCGTTCAAACCCGTTTTGTATATCAAAACATTTAGATTCCGTTAGCGCACCCGAACCTTTTGAGGGAATCCCATAAAAACTGGCCATCTGAGCACTTGCGATGGTGATTAATCCCATTTCGAAAGACCCATACGCAGTGTTGCCGGTTGCAGGATCCATGATTGAATTCGTTGATCCATATAACACAGGTGTCCCAGGATTAATAATTTGAGTAATTATAATTGATGAGAGAACTTCCATATTAGCTTGAGTCAACACACCAGCGAGTGTTACTGGTGCACTGGAACCAGCTAAAGCAGCCGCAGAGATATTGATCGGTTGGTTATATTTCGAGAATATCTCTAACCCATTCAATAAGATCTTAGGGAGTGTCAATGGAGATGTGGGATTAAAAACCCCTAAGAGGCGTGGTCTCTTCTTAATCTCGTCTATATCACCGCAGATAATTGAAGCAAGTTCAATCATATCCTTCGATGCCGTGCGCCCGTAACAACCCATCCCATAGGGTTTTTTGGCATATCTCCCCCAGGCTCTTAGAGTATGAAAATGTAATTCTGTGAACGGCACATCACTGGGCCAGACGTCCATATGTGAACACGCAATATTTTGTAATTCATTTACCACTCGAATATGATCAATAGAATCTTGTAATTTCGCTTTTCGCACCTTTTTTCTGCGAGACGAATCATATACATTAATTGCTGCTCCGAAGGTGCCAAATTGTGTGGATTCGGTATTTATCGTGAAGTTATATTTAGCATCAGGACCCCATAAAGTAAATTGTTTAGGGACGGTCTTAATGCAATCCATGATCATATTTTGAGGGATTTTGACAAATAATTCTTCATCCTTGTTATCGGCTTCAACGTACGCACCGTTTTGCTGAAGTAGTTCTCTCATATTTTCACTCTCAACTCGAATTCCAACTTCCTCTAGTAATTCTAATGTAGTTTGATGAATTGATTCTATTTCTTGTTTATCCAGGATTCTAAATTGATTTAATTTCATAATCATTTCATATTTATATTTAGATAATAATCAGATGAAAAATTATAAAATCTTAACTTGAATAAATCTCAAATTGAAATTCCTTTAAATGAATTGCCTTAAATATAGTGTTGAATCGCGAAATTCGACAGCCGTTGACAAGTTCTGTAAGGAAAGAACCAATCAAATCATTCACAAAGCTCCCGATCGTGTTTTCCCCCGCAAATGGACACCCCTCCAAAGAGTACGCAAATAAAGAAAGACTAAATAAAACCAAGATCAACCCATAAAGGTATCAAATGAATCCAAAAAGGGTTTTTATCTTAAGTTCTTCTTTTAAGGTTTCCAGCTTTTTATGCATCGCTTTAAAAATTTGGAATGATAAGGTATTTATTTTTTTCGTATTGAATATCGAATATCTTACATCATTATCGATTTATTCAATAACAAAAGTAAGAATCTCTGAAAATGAGTTATATAAAAAAAAAGGTTATCTCATAAACCCGTTATTAGGTGAGGGCGACTTAATAGGTTTTAAAACTACACATACTCTTTCTACGCTTCTCACATCGCTTCTCGCACGGAATGATTCAAGTAAAGCATCTAATTCATTTATTTCTGGAACAGTCACTTTTAATAGGACCCCACATTCTCCAGCAAGAAAATAAACTTCCTCACACTCGGGTAAGACTTGAGTTTCGCGGAGAAGTTCCTTAATCTCACTCTGTGATTTCGGAATAAGCGTCACAAATGCCATAATGCATTTTTCCTCTTCCCGACAAACTCTAATTGTAAATTTCTCAATCACACCCTCCTCTTGGAGTTTAATTACTCGCTTACGAATTGTTGATTCAGAAAGATCCACCTCTTCTGCGATTTCTCGATATGGCCTCCTCGAATCCTCAATCAACATTTCTAATATTTTTTTATCATTATTATCTAAATTTTTCATATCAGCCCACCTTTTTTTTTAGTAAATCTGGTAATTTGGTCCTACACAAATATAAAAAAAAATTTATTTAATTATTTGGAAAAAACTTTTTTTTGTTTATTATTCGATTTTTTCTTCACGACAGATATTTAGAGATATGTATATTCCTCGAACTCTTTGAGGAGAGGGTCGAAAAGCCTTTCATATTCAACAGCCATGCAATGAATACCTGCTGCTTTCGTGGTTTTTTTTATTTCCTCAATGAATGGTTTGAAAAATTCAATGTTTATCTTATCGATTGCCGCATATTTGGCTGGTTTGTCTCCTTTGTTTTCTTTTTCTGCGGTTTTGAGAGCTTTAAGGAGGTTTTTTGGAACGCTTACTCCAGGTATATAATTATCGAAATACCAAGCAATACCATAGGATTTCAGCGGAAAGATACCTAACAAAACGGGAACGTTGAATTGTTCCAAATCTTTAAGAAAATCCTTAGCTTCATCAATATCAAACGCGGTTTGGGTTTGGATAAAATCAACTCCCTGTTCGACTTTTCGTCCTACTTTCAAGATCTCCGGTTCTCTGGGGTTACTGTTTGGATTGGCTACGCATCCGTAGTTCATCTCGATTTTACCTCCTTTCAGCTCGTTTCCTTCAAGGTCTGTGCCTTCATCTATCATTTTTGAGAGCATATCGCAGAACTGGGTACTATCTAAATCATATACGGCTCTTCCTTTTTTATGATCTCCCAAGGCTGTATGATCTCCAGTGAGCACTAGGATATTCTTTAATCCCATAACTGCTGCTCCCAACACATCTCCAAATAATGCTACTCGATTTCTATCACGGACAGTTACTTGCCAGACGGCTTCAATTCCTGCCTCTTCTTGTACTTTATAACTCGGCACTAGTGAACACATATATGCATCACCTTGTGGTCCGTCTGTGACATTTGCTGCTGCGATCTTTTTAGTCCGCTTCATTTCCTTTGCGGATTCAATGATCTCTTCAAGATCCAGTATTTTTTTAGGTTCAAGTTCTCCTGTTATGGTGAAGTGACCTTCCTCGATTTTTTTACATAAATTACTGTATGCTGGTCGATTTGTCATTTATCCTTTCGCCTCCTCTTCAGGGGGTTCATTTGTATATTCTTTATTTATTTCAATAAAACTCGGTGAAGTACGCAATCGGTAATCTCTGGGTGGACGATATATTCTAAAAAGATCTAACCTATCGAATTTTTTCAATCGTTCAAATATTTTTACCCAGGCACATTCATGTTCATAGCCGCCTACTTCACACATTCCATCTACCATACCACCACAAGGCCCATTACTAAGGTGTTTCGCACATCCCGCCATTGGACACACTCCGCCAGTCTCTGCAAGAATACAATCTCCACATGACTCACAATATTCTACATAAAAGTTCTCTCCCGCATTTTCCGCACCTCCATACATGCTATCTTGTCCCGGAAAGGTTAGAATATCTTTAAAGACACGATTCATCATTACTACACCTAACCCGCAAGCCAGAGAAACGATAGCGTCATATTCTCCAACAAAGGGTCGTACGGTACTCGCGACAATTCTGTCATCACATTGTCTCAATACGGTAATAGCTCTCCATTTGAGATCTTTTCCATTATTCCTTGCTTTTAATTCCAGTAATTGTCCCAATACGCGAGCTTCTTCAACAGACCTTGGAGGTTGACAACATCCATCGCATCCCGCGATCAAGATTTTATCGTATGGCTCTATCATTCCATATATCTCATCAATATCTTTTTGTTGGGTTATTATCATTTTGGTCTTTCACTTTTTTCTAAATCACGTTTTTTGTTTTATTTTATTCGATTATTTTGAATTTTAAAAAAAATTGAGTTTCATTTAGATTTTTAATTTTTCCATTAATTTGGTTGGTCGTATGCTTCTACGCTGCAGATCTAATTTCTCAGTATCGACACCAAACGCAACTGCCATCAATTCGGGAAGATATAAGATCGGTATGTCGAGGTCCTCTTCGACTTTTCGGGATAAAATCCGCTCCTTCTTATCGTATTGACTTACGCACGCCGGACAAACTGCAACCATCGTATCTACCTTGTTTTCAAGATGAACTAACTCGACCATTTTTTCTTTTACTAAGTCATAACCGATATCTTCATTCAATCGAGCGCAATAGCCGCAACATTCCAATTTTGACGCAAATGCAACAGTATTTGCTCCTAAAACGTCCAATATCTTATCCATAGTTTCAGGACGTTCTGGATCGTCAAATTGCATAATTTTACTCGGTCGAATAAGATGACATCCGTAATGTGCCGCAATATTTAGCTCACCTAAGGGGTTTTTAATGGAAGCTTTTATTTTCTCGAGCATCTCCTCTTGGCTAAATAGTTCTACAAAATGGAGTACATCGGAAGTTCCCTTGTACTCATAGCCGATTTTATTTAATACTGAATTCACCTTATCAAACTGTTCTTTATCCTCCCCCAATAGGACCTTTACTGTTTTGAGGGTTTCATAACATCCAGAGCACACAGTCATAACATCTAAACCCATTTTTTCAGCGATGGCAAGATTTCTGGCACCCAAGGTCATCCATGCATCTACATTTATGGATTGAAGAGACACGGGCTCCGGACAACAACTCGCTCCGTCCATGGGTTTTAAACCAATATCCAATGTTTTACATACTTCTCTAAACGCAACTTCAAAATGCGGAAATTTCAAGGGAATGGTACATCCCAAAAATAATGCATATTCCATTTTATTCTTCTTCCTCCTTTGTTTTAATTAAATTTCCTAATCCAGTTTCTTCCAATATAAAGTTTACCTCATCCAATTTCGGAGGGATTATTTCCGGCAGTCCCATTTTTTCTCTACGCCTATCGATAGTATTTTTCATACCACCTGAATATGGAACTACAAATCCATTTTCGCTTATCACCTCGACAGTGCTGGAATATTCCTTGGGAATTCTACCCTCTTTAGATGCGATATTCCGCAGTAATGCTAAGATAAAAGAATAATCCACGTTTTTAGGACACCGTTCAGTACATCTATGACAGAGACTACAAGTCCAAATTGCGTTGCTATTAAGTACAGTATCTTTCAAGCCGAGTAATAAGGATGCGACTACACGATGCGGTTGAAGATCGATATATTGCGATACAGTACATCCAGAAGAGCATACTCCACATTGAATACATTTTAGTAGTGATTTTGCTCCGACTTTTTCACTGATTTCATAGCGTAACCCATGATCTAATTCATCAGAACTCATAACCTTCTCTTCAGTCATTCTACCACACCTCCTCCAGTTTGTTCGATTTTAATTTTATCACCCGTGTCTCCCAAGGGCCCCAAACTACGAATTTGCTCAGTAAAATCAGATACGACCTCAGCGAATCTTTTTCCCTCACTCGCTGAGACCCATTCCAACCGTAACCGTTTCGGATTGATTCCCACTTTCTGAAGGATATCTCTCAGTTGGAAATACCGTCTTTGAGCGTCATAATTTCCTTCAAGATAATGGCAATCACCAATATGACAGCCACCTATCAAAATACCGTCAGCACCTTCCAAGAATGCTTGTAAAATATATTTTTTAGGTATTCTACCCGAACACATTACCCTAATTGGGCGTATGTTTGTGGGATATTGAAATCTGCTTACGCCACATGTGTCAGCTCCCGCATAACTACACCAATTACAGAGAAATGCAACAATATTTGGTGTCTCCTTACTTTTTACCGCTTCTGATATCATCGGCGTCAGTTGGTCATCTGAGAAATGACTCATTACAATCGCCCCAGCGGGACAAGCTGCTGCACAATCTCCGCATCCTTTGCATAACAAGGGATTAGATTCAGACACAAGTTTGGTTTTGTTAAAATTAACTCCGATAGCTCCGAAATTGCATACTTCCTCACACTTCTGACAGGCGATACATAAGGCAGGATCCACAACAGATACTAAAGGCTCGTTTTCTACCGTTCCCGTGGTTAACGGGATTAACGCATGAGCCGCAGCTCCCCTTCCTTGTGAGATCGAGTCTGAAATTCCTTTTGGTCCATGAGCAGTGCCAGCGAGAAAGATCCCGTCAGTCGCGAAATCCACAGGTCGAAGCTTAATATGGGCTTCTAAAAAGAATCCATTCTGGTCTAAAGGAACTTTTAATAATTCAGAAAGGAGTTTGTTGTCATATGGCATTAATGGTGTGGAAAGGACCACTCGATCGGCTTTTACATTTAGCTTAATCTGAGTTAAAATATCCTTCACACTAACATTGAGTTTGCCATTGCTCAATTCCACTTGCGGATATTCATCAAACCTGATATAGTTTATATTTTCGCGAGCATCCCAATAATATTGTTCTTCATCCGTCCCGACCCTAATATCTCTATACATCACATAGATATCAGAATTCGGATAGTTTTCTTTAACATATAATGCATGTCGAATTGATTCTGAGCAACAAATGAGAGAACAATAAGATACTCCTCGTTCGGGATTTGTCTGTCGCGATCCTACACAATGAATAAAAACAATGGATTCTCCATCCTCCAATTCTTCATCACGTAATTTTTCCGATAATTCTAACTGCGTCATAACCCGAGGATCTTCACCATAATAATACCAGCCCTCTGGCTTATATTCGTGAGCTCCTGTGGCTACGATAATTACACCCGTTTCTATCTCTTTAGTGGAATTATCATCATTATTCTTTATTTTTGCTTGAAAATCTCCTACTGACCCTTTGATATCGACAACTTCAGAATTAAGATATGTTTTTATTTCTTTATATTGGTTAAACTCTTCAAGCTTTTGTTTTAAGAATTCGTTTGAATTAATTCTATCAAAGTTAATCTTATAGATAAGATTGAGTTGTCCTCCTAATTTGTCATCCCGTTCAACTAAATGAACAGTGAATCCTTTTTCAGCAATTTCCATCGCAGCCGTCATTCCCGCAATGCCACCTCCTATCACTAAAGCCGATGGTTTCACATCACCAATAATCTTTACTTCCGGTTTTAAGAAGCGCGTCCTGGCAACTCCCATTCGAACAAGGTCTTTTGCCTTTTCAGTAGCTTTCTCAGGATCCTTCATATGAACCCATGAATCCAACTCCCGTATACTGACAAAATTAAAGAGATATTCATTTAATCCCGCTTCACGGATGGTTTTTTGAAATAAAGGCTCGTGAGTTCTTGGAGTACATGCGGCAACTACGACTCTGTTGAGATCGAGTTCTTCAACCTTCTCTTTTATGATATCTTGTGTCAGACTTGAACAACTATATTTATTATGCATTGCAAACACCACATCGGGTAAAGTTTTCGCATATTCAACTACTTCGGGAATATCCATATATCCTCCTATGTTGATCCCGCATTCACATACAAATACCCCAATTCGAGGAGTTTCTTTTTCTCTTACATATTTTAAAGGGGGTAATTCGACTGCTTGTTCCTCTTCACTAAGCGGTTGGACATGCATCGCTGCTAATCCGGCCGCTCCACCTGCCTTTGAAACTGAATTGGCGATATCATCAGGACTTTGACAGGAGCCAGTGACATATATTCCTTCTTTTGTTGACTCCAAATCTTCTGTAGAATCTTTGGTTTTAAAAAATCCAATATCATTTAGTTCGATCCCAAGGACTTCAGCAAGCTTTTTTGTTCCTTCACTAGGGATTACAGCGTTGGCGAGCACTACAAGATCAAATTCCGTAGATTCAACTTCACCTGTATCTAAATTTGCATGTTTGACGAATAAATTATGGGTTTCGGGATCTTCTCGCACATCCCCTGGGATTCCATGGAAATAAATGAGTCCATATTCATCCTTCGCTCTCTCAATAAACTCTTCTTGATTTTTCCCGATCACTCTTGTATCATTGTAAAATACCGTCACTTTTGTCTCTGGAGAATGTTCCCTCGTTACTACTCCTTCTTTTGCCATGTACATACAGCAAAATTTAGAACAGTACGGACAAATATCCTCGTTGCGTGAGCCAACACACCCAATAAACGCAACATCATGAGCGTGTTTATTATCAGAAGGACGCAACAACTCCCCTTCCGTAGGACCTGAAGCGCTTAAAAGCCGTTCGTACTGCATAGCGGTGATAACATTCGGATATTCATTATAGTGGTACCGAGGAAGTAATGTCGAATCTACCAAATCGTATCCCGTCGCCACTATAACTGAGCCGACCTTATAATCCAAAATCTCATCTTCCATCTCAAAATTAATCGCATCAGCCTCACATTGCTCCAAACATAACTGACACGCACCTTTAGTAAGGTAAAGACATTGTTCCGCATCAATCGTTGCCTTTCTCGGTACTGCTTGTGGGAATGGAATATAAATCGCTGTTCGATTGCCCATCGCCTCCTCGAACTCATTCGGGATTTTCTTCATAGGGCATTTTTCAGAACATAATCCACAACCCGTACATTTTTCCCAATCAACATATCGAGCCTTTCTTCTGACTTTCACTTGAAAATCCCCCGCTTGACCGTTCACCTCTTCCACTTCAGAATATGTCAGTAATTCAACATTAGGATGACGCGCAACTTCTACCATTTTTGGTGCTAAAATGCAGATTGAACAATCTAAAGTGGGAAAGGTTTTATCTAATTGAGCCATTCTCCCGCCGATAGATGGGGTTTTCTCCACCATTATCACTTTATACCCTTGCTCTGCTAGCGTTAGAGATGCTTCTATACCCGATATCCCGCCTCCAATTACAAGTACAGAATTCAACTTTTTATTAGTCATAATTTATCATTTTTTTCGGTTTTACTTTAAAAAAATACACGAATTACGATCTTTAACAATGACTTTAGATATTTTTAGTCGATTCGAGTACTTTTTTTCGATTTTGTTTATATATTTATTTGTAAGTATTTTATATGATAATGTGATATATAAAAGTTTCCCTTAATGAATTATTTTTACAAAAAAATGACTAAGAAATCACAAATAATGTAGAAAACCGTATAAAAAAGTACCAAAATAGTAATTTTTTTAAAAAGATAAATATGAATTTTTTTTTTGATAAGATATACAGCTCCAAAAAAAAAGAAAAAAAATTGAGTTTTCATTAAAAATACATAACCATTATAATAGTAGCTACAATTGCGATGGCGATTCCACCAATAATAGGGATAATATGAGTGCTTAATTTCGGCGTATAACCCTTATAGAATGAATATATTTCATGTATCGTGGACCTTACATCAGTTAACACTACATTATTATTGATGCTATTCATTGGAAGCGATTTTGTTTTCTTTTTTTTGTGCCAATATCCTATTAATGGAAATTATTTCTGTAAAAACTATTCATGTGAGATGGAAGGTTGTCAATCATCTAAAATTTCACATTTTTCCAAATTTACAATCGAAAAATGTATCAAAAAATTGGATAGATAAAATCCTAAATCAGATTGATCTCCATAATAATGACTATATCTTGAGCAAACAAGGAAATTATTATATCACCAATAAAGGAAAAATGTTTTTTAAATGGTACAAGAAAAATAAAAAGTCAAATTATAATCATATATCTACTCTCGTTTCAAAGCAAGGTGAAAGAGAGCAAAAAATTATATCTAACATTAAAATATAAATCTTCAGAAAAAATAAAAAGAGGTTATTAAGAAAAAATGAAAAATGAGGAAAAAAAGGGAAATAAAATAAAAAATTCTAATAAAGAATCTGAATTTTCTTTATCAAAGAAACAAATAAAGATAATATGTATTTTTATTGTGTTTTTTGCCTCCTTTGGGCTTATCTTCTCGATCCAGACAGTAGAAGGCTGGTCAAATGGGATGGACGTTCCTAGGGGTGGTTGGACATCTTATACGTATTCAAAAGCTCATTATGGGACTCATGACTGGATTGCGGATTTTGCCTTAGAAAAAATAATAGACCTTGATCTAACTTTAGCAGCGAAATGGTATGATGGAAACGGGATCTGGTTCTGGACTGATGATAGGATACGTATCTACCTTTATGCTACTCAAGGACCTGATAATGGTGAAATTTTCTATATTAATAGGCATGGTCAACGTATAGATGGGGAAAATGATAAACGTTCAAATCATCATATAAATTTTGATGGGACTCCCGATCCATCTACAGGTAAAGTGATTGATGGGGCTGCTGGTCATAAAGCAGCAGACATGGCTTTAAACGCAATTCTGGCATTTAGGGATGGAGATTGTGGACTGGCTGCATTTTATTTAGGAGAAATGACTCATTATATCGCTGATGTGAGTAATTTTTTTCACACCTTAAAACCTGGTGAGCCTTCTGGCTATAAGTCTGATGGTCCGTATGAATATGGTGTACTTACTAGAACTGATGGAAGATATTATAAAACTCACCGTGATAAGTCTGGTTGGGACAGAGCTTTTAGAGAGTGGTGGTTTAAAGTTTAAGGATACCTCTATACCTTGGCATTATAGGAGTTTTCATTGGAACCCGCAACAGCTCGCTATTGAGGTTGCACACAAGGCTTATTTTGGTTCAGCAGATCATTATGATGCTTACGAAATGAATCAAGTTTGCAAGGATTATTTTGTGAAGACGGAGAATTGGTGGAATTTAGAATACGGTGGATGGCAAGACGGTTGGAGGGAACATTGGGGTGCAAAAGATATTGATGATGAGTTAATTTTTCCTGAAGAATACAAATTTTTTAAAACCTTAGAACATAGCTTAAATCTTGCGATCGATTGTTGCGCAGCCGCCCTTAACTGGGTTATTAACCAAGTCTCAACCTTTTATTGCAGAGACGCAGAAAGTGCTCTCGATTTAATTAACGCCCTTAGTGCCAAGCTAACTGTGGGGCATTTTGCCACCGCGGCATATATTAATTTAATGGGAGCTCTAAGTTTTTGGGCAAGCATTTACGCGGGAGGGATTGTGCTTAGTAAAGAGGAGGCGTCAAGTGTATTGAATTTTCCTTTAATTGGGATTTAGAATACAATAATTCCTCAACGAGCATATATTTAAATATCCATTTTTCTTTTTTTTTATGAAAATGCCAGAAGATAAATATGTCAAATTTAAGGGAGAGAAATACTATCCTGTGAATAGCGCACTTAAATTCACATCTCCCGGGGGAAATGAGCCAGAAGACGGGAGAGACAGGGCGTACACGGTGCAAAATCTTACACACATAAGCGATTTAGAAGGATTAAGCGAATTAACTGACTTAAATGAACTAGTGATCCGTGGTTGTCAAATTAAAACCATTCAAGGCCTCGAAAACCTTCCTAATTTGAAATCTTTAAAGCTCTATAGAAATCAAATTCAAAAGATAGAAGGGCTCGAAAAGTTAGCCTCGTTAGAAATTCTTAGTTTAGCGAGAAATCAAGTTCAAAAGATTGAAGGACTTGAAACCCTTACCAACTTAAGAATATTGAACTTATCAGGCAACCGGATTCGCAAAATCCGAGGTCTCGATTCACTTCAGAACCTTAAATCTCTTAATCTGTCAGATAATGAGATAAACACATTCGAAATCCGAACTTCTTTAGAGAACTTGAAAAATTTAGGGTGTGCTTCAAACAAGATCTCAAAAATCGGAAAAATCGCTCCTCTACCCGCATTGGAGAGACTAAATCTTGATCACAACGAAATCTCCTCGATTAAGAACCTAAATGGGTTGCAGAACTTAAGATGCTTGTCCTTGCGAGAAAATCGCATCAAAAAGATAGACGGGCTTAAAAATATGGATAATTTATCCGCATTATTGGCACCAAACAATCAGATTGTTGATATTAGCCATATTCTCTCTATTCCAAATATATTTGAAGTTTTTCTCTGGGAAAACAAAATTCAACACCTTCCTGATTTCACGGAGCATCCCCGACTCCATAATCTCATTTTATCATTTAACAATATTGAAGACATAAAAGAG
This sequence comes from Promethearchaeota archaeon, assembly GCA_014730295.1. The sequence goes on along the minus strand of WJIN01000027.1, from coordinate 4,942 downwards.
GCTAAACCATATCTTAATAATGAGAACTTTCATATTAATCTTTATGGAAATCCTGTTTGTAAGAGACTCCTTGAAGAGAATCTTGCCGAGTTTCCAGAGGATCATCAATTGTGTGCACCTAAGGGTTCTCGTTTAAGAATTTTTTCAGAGGAGGAGTTCTAAGAAATAAATTTTTTCCACTGTAATATTTACACTTATTTAATTTGATCAGAATTTATCTTCAAATTCTCTTGGAAGACCATTAATCTTTTATTGATGGGAATTATTGTGTGTAATGAAATATAATTAATTGCGAAATCCTCTTGAAGATGGAAATAGATAATTTGATCACTCAATAGAGAAGAGAAAAGAGCGATTAGAACGAAAAAAGCCTCCAGAAGATACAAAAGAAAGGGGGATTGAAGGCTTTTTTAAGGCATCAATATAGAGATTAATAATAAAGAAAATACTTCCCGTTTCGATTTATAAAGAAAAAAAACAATTAGTGAAATTTTCCTAATCTAAACTAAAATGGGATTTTAAGGGTGTTTAGTTTTGATAGAAATTCTTATAAAAATTTATATATGAATTCACACATATACCCATAGAAAATTATATATTCACACAAAATATAAAAATAATTTTATTAGAGAAATGACAAATTTAACGCTCTCAATACCTAAGGAATTAAAAAAAAAATTGCTCAACTGAACTTTCTGAAAGGGTTGAGAATCAATAGTGAGTTAACGCCAGAGGAAGCCTTGGAATTTGGAAAAGAAGTCAATAAATTTTTATTAAAACATTATAAGACTTAATTTGCCATGAAATTTGTTATAGATGCGAATATTCTCTTTGCTACATTAATAAAAGATGGAAAAACTGCTGAATTGCTTATAAATGACAAATTACAGCTCTTCGCTCCAGAGTTCTTATTTGAAGAATTTGCAAAATATGAAAGTTTGATTCTCAAAAAAACTCATCCCTCACATGATGAGTTCCAGAGCTATTTAAAATTGTTAAAAGACTTAATCATATTTATTCCACGAAAAGAAATTACTCCATTTTTAGATAAAGTTCAAGAAATATCTCCTGATCCTAAAGATACTGTTTATTTAGCTCTCGCCTTTGCTCTTAAGGCTCATATGGTCTAATGATAAGCAACTTAAAAATGACCAGAAAAAGATAAGGGTATTTACGACGCGAGATTTACTTGTATATTTTGAATAAAAAATTATTGAATAATTATCAGTAAAACTTACTATCGAAAGGCAAAAGTACAAAAAAAACGACAACAAATTAAGCAATAACTCGTAATTATGAACAAAAAATTGCGCCCTTAGAGCATAATTCCTCTTGTGACTCATCAATAAACCAATTCATCTAAGATAGGAAGAGTTAGAGTGTTTTGGATTCTAATAGCATTATTTTCATCTAATTCTAATTTCCTCAGTTTAGATAAATCAACTAATTTTCCAATTTTTATAATTTGATTATTTGAAAGTCGTAGAGATTTTAAATTTTCTAATACCTGGGTGTTTTCCAGTTCAATTAATAAAAGTGTGTTCCATAAATTTCGAAATATTCATTATTCGTTATGGTTTGGCTTTAAAAAAATAATAGATATTTAAATCTATATTTAGTTTAGGTTGAATGAATCAGGTCGGAATTAGGAATATTTTGCTCATTTCCTTTAAACTTTTGATAGCTCCGACATATACGATTGCCCATTACCCCAGCCAGATCATAAACATAATATAACTATTCGCCACCAGTTTCTCATAATCCGTAAATAAAATGAAAATTACATTTCTTTCATTTTGTCAGATTTTGAAGAATAGCTCAAATATGGGGTATTTTTGTCGAAATTAGGTAGAAAATTATAAAAGATTAAGAAAGTAATATTAATTAATTAGAGATTACGTTTCAAAATAAATATTATATTTTAGTTCATACAAAAATTATGAAGATATTGGTTGCTGGTCCAGTGAAATCCGGAAAATCGAGTTTCATCAAATTCTTAGATCCGAACGCTCTCAACGTGGAAGCGAAGGGTGCGGATAACAGAAGTTATACAGTAGGAATGGATTTGGGATCGATTAAGCTAAACGGATATAAAGTATATTTATTTGGAACTCCGGGACTAATACGCTTTTCAGTCATCAGAGATATCACCGCAGCGGGTTCTGATGGGGTTCTCTTCATTTTTGATTCTGCGAAACCCGAAAAGGATGTAGAAGCGATACAGATACTTAATTCTATCCGAAAGTTGCTAGGGCCCAGTATACCGATTGTTTTTTTGGCGAACAAACAAGATCTTGAAGAAGCGAGATATCCAGAAGTAGTTAAAATCCAAAATGATTTACCCGAGAGCGCCAAGATCTTTCCGACCAGCACCAAAACGGGACAAAACATTAAAGAATCTCTAAAATTTTTGGTTAATAAAGTATATGAGAATTATAAGAGTTTATTGGAAATCTTGAAAGAATATGAAGATGATCTTGAGGGATTACAAGACACACTTAATAAAAACACATCCCAGATGAGAGATTTGCTAAATAAGTTAGAAGTAAAGCGTTTTATTGAATTGAATCGTGCACAAAAGACTTATAAAGTGAAAGACGGCTTAAAATACTTGGTTTGAGGATTTTCATTTCTTTTTTTAAGAAACATTAATTGATAGTTCACTGACAAATCCTATTTTGCCAATCCTTAAATAATTTCCGAACTGAACTATAAATGATATGAAAAAATCGAAACGTTCGATCATTTTTTTCGTCCTTATTTCTATATTATTGGGATTAAATATCGTCTTTACCGTTATCGCATTTCAACTTTTTCCGACCTATGGTGGATATTCGCGTCAAATTCTATTTATAAAACCGAATGAAAGCACCGGGCAAGCGGGATATTTCATTATGGTCGATGAATTAAGTCCACAAGCGAGGTATCATGATATTGATTGGTTATTACATAGTCGAGGAGATCTCAGTGTCGCAGACAATCGGCAATCGATTTCGTTTAATGTGCAGAGTTATCTCTCCAATGATAATATCACCTTGAACGCGACGTTTTTAGAACCGATAGAGTCAATATCCAGCGAGGAAGGGATTTTTTGTCCAAAAAATTATGATGAGGGAAATAATTATCCCGATATCGATACTACCTACATTAAAGCGCGATATTCGGGAGCCGATCATCCGTTGATGTCTACAATCCTCTACCCAAAAAATGATTCTAACCCGGGTCAGCAGATTCCCGAAATTACTTCACTCTCAGATGGTCTAAAAAAGATCGGGGACAATGACTTTTTATTCTACCAGGATGAGCGCGCATCAGTCCAATTTTCCAGTCCGAATATCGAATTTGACGGAGAATTGTTTTTCATTCGGAGGAATAGTACTGAAACCTCAAAAATAGAATATTGCTTTCTCCAAGAGGCAAGATATTTAAAATTCGAAGATAATGTTTCATTCCAATCCTCAGAACCGCTCACGAATATTTTGATAAACTATTCGAACAACTCGCAAATCTCTGGATATATCAACGGGCAAAATAGTCAGGTACAGATTTTTAGCCCATTTATCCCAGAGATGGTAAAAATCGACGGAGATAATATAAGCATAATACATGCCGATAATTTAACAACCTTATCTATTAGCGATTCATGCTCATTCGTGATTAGCAATTCAGATAAGTATTATAATCCAGAAACAAATCAATTAACAGAACCGATAATAACCCCTTCCATGCCAACCAAAGAGATATGGGCTATTAATATGGATCTTTTTGCTGGATTAACCCACCCTTATATTCTATATAATAATAGTGAATTAGATGGTCTTAGAAACAAAATCGCGGATTCGAATAAACCATGGAATAATTGGAGTGATTTCTATATCGGAGATATCAGCGTAGAACTGGGTCGCGATCCAGGATACTATGAGAATGATCAAAGGAGGCATGCGGTCTATAAATTGGCCCTTGAATTTGCCCTTAATAATAGTGCGAGTGTTTTGAGTAAATTAAAAGAATACATGCTCGATATGGGATCCATTACTCATTATTCATCGGATTTAAGACGAGCAAAAAGCGTTGAATCATATGCAATTGCATTCGATATGATATATCAGAATCTTACTTCCAATGAACAAACCGCGATCCATAAACTGTTATATGAGCACGCAGAACCTCTTAAGCGAATGGATCTTTATCACCGCAATAATCATCGTGTGGTTGATGCGGGTGCATTGGGATTAGCAGGATTAGTACTCCAAGATGAGGAAATGATCAACATCGCTACAGAAACTTGTCTTGATTATTTTTATAATCAAAACCCTGCTGATGGGGGTTCGTTTGAGGGGTATAGCTACATGGCATTTGCCTTCTTTCATATGAGCCAGTTTACCTCGGGCCTAAAGAGATTAGGTGCGTTTAATTTTTATGAGGATAGCCAAATCTTAGCTTCATATGATTATATAGCGGAAACTTTAGGACCTCTTGGAATGCCCGGAAGTTTTGAAGATTGCACCTTCGATAGAGATATTCAAGAGGTTTTACTATTTGCTGCAGCACAACTGAATAAAACAAGTCCTGAGAGAGCGGCAAGATACCAGTATATATGGGAACAAAGACAAAACAATTCCCAATACGGTAGCACAACCGATTTTGGTTATTTGCTCGGAGCAGATCCTTCTTTTCACAGAATTCTCCTTTATAACGTAAATGAGACCATCCAATCTGAACCATTTGAAAGTCGTAAAGAGGTATGGAAAGCATCTTCAATGGCATATTTGCGTTCGGGTGATACGGATGGTTTATTTATGCCTTTCAGCTGTAAAAATTACGACCAAAACCACCCCCATCAAGATGAGAATAGTTTCGAACTCTGGGCATACGGAGCCTACATCGTAAATAATCCAGGTTATCCCGGTTGGGGTGAAAAGTTCCATACATGGTCCCAATC
>WJIN01000465.1 GCA_014730295.1 Promethearchaeota archaeon | reverse complement strand
GGCATGGGATTGCGACGGGGGTGTGCCTGGCGCGAAAAACCCAGCAGGAGCGCAAAACCCAAAGCAAACCGCACGAACGCACATTATCTCCTTCGGCCTTTTGTGCGCATTGCTTTGGATGTCATGCACCCACTGCCGACTTGAAGGTCCGAGGGTTTTGGGTTGGGCACCCTTTTGGTCCTCTTAGCTGTCAAGGTCTTCGCTTCCTTGACAGCTTTAACCTTCAAGCCGGCAGTTTACGGTGCCGGAAAGCTGCCGATCCGGAGGCTTCAGATCATCAGGACGGCAATCCTGATGATCATCTGTTAAGGCCGTCAGGCATTTACCCCGAGGACCCTGGCCTTCGAACCGGCAGCTTATCCGATCGACTTGCTACCGGTTCAAAGGCTTGTGTCGTTCAGCGTTCTTGCTGATCGACTCTGTTGAAGTCGTCAAATTGCTTGACGGCCCTGGCCTTTGAACCGGCAGTGTTGGCTGCCAATTTGAGGGCTGTTTGATCTGATTTGATCATCTTGTTCAGACCGTCAAATTCTTGCTCTTTGATGGCCCCGGCCCTCAAATTGGCAGTTCTGGCTACCGGTTCAAAGGCTTTTGTCGTGTGGTTCGGAACCAGACGGCATCTGTTGAAGTCGTCAAGTTCTCAGCTTGACGACCCAGGCCTTTGAACCGGCAGTTCACGGCTGCCGGTTTGGGGGCTTTTGATTTAAAGGATGATTACCTTTAGATCATCTGTTAAGACCGTCAAAAGAGGGTCTTTGACGGTCCAGACCTCCAAACCGGCAGTTTTGCCGGTGTGCCGGCTTAAAGGCTTTTGGTGATCATCAGTTTCTTCTCCTGATGATTTTACCTTGGCCGTCCGGTTGCTCTCTTACCTGGACGGTCTTGGCCTTTGAGCCGGCCATAGTGCTTGGTTTTCAAAGGTGGAGTCGGCTTGAAGGGCTGAAAAACTGAGCAAAGCTCACCTGCCTTTCAAATGGCCTTCAAGCCAACTCCGTTAGTATAGTACCCCGAATGCTCTGGTGCACCAAATGGGCATAAAGGATTTTTCCAAAAGTTAACGGCGTCTTCTGAACCCCAGAGCCGACAACGGCGCCCAAAGCACCATTTGCATGCACTATTCGGCTGGCAAGAAGGTGTCACCCTTCATGTCGCAGAAGGGGCCGTCCCGCTTGACGTGAATCACCATATTGGGATCACCTCTGGTCATGGCGTTCCGGGCCCATTCCATGTATTTCCGGTACAGCTTGGTTCCTGACTCCAGCAGTTGCTCCTTGGCTTCCTGGTTGCCCTCCTCGAACCATTCGACCGCCTCGAAGGCTTCCGTCATCAGCTCTACCTGCTGCTCGTAGTCGGTCATCTCATTGATGCGCACGCTGAGGCGCTTCGGGAAGACAGCCAACACGGCTGCTTGGCGATGCTTCGCTGCGACCTCATCCCAGTCGCCCTCCTGCAGCCCCTCCTGTTCGAGCGCCGCCGTCACCTGTTCGCGGTGGCCCAGGAAGAAGTAGCGCCCCTTGGTCGCGACCATCACGAAATCCTCCGCCATCTCGGGGCCCAGCATGTACACGTCCTGATCGGCCACCTGTTTCTTACGGAAGAAGTTGCCGAAGCCCATGGGCTGCAGGTTCTTGTGCAGGTCCGCCAGCCACGTCGCGGCGTCGGCATCGTCGCGCAGGCCCAGAACCCAGCTACCGCGAGGCATGGGTTGCTTCATGGTGATCTGCTTGACCTGCTGCTCTTCCTCGTCCCAGCGAGGTATCTCCACCTCGCTCTGAACGTAGTCCAACAAGATGTAGCTGTCGCCGGCCATCATGGCGGCGAATTCCGTCCAGTCGGTCTTGGCCATCTGCTTCACGTTCATGCGCATGGCCTCGTAGCTCGTGGCCGCCTCCTCGGGCAGAACCGACGGCAGCTGCTCCACGATCTCACTCAGACCGGCCCGGCTCATGAGCACCATGCCCTTGAAGCTTGCGAGCTTCGGCGGGTCCAGCTTCGCGCCGCCGCTCAACAGGGCCTCCATCATCGGCGTCAGCTGACCGGGGATGTGCAGCGTAAAGCCTGAGTGGGTGGCTACGCCTTCAGTGGAGACATCGTAGTCGGTCCAGAGGGCAACGGATTCCATCTGGTCCAGACTGAAGGCGCGGGTGCAGAAGTCGAGCGTGGTCTCCAGGCTGTCGGCAGCCCTGCGAGCGCTTGCGGCCCGGTGCCCCGCCTGTTCGCCGTCATCGGCCCGCGCGTCTGCAATGTAGCGGCGTCCCACCGAAACCAGCGACTCAATGTTGGCCATACCCCAGAGCATCGGATCGGTGCACCTGCCCTGCATCCGCAGGTAGACCGGATCGGCCGTCAACCCGCCGGGGCGGGCCGGCGTTGCCAGCGCCTTGCGCAGATCCTGCGGGTCGTGGGGGGCGATGACCACATAGCGGCCCATACGTCCCAGGACCAGCTCTGCCGCCGCCGCCTGCAACCAGGTGCCTTGCGTCGTCTCCAGTTCCTTCCAGACCTCGGCTTCCAGCCCGTCCTCTTTCATGATTCGCTCGGCCAGGGACCGAATGTGCATCGCGAGGTCCGCCGCCTTCATCTCCTCACATTCCAGGACGACCGCCATGGAGAAGTAACGGCGCTCGATGATCTTCTCTTCCTCGAACTCCCCTTCCACCAGGCCGCCTTCGTCCCAGACCGGCGTCTGGAAGATCTCCTCGTGCACCACCGGCTCAGCCAACGGCAGCAGGATGAAATGCGTTTTCAGCGAAAGGGGATTGCGCAGAATCTGCGGCGCAAAGCCGCTGTCTTCGGCCAGCTTCATCAGCGCACCATGGATCTTCAGCCCCTCATGCAGCACCTGCAGGCCATTCTTGGGGTCGAGCGTCGTCAGCATCCCCCCGAGTTGCTTCAGCATGGTGCCGGCATCCAGGTAGGCGTAGACGACCGTATCGGACGGGAGGTGGTCGGCGAGTTCCTCGGCGCGGCCGGGCTGCAACGTCAGAGCCAGGGCAAGAGCGGTCAGCATTGCATGTCGCATGAAGCTTCTCCCGTGATGTCAGGAAGCACATAATAGGTGGCCGCCGGAGCCCTGACAAGCCAGCGTTGCCATATAGCGACGAAAAGGCGCTTGAGGTGCTTCTGAAGCCCGACCGCAGAAGCGCTGCCCGCGCACGGCCCCGCAAGGGGTGCATGACATAGCTGGGTTTTTCGCGCCGGACACACCCCCGTCGCAAACCCATGCCACATTTCGCGGGTCGCTCGACACGCCCGGCGCCCGTCGCGCCAGCTTACGCTGTCACGCCGCGCGCGGTGGCGGTCCCGTTT
>WJIN01000215.1 GCA_014730295.1 Promethearchaeota archaeon | reverse complement strand
TTTAGAAATTATCCCTATTTTTGAATATGAGCCCGAATCAGACTCTTGGCTCCAAAAAACTTCTTTATTTTCTTTAAATTCTGTTAGAAAAATTAGAAGATTTGAAGCCTTAAGCGAAAAAAAATTCGAATTCATGATTAATATTTTAGAAGGTTTATTTAATTATCTAAAACAAAAAGAGAGGTTCTGTCTAACAGATCTAATTTTATTTTTTGATAAAATCTCATATCTCTCAAAAATTTCATTGGAGCGATTAGCGAATTTTAAAGACTCGATTATCTAAAAGTATTTTTTTAAAAAAAATCGTAATTTTTAATCCTATTTCTATAAGAAGAATTATGACCAATCTAGTTGAAAAATTATTAAGCACTGGGTTTGGATTATTGATATTAATTTCTTTTCTTACAATTATTAATCCATTTTTAAGTAGTTTTACAAATTATAGTGAATTTGAAGAAAAATATGAAAAGATAAATGAAAATATAAATCTAATTGACTCATCAATCAGGTATTCAATTAAATACAAAACTGATTATTCCCAAGAAATTTTGATTTTTTATAATATTAATATTACGGTTGAGGGGATCCAAGTAAATTATGAATTTTACATATTTGAAAGAGATTTTGTAAAATACTCTTATGATTTATTATTAGAAAGTGGATTTTATGCTTTAGCATCTCAAAATTACTATAATCTTAACATTTTATATTTAAGCGATAGTATTTCAATAAAATTTAAACAAATATCATAGTATTATTATGAAGTTTTTTGAACTTTATCTGTCATTTTGTAGAAATATTGGGCAAATTAAATTACCCCAAATAAATTTTAAGGAAAAGGAACAGCTTTATGATAAATTGCTAAAAAACCATTATGGACTTACACAAAAATTTATTGGTAGAGCAACCTCTTTAGTAATGATTGTTTCTTTAGTTTCGATCTTATTCTTCACTCTGATTATTAATTTTAGTACTTTATTTGCAATTCTATGCTCAATTATCTTTTCCACATTAATATCATACAAATTTAATTTTTATTTATATAAAAAATTTATAAAAAAAGGAAAGGAGCTTACTTCTTATCTTTATCTTATAAAAATAGATTTTTCATTAATTGAACTAGCTAAGCAGAATGATGAAGAAGTGGTTATGGAATTTATCAAACTAATAATTAATAAACAAATTCTAATTTCCGAAGATTTCAAAAAAATCCTTTCACATGTTCATTCTGGTTCTATGCCCGAAGAAGAACTAAGATTATATGAATCGCCATCGACTGAATTCAATAAATATTTGATTGATATAATAGAAGATAATAAAAATCATTTTTTTAGGGATAATTTCAGTACTTCACTTGAAGATGAATTCAAAATTTATATGAAGGAGTTATCAACAAAGATAAGCCTAATTTTTTTTCTTGGTATTTTTTTTCCCATTGGATTGTGTATTTTTGTTATTTTTATATCCTTTAATAAAACAATTATTCTTTTTTCAATTCCAATCTTTTTATATTTTCTTAACTATCTTTTTCAAAATTTCATTAAGATTGATCATTTTTTTATGGGAATGATAAAAAAAAATTCTGATTATGAGAAAAAGAAATTTTTTGAAGTGTTAAACCTAATAATTAGGTTCTCTTTTCATTTGGATAAAAATATCTCACCTGAAAAAGCTTTCACTAATGCCTATTTAGAAATTATCAATCCTAATTCGATACTAAGTAAAATTCTTTCTTCTGAAATCTATTCTTTCTTAAGTGGTTCCCTATCATTCACTCAGTTAATTAATAGCTTTAAAAATAAGTTAGGTGAATATCGTTATAGTCTAATTTTCAATTCAATTAATAGAATGTTAAAAACTAATTCAAATGTAAGCTCAAGAAAAATTAGAGAAATTGTAAATGTTTTGAAAAATCATATAAAATTAGAAAAAAAAATAGAAAATATTTTTAGAGGAGAAAGAATCAAAGTATTTTTATTTATATTTTTATTACCAGTGATACTTGGAGCCCTAGGTTCTCTTGTAAGCATATTTCCTATGATAATACGGGATTTCTCCAATATCCAAGATATAAATAATTTAACACTTTTTGAGATTAACTTCAGTCTCTTTGATATAATACTTCTATTATTCGTTTTACTGTGCAGTAATTTGATTTCTGTCTATTATTTCTTTACATTAATTTCCTATAGAAAGAAGGGGTTTTTTATAATTCTTTCAGAGGTTTTATTGATATTGAGCTTTTTAATTTCTCTTCTTAATATTTTTCCACTTTTTTGGATATAATCTTAGGAGAAAAAAAATAGCACTATCAATTCAATAAACAGTAATATCCCAATAAATAATTCTATGAATAATGAGAACCTTAGAAGAGGAAATATCAAATCTTTCCCTAAAATATCCCCACGATCCAATAAAAATCTAATTTTGTTGAATATGATTAATAAAGGAAAAAAAAGTACTAAATAGAGAGAGAATCCAAGTATATTAACAATTTGATCTGAAGAAATAATACAAAATATTAAAATTAAAATATTTATCGAAATTATTAGAAATATTTGAATTAAATGATATTCATAACTCATTTAATACCTTATTAGTATATATATTTAAAAATTACCCTACGATTATGATTTGAACTACCAGCCCCTAAAGGAGCTGGATTCTTGCTTCCTTGACCACCGCGCCTAAATGGCGTCTTACACGATCTCCACAAGCGTAACTTCCCGTGGTCCCTACGGTAGGTCATGAAATGACTGTGATGCCTCTCTCTTCTAAGAGGCGTATTCCTTCTTTCTTAATATTAGCAGACGCGTTTTTATCTCGATGATGATGAGTGCCACATTCGGGGCACGTCCATTCACTTAATGTTATTATTTATATTAAAGG
>WJIN01000214.1 GCA_014730295.1 Promethearchaeota archaeon | reverse complement strand
GGTCAAGCTTTACAAGGTTTAGATTTTACAACGATAAAAGAAATTCGAAAAGGACAGAAAAAGATAGAAGATTCAATATACGAAATATTAAAAGAAAAAGCACCCCTCGATCTGAAGAAAATTCTCCCTGAAGCTCCCGGGGAAATGGAGATGGGATTCGAAAAAAAGGAACAAAAATTCTACTTCTTGATGGAAGATCCTGAATATGCGGAAGTTGAGGAAATTCATGTTTTAGCAATAACTATTGATGCAGATACCAACATTGAAACGATTAAAGATTTTGACACTGATAAAATAATGTAAGTCTTAAAAAATAAGAAGAATAAAAAGTAATAGAAAAAATAGGTATGTTTAGAAGTATGATAATTTAAAATTTATCGACGTCGGCATACCAATCTGGATACCATTCATAATACTCTTTTGGAAACGCTTTTTGAAGTCCTTTGTAGGTTGCTTTCACAAGTTCGATATTTCCTCCTCGATCTCGATGTGTTACCACCAATCCTTGTTCTTCTAATGACTCGATTGCTCTTTTTGTTTTTGAACGACTTCCTCCTATATCGTCCCTGGCATCATCCAAAGTCATGTAAAGACCCGGATTTACTTTATAATCATGCGCAATAACTTTAAGGAGATTCTCATCGGTTAATTCTAAGTCCTTGAATTGTGAATCTGCCTTTGAGACAACAGGAGCATTCACCTCTTCATTCCATCTCATCCTTACGGAAGCGTTATAATCCGGTAGCATGGATGCAAATCGGTATATGATTAACTTCTGAATCTCAGTGGTACCCGCAACTATTTCTCCAATTTTTCCCTCTCGCATTAATCGTTCTGCATAATAGAATTTAGTAAGTCCGTCTCCACCCATTACTTGTATTGCCTTTTCTCCTGCTTCTCGAACCCACTCTGATACTTCCATTTTTGCAATTGCTGCGTTTATCATAGGTTCTTTTCCATCATCCAATTCTTTCGCACAATAATAAGAGAATATCCTTCCCATCCGATATCTTGATATTATTTCTGCGATTTTTTCTTGGTTCCCTTGGAGCCGATTCGTTTGCCTTCGAAATTGAACTCTACGCCGTGTATAATGGAATAGTAATCTTATAATGTCCTTTAAGGTACCCACAAACACTGCCCCAGCAATTAATCGCTCAAAATTTAACCCTGCCATCATAACGTTCCAGCCTTTGCCTACTGGTCCAATACGATTCTCATCTGGGATTCTCACATCTTCAAAGCTTAAATATCCATTCGGAACATTCTCAAAACCTATTAATGGATTTATACGTTCTAAAGAAAATCCCGGAGTTCCTTTTTCTACTAAAAAGGATGTAAGGTGAGAATATTGTTTAGTATCAGAAGGATCATCACTGGTTTTGGCGTAGATAAAATATCTGTCCGAAACTCCAGCACCCGTTATGTATCTTTTTTTACCATTTATAATCCATTCATCGCCATCTTTTTCTGCGGTTGTCATAACATTTGCTGCATCGGACCCAGCAAAAGGTTCGGTAATGCAAACGGCACCTAACTCCTCTCCTTTCGCAAGTTGAGGCAACCATTTCTCTTTTTGCGCATCAGTTGCATAACGTAAAATCTGTTCTAAACCTGCTAACATGCTTACCACAAATACATGGCCAACAGAATATAGCCTTCCTAATTGCTCGGCTACGATACAAGACCCAGTTGCGCCTAATTCCAGGCCTCCATATTCCTTTGGGATTCCAACACCGAAATATCCCTCTTTTGCGACTTTTTTCACTAAATCCCATGGAAATTTTTTTTTCCAGTAATATTCTTCCGCAGCAGTAAAATTTTCTTCTACAAATTTCTCGACTTTTTTCGCAATTTCTCTTTGTTCCTCGGTCCACCAAAAATATGGTTCACTCATATTTCGCTCATTTTTCATGCTTATTTTATTTTCAACTTGAAATAATATATTTTCAATTTTGAAATTATTAAATGTTTAAAAATTCTCAAATCAAGGAATTAAAACAAGTGAAAAAATGGTTTTTTCATCCCTTCAAAGTTCCTAACAGAATCTATTTTCTATATACCAAAATTTAATTAGTGTATTTTATATGAGATTAATAATTGATTAAAGGTCAAACATATTATATGAGAGTGATTCTCCTATTTCCATTCCAGCCTCACTAAGGGAAGGACCACGCACAACAAATACTTTGGCAAAGAAAAGATATTTGATAATTTATATCCTAATAATGATTCTCGGAGCACAACCCCCGATATTTTGGATTTGGTTTTATTGGAGTTATTTTGGAGGATTTTCCGTTCCCTTTTTCTTATTATTCCCCATTGCTTTAATCGGAGCCATTTTTCTTCTAATTATAAGTTCTGCCATTATCTCAAGATTTTTCCTTGCTATAGCCAATATTATCCATCCTCCTCAAGAGGGTGTGTTTGCGCGAAGCAAGAAAGATAAGGATTATTGCTATTGGAGTTTAAGAGCTGTAATAAAGAAATGGCCGATATGGATAGCACGGCAATTATCAATTCACTATATCGAAACGTTATTACTGAGGATCTATGGAGTCAAGGTAGGAAACATGGTATCACTTCATGAAGGATGGGTAGATACCGAATTTATACAAATCGGAAAGAATGTGCGGCTTGGCCAAGGAAGTTTAATTTTATCGAGTTTTCTTGCTGATAATAAGTTAATTCTTAAGAAAACAACCATAGAAGATGGTGTCATCATTGGAGCCCATTCCGTAGTTTTGCCTGGAACCAAAATAGAAGAGAATACTATATTGGACGCACTATCAACTACCACAGTTGGGCAAACACTCGATAAAGAAACTGTCTATAGAGATAGTCCTTGCCAGAAGGTTTTAAAAAACACTCAAATAGATGATAAGAATGCCTTTGAGCAGATAGTATTTAGGCAACATGATAAGGAGAGATATGTAGAAGAAGATCTAAGAGAAGAGGCAAAAGAATTGGCAGTGCCGTTTCATTTATATATATCTTCGGGATGGATGATTATTGGGTTTTCGTTTATAATACCTGGGTTTTTATTTTATCTATATCTATTCGGGTTATTGGAACCTTATTTATTTTCTATTCCAATAACTATTATGTCCTTTACCAGTTTAGAGAATTGGATCATATTAATTACATTACCTATAGTTTTGATTAGTTTATATTTACTCCATCTAATTCTTGTCGCATTTCTTACTCGTATCTTCTATTCCTTTGCTGATAAACGAGGCCCAGAGCAAGGTATTTTTGATAGGAACTTGAATAAAGAATCAAATGTATTGGATTATTACCATTTTCGTTCATTTCTATTTAAATATCCAATATTTGCCTTCATTCGATCCCCCTTTCCATGGTTGATTAATTGGGAGTTACAATTCTTGGGTTCCAATAAGATAGGAAAAGGAACTGTCATTGAGGAGGCATATCTTCACAGCCATATCCACTTGGGAAAGAATTGTTACCTTGGAACATTCACTCACTTGACTAATCACCTTGTTGATGGAGTCTACGGGGAAGAAAATTTAACTTTTTTTGGAGCGGATGTAGAAGATAATTCGATTTTTGAAGTTTTGACAGGAACTTTGCCGGGAACCAAGGTCGGTAAGAATTCGACATTTATTCCAATCGGTTCTACCGTTAAATTTGATGAACTCAAGGGAGATGCTATTTATTTTGGATTCCCTGCAAAGAAATTAAGTCAAGAAGACAAAAGGCGATACTTGGGGGTTGAGTTCGAAGATGAGTGAATCGGACAATTCTAAAGATCTTGAAAATATTGAAGATTTAAATGATGTTGACCTTTCCCAATATCCAATTACAACAAGTGCGATCTTCTATCCTAAATTAAGCGTTATTCTTCAAATTGTGCTCCATTCCCTTTCTTTTTTAATGCCACTTGCCTTTATATTAACATTTTTTGAATCTGCCATGGCTTCGAACTATTTTCATTGGAGGATTCTACTATTCTTCATTGATATCATGGCATACTGGGGCTTGTACTTAGTTTCAAGTTTATTATTCGGAAAACTTAGCCTAATAATATTGAAATTATTACATGAACCAAAGCAAGGTGTGTTCGAAACAAGTTTTAAAAATAAAGATTACTATTTTTTTTGTCTAAGAGTTTCAGTGAAAAAATTTGTGTTTTGGATATGGAATAACTTTTGTTTTCCATGGGTGACCAATTTTGCATTTAAGATTTGCGAGATGCGAGCGGATTTCAAATCCACTTTATTTGACGGGTGGTCTGATGTGGAATTCATCGAATTTGGAGAAAATATTATGCTAGGACAGGGGGCAGTGGTTTCTTCAAGCATTATTATCGGGAACCATCTTCTAATAAAGAAGGTTATCATCGGAGATCATGTAGTTCTGGGGGGTAATTGCATTGTTGCTCCGGGGACGATCATCGGAAAGAGTTGTACGCTAGGCGTTTGGGCGATTACTCATATCAATCAAGTTTTAGAGGCAGGATGGATATACGTCGGAAGGCCAGCGAGAAAATACCAGAAAGTGGAAATGAGTAAGAAAATGAGTCGTAAAGAACTCACTAGTAGAATAGTTGATACGGGTAAGAAAAAACCATATAAATTTTAACTTCTATGGCAAAATAGATTATCAAGCCTATTTGAAAATCTTTTCCACCTCTCTCAAATTGTTAATTTAACATAAACTCAAGATTTTATATTAGATAAAAAGAAATACTATACTAATAAATTAAATTTAAAAAAAAAAATATGAATGAAAAGGAAAAGAAGGAAGTCTCACCTACTATTAGATTTAGTACGGAAAAAAGATTGTATTGGGGTTTAGCTAGTTTAGGCGGAGCAACAATAAATGGTATCTATGCCTCCATGCTTTCTATATTTGTTATAGATTATCTGGGATTAGTCCAAGCAGAAGCAATTGTATACACTCTCTCAATAATTTATTTGATTGTAAATGCCTTGAATGATCCTTTAGTTGGAGTTTGGTCAGATAAATCCCGATCTGAAAAGGGAAGAAGAATTCCCTTTATGCGATATACTGCACCATTTTTTGCTATAACATTTATCTTGATTTGGTTTGCACCGGGAACTTTATTACCAGATATCTGGATTTTCGTGTGGCTAGTAATAACTACAGCATTGTATGATACTGCCTATACAATAATTTTTCTCTTATATTCTGCATTATTACCTGAAATTACCGAAAATGAAAAGGAAAGGAACAGTCTTCAAGTTTTCGCCTCCTTTTTTAATCTAATAGGTCAGATATTGGGATTTCTTATCCCTGATTTATTTAGAAATGTTGAAACTTTATTTCCCTTCAGAATGGCTATGATTGCTGTTGGTGTACTTGGTTCTGCTTTAATCCTATTTATGACCTATCAATTTAAAGAACGGCCCGAATTCACGAAAGTCGATGAACCATTAGGTATTATAGATTCATTAAAATATACATTTAAAAGTAGATCCTTTGTAACCCTTGTATCAGCTAATTTTTTCCAAATTTTAATGCAATCTTTAGTCATTGGTTCAGTATTTTACTTAGCGGATTATGTTTTAGAAACTTCGACCATTATCCTTTTAGTATTTATCTTTCTTCCATTAATCTTAGGAATTTGGGTAACGCCCAAATTGATAGATAAATTTGGGGTACTAAAGGCAGATCAATTTTTATTAATACTTGGTGGAATAGGCTTAATTTCACTAATCTTCATGCCAGATCTAATAACCATTGGATTAAGTCTTACAATTGCGGGTATTGGATTTATTGGGCCTCTAGTTTTCACAAATGTTTTATTCGCTCAAGTTGCCGATGAAGATGAGTTAAGAACAGGGGTAAGAAGAGAAGGTGTATTTTTTGGTATTAATGCATTAATAACTAAACCTGCTCAAAGTTTTGCTTTGATAATTCCTGCCGCATTATTATCTTTAGCAGGTTTTATCCCAAGAGATTTAACTGGTGGTGTACCTAGACCAGATCTACAGCCAGATGCTGTATTTTTAGCAATAAGAATATTTATTGGAATTATTCCAGGAATATGTTTATTGCTTGCAGCTGCTATTCTCCAGCTCTATCCCCTAAAGGGTGAGCAATGGGAAGAAGTACAAGAAAAAGTATTAGAGATGCACGAAGAAAAAAGTAAAAAATTAGCAGATATGGAGAGAGAAAAACCTAATTCTTAAGATCTAACTATCAAATCTCTTTTTTTTCTATCTTATTAATCTAAAGCTTTCTTATCCAATTTTTTGGAATATTCCTCCCATTTATCGTGCTCTCCGGGTTTTTTTTCTTCAACTACAAACTTGCAACATTCGGCTCCAGCAGGGATAGTAGACTTAAAATAGATCTGGTAATCAACATCTTTAAAGACGTTGTCGCGGAAATAATCAACAATTCCTTGAACAAAATATCTTTGTACTCGGCAATCGAATGCTGAATAGACATCTTGAAGGGGACACCAGAGAATATCAAAAGAACATTTTTCTTCACTATCTATTCTGGGATCTTCTATTGAGGTCCAAGCTTGGGTGTTTATTATAGTCGCTAAAAAACTCATTAATTCAATATCGGAAATATCTGGGGGTATTTTATCGGGATCTATCATCTGAGAACCTACCTCATAACCCGTTTTAATTAATGCGTCTTGTACAATTTTTTGTCCCTTTTTTCCCAATTCTTTTTCCGCTTTTTTCAAAATATTAATTATTCCCTTGGACATAAACAATCCAAATTGTAATAACGCACTCGGATCGAAATCGTTTCTAGGTTCGACCTCTTCTCTGAAGCGGTCTAATGCATCTTTAAAAGGTTCTCTTAAAGCGATTTTTGCTTTTTGCCAACTTTTTTCTTTTCGATCGGCACCTTTTAAAATTCCTTTTTCAGTCATATTTCGGTTCCTTTTTAATTAATTCCAATAACATGATTAATAATAGAAGAGAAGCGTTATAATTTTAATTTTTACGGTTATTATTGCTAATCAAAAACATCTATTAATAAAAAATCACTATAGAGGTATAGAAATTATTATGTTTCTTGATGATCCAAGAGTTTCCCAAGTTGTGTTTTATCCCCGTAAGGTGAAAGAACCCAAGGATCTGGATGATAATTTACAAGTTATTAAATTGTCAATACACGATGATGTTATAATCGGCGGTATTTTATATTTGAATGATACACACCTTCCGACTATACTTCTATTTCATGGTAATGGGGAAATTGCATTAGATTATAAATATTTCTACAATTTGTTTTTTGAATGTGGTGTAAATCTCGCTGTTATGGATTTCCGAGGATATGGTTTTAGTTCTCACGAGCCAACCTATACTAGCTTAATTAAAGATGCGATGCCGGTCTATAATAAATTTAGAAAATATTTGCAAAGTCAAGAATTAGAAGGCTCACTTTTCGTACAAGGAAGATCTTTGGGAAGTGTTTGCGCGGCAGAAATTGGTTCTCATAATCCTGAAGAGTTAAAGGGAATTATCTTCGAAAGTGGATTTGCGAGCATCTATAATATGATGACTCGTTTATTTAACGTATCTGGTCCTAATATTACTGAAGATACACTTAAAGAATATTCTAATGACATTCGCGTGCAACAATTTATAAAATCAACGCTAATAATTCATGGAACAAATGATTGGATTATTCCAAATTCAGAGGGGCAATTATTATATGATTCTATACCCAAGGATGTAGATAAAAAACTAGTGATGATTGAAGGCGCAGGACATAATAATATCTTTTCCTATGAAAAAGAATATTTTGGTGCATTAAAAAGCTTCATCCGAAAATACCAGTAAGCTAAATCTTTTTCAATCTAAATTTGACAAATCTTTTCAAAATCTTTAATTCGAGTTCGAAGAGTCACTTCAGTGATATTACTCAAATGTGAGATTTCTTTTTGCGTACGGTGTTCATTACACATCTTAGAGCAAATATAGAGAGATGCAGCAGCGATTCCTTTCGGATCTTTTCCTGAGAAAAATAACCCATTTCTCTTGGCATTTTTTACCAGTTTAATTGCAGAATTAATACATTTCATTGAGAGATTAAGATCCTGACCGAATTTAGAAACATAGGTAATGGGCGTTATCCGTTTGATTTTTAGATTAAAATCCGGTAGAACTTCTCTACAGATTAACCTATAACTTTTTAACATTTTCTTTTTGTCAACTTGAGAAACATCTACAATTTCTTCTATCGTTCTCGGTACCCCATGGACTCTGATTGAGCAATAGATAGAAGCAGAGAGCAGCATATCAATACTTCTCCCCATGGTTAATTT
The DNA here is from genome assembly GCA_014730295.1 of Promethearchaeota archaeon. Next base: position 5,662 of record WJIN01000214.1, on the reverse strand, counting down.
TTGTTTAACGGCTTGGGTATATATACGTAAAGAATCTTCAGCTACATGGTCGGGGATTTTTAATTGCTTTTGGAGTCGTTGTAAATTAGGAAGGGCGATCCATAAGTTTCTTTCATAACTTGTGGTAAGAGACCGATGGATTTTTCCTAGTCGATTAAATTTAGATTTAAATTTAGGACTTAATAACGAACCATAGGCATCTTTATTACCGCGAATTACCGTCCGAGGTCCAATCGGACTATAGACTCGTTCATTGGTCCTGCGAGCTAACATTTCCTCTCTTGTGAATGCTCTCCTCGGAGAGTCATCGAAAGCTCTGTCCAAAATACATCCACAATTTAAACAGACATAATATCCATCTTCTTGGGAAATTTTAGGAGAATCACAACACGCGCTCTCGTTTTCTTCATCTGAATTAATTTGCTTGTGATGAATATCGTCCTTATTTCTTCCACTCATTCGTATATTTACATGAAAATTTAGGCATATAAATTTAATCAATAATTCATAAGGTTTTTTTTGCGAAATACCTAGGAGAGAATAATTAATACTATCAAATTAAGAAATTATAACAAAAATATTTTAAATATAAAACAATTTTTCGCCTATTAATAATAACAACTCTTTCATACATATTGGTGAAATAAATGTATAAAAAAATTTTATTAGCAATGGATAGTTCCGACGACGCTCAAAGAGCAGCTCAAAAAGCAATTGAATTCAAAAAGCAGTGGGATAGTGAAGTAATTGCCTTCCATTCCACAGAGCATCACTTTATACCCCAAGAAATACCATTATCAAGTCAAATTTCGAATTTTACTCATTATTCCATTCCACCAAGTGCCTATAATGAAATCGAAAAGGTTTACAAAGAGCATGGGAAAGAAATTTTAAAAAACCTCGAAGATAACTTTGCAGAAGAAGAACTAGATGTCGAAACACGACTTATATCAGTAAAAAGACCAGCTCAATATATTATTGAAACAGTGGAGAAGGAAAACATTGATCTGGTAATTTTAGGATGCAAAGGCGCTCATTCCAAGCTTAAAGAAGTTTTTATCGGTTCTGTGGCCCAGAGCGTAGTAAACAAGGCACCGTGCGATGTCCTTGTAGTTAGATGAACTTCAAATTTTTTATTTTCTATATTCTCTTTTCTAAAAGATTTATATTAAACGATTTATTTTGATTTTATATTAAATTAAGAGCAGATCTTATGGGTTTCCTTTCAGGCTTAAAACGACTATTTTCTAAGTGGATTTATGCTATAGTCGTTCTTTCTTTTATTGTTTCATGGTTTCTTATTTTATTCGGCTCAACCTTTATTCCTTTTGAGCAATATAATCGTATCGTCGTTGTTTTTATTGAAATTTTATTTGGTTTTTGTTTTGTCTTATTTATATTTTCATTTTTTAAACCAATTGATGACTTACCTCTATATTTAATTATTCTAGCATTTTTAATTGGATTACCATTAATACTAATTTTTCTCAATATTTTTTCCCTTTTCTTTTTATTCTGTGTGGTGGCGAATCAATTGCTTACCGCCTTTTTTGCGTTTAAGGTCTGCATGGATACGGCAATTAAATCCGATACATATCTCTACGAGAAAGAACGTTTAAGAATTCCGGGAAGAATTCTTGAATTTATCTTATTAGGAGGTGTGAATTGGTGGCTTTTACGCATAACGGGAACCTATTTTAATAAAATTGCGGGAGGTAATTCAGACTTACTCTTTCTTTTTAGACTTATCTCATGGATTGACCTCATCCTATTAGTAATTGTTTTATTAAGAGTACTAATAATACAAAAATTTGCGGCTTATATTTCATTATTTCTAATTTTATCATTTTTTTATACTTTTTATCGAGTGTTTGACATATTTGCCACGATAATCATTCCCGATTCAGCGACTTACAAAATTTCCTCATTTTTTATCGATCTACTCATATTTCTCTATATTATCGGTGCCATTTTTGACAGGATTGATTATTTGAAAGAAAAATTGCGAATTATTCGAGCTGATACCATAGCATTCTTTATTATTCTTATGAAACTCATCGTCCAAGTATCCAAAATCTTTCCTAATATTCCGGGAATCGAAGTCCCAGCAGATATTCGTCAAGATGTAACCATTTTGTTGATATTTCTTTTCTTTACCCTTCTTATTGGAATTTACACGATATTTCGTCACAAAATGGATAATAAAAAAAAGAAAAAGTAGTTTAATCTTGTATTCTGATAATCTGTTAAGAAATCACATAAAAGCATTTTTATTATGGAATGCAACTCATCTATTCTTGCGAGTGAACCAACCGAATTCAATAAACCAAAATAAGGTGCTGAAGAGCATAAGCCATTCCGTTACTTTCTCGATCTCGGTAGGGAAACCTGTGTTTGCCTTCACCAATATCTTAAAAATTAGATACAATAAGTAAAATACCATTACGACAAAATTAAGACTTGATTGATATCTCGGAATATTCTCCATCTTTAACTCTGTAATTCCATAAAAAATTAAATATGCGACTCCCGCCCCAAAGTAAATATATGAGGCCATTTGATGTTGTGCTTCAAATGTATACTTCGGAAAGATTCCGAGCATCATCAACCCAATCGAAGAAGTGACTCCACCAATGAGCGCGATAGATAATAAGATTGAATTCCCACCTCTCTTTTGTAAATATCGAACAAAAAAGATGTGAGAGATTATCATTAAAATGCTTGTCAGTATTAGATTAATTGTAAAAATCACATTTCCAACCGGGCACGGTCCCGCACCTAAATCGCTTATATATTTTGTTGTCAAACTAAATGGAGCTAATCGTGCATATAAAATTACAGAAATTATGAATAAAAGGAAAAATATCACAACGCCAAGGATGGCAAAAACACTCCCATGAATCTTCTTATAAAAATTATCTATTTTTTCCATTGTATTTCTCCTACATTTTAGTTAAATAATAATAGAGTATATTTTGTCAATACTATATTTAATGCTTATTATTTATCTCTGATTTTTGGATATTGGACGCAATAAACCGCTTGAAATAAAATTCAAAGAGCTTTGTTTATTAATATTGGTCTCAATATTGTTTTTATTTGGAGATGCATTTTGATAATTCGGAAAATTATGGTATGGATTGAAAACGTGAAATTTTGTGTTCGGTGCGGAATAAAGTTCTCAGAATATACTTCGAGTTATCCAAATTACTGCCCTAATTGTGGAATCCGAGTTAGATCCTCAGTTCAAAAGGAAGATCTCAAGCAATGTGCGATTTGTCATTATAAAGTAAGGGGTCCCGATCTTATCATTTGCCCGTTCTGTGAGAGCATTTTTCATTATAGATGTATCTTTAGTTGGATAGGAACGCAAAATATATGTCCCGTTTGTCTCAATACTTATATTCATCCAAAAAGTATTTATAAATGAATTTGATGTGTTTAGATTATTTTTTGTTTAATTTCCCATTTCGAACTTCATATGATAATTTCATTGGGTATCTTTTTATACGTTTTAAACTATATAGATCTTTTTAATGCCTATATAAATTGAAAATAGAGACGATACTTATATTTTCTGTAGAACTCGACATCAAATTATTTATTCTGGGAGAATTAAATAAGTGCATCGGCAGTAAAAATGGATAATTAGAAAAAATAGCATTTATGCTCAAAGGAGAGTATAATTTTGTTTTATGAAGTATAAAAATAAATTATTTAAATACTCCTTAATATTTAAATACTAGATCGAAAATGGCAAACGCAGATATTAATAATGATGAGGATTCTGAGGGATCTGAGGAATATGAAATTGACTATAAGATTGAAAATGTTGTAGCAACAGTAGTAGTAGAAATACCAGAGAAGATTGATTTAACTAAGATTGCACGTAAGCATGTGGATGTGGAATATAATCCCGAGAGATTTCCCGGTCTTGTTATGAGAATTGAAAAACCAAGGGCTACAATCTTAATATTCTCTACTGGAAAAATGGTTGTAACGGGAATGAGGAAAGCTTCTGAAGCGGAGGCAGTTGTTGATAAGGCAATCAAACGAATAAAGAAGGCGGGCATTGAAGTAGGCGAACCAGAGATCACAATTCAAAATATTGTTGCGAGCGGAGATTTACACACACATGTTGACTTAAATATGGGGGCAATCGTAATGGAATATGCGATGTATGAACCTGAGGTATTTCCGGGATTGATTTATCGAATGCAAGTTCCAAAGACGGTATTTTTAATCTTCTCGACAGGCAAAATTGTGTGTACAGGAACTAAGAATAAGGAGGATGTAAAGAACGCAGTAATTAAATTAAATAAGGAAGTTAGAGACCTTGATATTGCCAGGGATCGTATGGGCGCACCAGGCGAATACCAAGATATCACCTTCATATAAATGATTTAACTTTAATAAAGGAAAGTACTCTTAATTCTCTCGTATTTAATCTTATATCAACTGATATCCTTTCTCTATTTTTTTCTCTTTTTTCTTCTCTTTTTTAAATCTAAATTTTATTTTCCTTTTATAGTATATTATTATACTATTTTTTTGAGAAGAGAATGTTCAAAAATATGTAAAATATGCATGCTTACAAAGTAATTTCCTTATTTGGAGAAATATTAGGAAAGATGTTAAAGCGTTTATTCATAGGATTGATTCAATATTCAACTTAAGGAAGTTTTTCCTATTTGGGAGTTTGGCAAAAGGAGATTATCATGAAAATAGTGATATTGACTTAATAATTATTGGAGCGCTTCTAGGAAGAATATTTGATCGAATCGGCAAAATCCTTAGTTAAAATGAAGAAGATCTTGAGATTGAACCGTTTGTGTACACTCTTGAAGAATTCTAAATTATGAAAGAAAATAATAATCCATTTCTACTGAAAAAGGTCTATACTGAAAAACTACGTAATCTAATTTCCAATTATTTTTTAATAATCTACTCTACTTATAATGTAATAGACTTACTAGGAAATATGTGTAGATGATTTTAGATGCCCCAGCTTAATGACTTAACAATTCCCTATATTAAAAAACTCGCGAGCGAACTTGATATAGATCTGAAAAGGGGGAGAAAAGCTGAATTAATTACCCAAATAAAAAATTCTGGAGTTCCAGCCACCAAACTTGATTCCTTAATTGAGAAATATTTGAAAGAGAAGAATAAAGCAAAAATCAAGAAAAAGCGCAAATTATTAGATATACCAGAATTGGAGCAACGGATAAAAACACTTGAAGGGCAAGTAGAATTTTTAATGTCATTGATAAAAACTAAAAATCATTTACCCCATAAAAAACCAAACGCGCTAAAGGAAACTAAAAAAAGAGAGCAACCCGTTATAAAAAACAGAGATCTTCCAGAAATCGAGTTGAACACCCGGAGTGATATAATTTTATTCTTGAAAATGCTTTTAAATCCTGGGGATACAATCACGATAGATGAATTAGTTAGAATCGATGCGTTACAAAATATTTCATTAAATCTGTTAACGCAAGCGATAAAGGATCTGATTAATAATGGGATCTTCGAACCGATTGAGGGAGAATCTATTCAAAAAATTCAAGGAAACATTGGAAAATTAGTACGAATTCGATAATTATCAATATTTTATAATAAAAATCTTTAAAATTCACATTTTATATTCATATATTAGAAG
>WJIN01000213.1 GCA_014730295.1 Promethearchaeota archaeon | reverse complement strand
TTAAGCTCTTGTTATAACTTCGCTAAGTACAATGAAAATTAAATAAGCAATACTTAGTATAGAATCAAAAAACAATTATTCAAACATCTGCTTATCAAAAAATTAGGAACATATATTGAAAAGATTGAAAGATTTTTATTACAACTAGAAGGTTAGCAAGATTTTGAATTGCAAACAGCTTCTATTTGTCTTTAAAGTGGGGTAATTTAAAGCTAAATATCGAACCCTTATTTCTTCCTTCAGAATGTACCCAAATTTTCCCTCCATGAGCATTAATTATTTTTTTAGATATAAACAACCCAAGGCCTGAACCTTGCGATATTATGTCCCATCCTCGCCCATATCGTTCTATCTTTCCAAATTTCTGAAATAGATAGCCTTTTTCTTTTTCCGTTAACCCGATTCCATTATCTTCAATAAATATTCTAATATAGTGGGGATTTCTTTTCGAATATATTTTAATAATTCCATTTGAGGGAGTAAATTTAATGGAATTAGTAAGTAGATTATCAAATACATGTTGTATTCTAGTTTTATCTGCAAATACAATCAATTTATCTCCAAGTTTACATTTTATTTCATGGTTTCGAATATTGATTAGATCTTGATGATTTCCAATGCTCTTTTCGATTAATTCAGATAAATTAAGTGATTTCCTATTTAAATCAATCCCATTCCCATCAAGTTCTAAACTAAGTAGAAAATTCTGGATTACATTTTCTAGTTTATTATATCCGAGTAATATTTCATTTAATCGAGTTTTAATCCCTTTCGCAATTGGTTCCGAATATTCATTAAGTAGATAATCTAAATTTGCTTTAATTGGGATGAGAGGGGTTTTAAGTTCATGTGAAGCACGTCTTAAAAAGGATGATTTAAAATCCTCAATAGAAGAGTGTTGTAGTAGAAATAATTTTTGTTCTATCCTATAGGAAATATCTTTAAGATTTGACTCTTCTCGAAAACCCAGATAAATTAAAAAAGGAAGAACAATCAAAACAGGTCTAGTGATCAAAAAGTAGATGGTGGGTACCGGAAGGAGTTCTAAAAAAGACGTAGGAATAAAAATTATCTCTGCTAATGCTAAATAAAAATATTTTCTTCTCAGAATTCCTTTCGAGTTAAATCCTTTAAACAAAAATCCTAATCCCAAAAAACCAAATAATGATAAATAATAGAACACTACAATAATTCCCAATGGGGAGAAAATGTTGATATAAAAATTAATCATTTTTGAGTGATCGGTGGGAGATATAAATCCTAAAGATGCCTCGGTATCAAATATTAGGAAGATTTCATATATTATTCCGATGAAAAGATATGTTAGTAAAATTTGAGTTTTATATTTTGGAAAGTTTAGTTCAGAACCGACATGCATAGCTAAAATAATCGCAATAGCTAACCAAATTCCACTGATTATACCAATCTCTCCATTCAGATTGATAAAATTTTTTTGCCTAAATAGGAGAGATAAGAAGTCAACAACATATCCCATATAACACCAGGTCGCAAAGAGTATATTTAGGGCCATAATTTTTAGTAATTTTGCATCTATTCTATTAGCCTTCAAAAATAAACCAATACCAAAAATAGTCCCAAAACATACGAACGTTAAAGCTGTCAATCCATTAAACCAAAACATGTTTATATTATACACGACCCTAAAAAACCCCTTTAATCCTTATTCGAATTAAATGAAGATTTCAATAAATTTTTTGTCGATTTATAAAGATAAAAATAACTCATAATAAGAAGTTTAGAGCTCTTTTAAAAAACATTCTATCATCAAATTATAGAAATAAAGATGAAAGGTATATATACTTGAAAATATCGTAATAAGATTATGATTAAATGGTTAAATGCGATTTTTTATTTCATAAATGCTGAAGGTTTCACCTCATTTATTCAAATCGCTACAATTAATCTCCTTGTAGTCCTATTAAGTCGTGCTATATACGTGGTTTCATATTATTTTCGATACCCAGAACTATTTGAAGGTAGAGGGAGGCCTTTTAAGGTCTATTTTGCGAATAATTATCTTCTCTACTTCTTCCTAAAAGAACTTGCTCTTATTTTGATTGGGATCCTCTATCTTCCTATAAGTTTAGGAATCGCCGTCTATTCCTTTGTTTTATCTGGGGACAATATAAGAAGTATCGGAGATAGAAAAAAGAATCGAATTCTTGCTATTATTGGAAACGCGGTAAGGACAATTATTCCCTTAATTGGAATCGGATTTTTCATCATTACTCAAGATTATCTCTTGATGGCTAGCGTGGCATTGAGTCTCTTGATCTATATGATCATCGGTTTCAGAAGGATGAGTAGAACTCTCTCGCAAGTAAAAGAGAAGATTCTTAGTAATAGATTTAATAGAAGCAGAGTTGGAAGGTTTGCTCATGCCAGTCTATTTATTTTTACAATCGGATTTTCATTGTTTACAATTAGTTCTATTGGAATCTATAGCCCATCCCAAAAGCAGACATATTATATAGAGATGAGCGACGGCGCAAAGCTGGCTACCGATGTATATTATAGCCCAGGATCGTTCGGAACTCCGAAACCCGTGATTCTTGTGAGAACTCCCTATGGAAAAACTGGATGGGCGTATGATCTATATTCTATATTTTATTTTATCCAAGATTATCATTTGGTAATCCAAGATCTCAGAGGAACCTTTGATTCCGAAGGGGGGCAAGATTTTCTTCTCTTTACTCAATCTTATAAAGATGGAGTTGACACTGTTCAGTGGATTATGGAACAGCCATGGTGCAACGGTAAAATTGCAAGCGTGGGCGTTTCCGCCCTCTGTATTAATCAATATTTCTATGCGGGCATGGATCCCAATGGCTTAAAAGCGCAATCGTTATGGTTTGGTACTCCAGAACTCTTTGATCATGCGATTTATCAAGGATCTTATCATAAGTCCTCTGTAGAGACTTGGATCGAAAGTACCGCCCCAGAAAATTACGATCATCAAATTGGGATGATTTTTGAATATTTTCCTAAGAATGAAACCTTATATAATTCAACCTCTCTGAAGATTCCTCTCGGACCTACATATTCAAATATATCTGTACGCGCTCTACACGTCGGCGGTTGGTATGATCATTTCCTCCAAGGGACGATTGACGGCTATGTTGGATATGATGACTATGCTGCTCCAAGGGCTAAAAACCATCAAAAGTTAATTATGGGCCCATGGACGCATGGATCTATCTATGGAGGAAAACAGGGTCAGCTCACCTATCCAGATAATTCAAATGGATTCAACTTAATATTTGAATGGGAACAAGAAATATTTGATGAATCTTTAAGAGGGATTGATGCGAATTGGGATGGGGCTAGAGTCGCATATTATCTTATGGGTGATGTTGAAAAGTCTGGAAAATGGAATTATTGGCGATATGCATATGATTGGCCACTTGATTACATAAACACAACATGGTATTTCCATGAGGATGGATTTCTAAATAATAGTCTTCCAGCATCAAGTAATAATTATTCATATAGCTTTGATCCTCGAGATCCGGTTGAGACACTAGGAGGTCAAAATCAACCCTTTGATTTGAACGGACCCTACGATCAAAGGCCAGTGGAAAACAGAAGTGATGTGTTGCTCTTTGAAAGTGATGTCCTAACAGAACCATATGAAACCGTGGGAAGGATCTGGGGTCATTTATGGGTCACGTCTAATTGTACGGATACGGATTTCACTGTGAAACTTACTGATGTGTATCCAGACGGACGCTCTATGTTAATTACAGACGGATCGCTAACCGTTCGGAGTAGAAATGGATATACTAAAGAAGTTTTTATGAGTGGTAATCAAATTGATGTATATGAACTCTGGGTGGATTGTTGGAGTACCGCATACACATTTGCTCCAGGACATAAGATACGAGTGGCGATATCAAGCTCTAATTATCCGCGGTTTGCCATCAACCCAAATACTAACGCCTCTCTGGCAGAGAGTTATTTGAATTATAATATCGCAAATAATACGTTATGTACGGGACCAATCTATAACTCCTCAATTATTTTACCAGAATTGAGAAATATGAGCGCTACCCATACATATTACTAAAATTATTTACCTTTTTTTTAATTATTTTTTCTCAGAAGAATCATTTTAAGGATTTGGATGTCCTAAACGAGCTTTCAGTTCTTTAGAAATCCCCCGTATATTTCTGATGTCGATCGCGATAAAATCAAGAATGTCCTTTGGAGCATGGTTTAAGTCATAAATAACTGTCGCCCATTGTTCAATCATCGAAGGAGTAAGTTCTTTATCTTTAAGGACTTGCCGTACTGCCTCGATCTTTTGCGTATAGGGTAGATTTGCCTCTATCATAGTTCCAACCGCCCACATATTAATAATTGCTTCGAGCTTTTCCTTGGAACCGACAATTTTAAACGCCTCTCTAAATATTAGTCGCTTATCTTCTATATTTAGATCTTTTTTAGTAAGAGCTTCTCCAAATTGCATTGCTGATGCTACCGATGGATCTTCCTTGAATTTGTCTAATTCTTGAATATCCATATTAGTTAGATAGGATTTGAATCGTTCTTATTTATTTATTTGTCTTTTTTGAAGAAGAATGTAAAATGGATTATACATTGAAGTCTATTTTCATACTATGAATATCTAAAAAATTGACCAAAAAGATATGATTAGTCAAAAATCAAAAGGTTTAAATATTTGGCAGATTAATTATTACATGTAATATAGACTTTACATAGGTTGAAAAAATTATGAATGAACAGAAAAATGATTTTGAAGGTAGAATAGACAATAAATACAAACCGAAAGTTCTACTGAAAACCAATATTGTGATGCTAGCGATCATCGGGTCAATCTTACCGTTTTATCTGCTGTTTATATTCCTTGAAAGCCAACTAATGATGTTATGGATACTCTTAATTATTACCACAGTTATAATTCCTTATGCAATTGTGATCGTTGTAGTCAATTGGTATCTTAACCGCTATGTCGATTATTTCTCTTATAGATTCGAAAAGGATAAGATTATCATTAACCATGGTGTTCTTACCAAAACCAGAGCAACAATTCCTTATAGCCGCATTCAAAACATCAACATTGTGAATGGAGTTTTCGATAGATTATATGATATTTACACTGTAAAAGTCCAAACCGCGGGCAGTAGCGCTCCAGCTCAGGGACAAGGAGGGGCTGGCAGACCAGAAGGATATATTCCTGGACTTAGAAATCCGGAAATTGTTGAGAAAAAGATCAACGAGATGATAACTGAGTATGCCGGCATTCCTAGTGGGCTTGAAGATAAAGTTTTTAAACCCGAGGAATTGGCTTTCGATAACTTCATCAGTTATATCTTATCTAAAATGCGTGAAGGAGACCGCTTAAAGACCTCAATATCGGAGTTGAGAGAGGGGCAAGAATTATCCCGGGCGCAATTAGCAGAAAAGGTCGGTGTTCCTTCTCAAACCATCGAATATCTTGAGGAAGGAAGATATAGCCCGAGTCTATTGCTCGCCTATAAAATCGCAGAAGCACTCAATTGTAAAATCGAAGAACTTTTTAAAGTAACATAATTAATTCAATTTTATTTTTTATGTTTTGTTTTAAAATTACTAAATTTATAGATATACGTTAAGTGGTGGGATGCGCATGAAGTTTAAGAAAATCATTAAATCCAGAGTAAGAGAAAAAAGAGAAGAAATGGATTTAACACAACAAGAATTAGGAGATTTGGTAGGTGTATCCCGGCAAACAATATATTATATTGAAAAAGGGGATTACAACCCTTCGCTCATATTAGCGTTTAAAATCGCAGATATTTTGAAAACTCCCGTTAACAATTTGTTTTATCGTGAACCGATAATTAAAGATAAAGTGGAGTCCTTATCTATAAAGGAAATGAAGGACATTGCAGACAAATTAAATATGAATCAAGAAAAGGTAGTCTCCTTAAGTGAAATAGATGAAACAGATCTTTTAAAAGAATTTGAGATAAAGGAGTTAGAAAAAATTGCGAAAGAATTAGGATATTCCCTTGAGGAGCTTTTCCAAAAGGATTAACTTCCTCTCCTTAACTTTTTAAGCCAATTATCACTAGATTTGAGTTTTTCATACACTTTTTTATCCCCTAAATCCGCCCTGAAGTCTCCTTTCTTCATCTTGATTACTCGTACCTTCCACTCGAGATTTTCAATTCCATAGCAAATAGCATCCGGAATTTCGAGCTCGCCTCGCTCCGAGGGTTCTATTTCTCTTAATACGTCAAATATTTCTGTAGATAGAATAAAGACGCCACAATTATTTAAATCAGTTCCTTTTAGGTCTGAAGGAGGTTTTTCAACCATTTTCGTACAATATTTGCCCTCACAGAATATTGCGCATCCTTTTTGGAGGGCCTCTAAATAATTCGTGACCAAGATAAAGTCTTCTTTGTCCGTTTTATATATGGAATAGACATCTTTATATATATCATAAGGGACTAGAATATCCCCCCATGTTAGAAAAAAATGATTCTTTTGTATCAATTCTTCACATAAGAGGGCGGCTCCACCCGTTCCATCTAGGTTATTCTGCTCCACATATTCAATAGACACATCCCATTGAGCACCTCCTTCAAAATATTCAATTATCTGTTGTTTTTGATAACCCACCACAAGTATGATATTTTTGAAACTTGCAAATTTCAATCCTTCTATGATATATTCCAATATTGGCTTTCCATGAATTGGCAACATCGTTTTCTGGGTTTTATGGGTGTATGGTTGCATTCTAGTACCATATCCTGCACAAAGCACGATTGCCTTCAATAAGTCTCAACCCCCGCAACAGGTGAAATTTTATAAGGAATCCCACCAGTCTGTTGAATTGCCCTCATGATATCTTTTTGTTTATCAATACCGAATGCAAAGACAGTACCTCCAAATCCAGAACCGTTAATTTTTGCACCTAAAGCTCCAGCATCTATACAATGCCTAATCATTTTGTCGATTTTCGTTGTGGTTATTCCTATATTATGTTGTAATTGCGCTTGATGTTCATTTATCAAAACACCTAATTTCTTATAAAATTGATTTATTTGATTTTGATTTTGCTCTTTCAAATATTTTAGATATTTCTCAAGGTGTTGTTTTGCCCGAATTGTAATATCCCTGTTAATAAGATTCCCTATAATTTTTTTTCTATATCGATTTTTGATACTATCTAAATGATCTCTAATTTCTACAAGTTTTGTGTTATACTTATTAAAATCAGGGAATATTTCCTTAATAATCTCAAAAGCATGAAGAGTATCTTTTTTTATTCTTTTTAAATCTTCGACTGTATTTTTTTTCTGCAAAGAAGCGCCCAAAATGAAACCTGGAAGTTGTATTTTGTACACTCGCTTATCTAGAATATTTTTTTGAGAATTAAGAAATAAGACATGACCAAAGACAGCGTTAAAGAAGTCCATGTGTCCCCCTGCTTCTTTAAATTCTCTGACTTCTGTATTGAATCCTTCCAATGCCAATTCTGTCTTATTTAATGGACGATTCGAAATCAAATTAAGAAAATATAACCAAGCAACTACCAAAGCGGACGAGCTAGCAGCTCCCGAGTTAATAGGGATATCTCCGTTGATTTTTATATCAAATCCTTGTTTGAATTTGATACCTTTTTTAATAAATTGATTATATCCGCTACGGAGATAGTCTCTTTCGGATTCATATGCTAATTGCCTATTTTTAAGGGGAATTTCAAAAATTCTGTTAAAATCGAGTAGGTGGATAGAAAATCTTTTTTGATTATTTTTTTTGGCTTTTAAATAAATATATTTAGAGATTGCCATAGAGAGAGTAGAATATCCCAAATAGTCTTGGTGCTCTCCGAATAAACATATCCTTCCTGGGGATCTAATTTGTATCATATAAATAATGGAATATATGCTTAAATGCAATTAATGAAAAGAATACTAATAATGTGATAAGAAGATAATATTGGGGTAATATAAAGGAATAAAATTTTTCGAATTTCTTTTTTATTTGTTCAATTGAATAAAATAGCTAAGTATGATTTTTAATATTTTTCAATAATAGCAGGAATTCTTTTGCCTAAATTATGATCCGCGATGTATTGATAATTAAGGACGGTCTACCAATGTTTTCAAAGAACTTTACTGATAGAAAGAATTTCATCTCTGATCAAAGTAATCTAATCCTTGTATCGGGTTTTCTCTCAGCCTTGAATTCTTTTTCTGAAGAATTTGAAGACCTTGGTTCTATTAAGGAATTAAAATTATCTCAATCCAACTTTCGGCTAGCATTTCTGAAAGATAATTCAATTCCAAACTTAATATACTTAGCATCTTTCGACGAAGAGACGAATAGTGTAAATGTCGAACGATTTTTAAAAAAGATGTCAAATACATTTCTTAAGAAATATACCATTAATAAGATAGCTGATTGGGATGGTAGATCTGAAATATTTGAATCATTTACAGAAACAGTCAAAGATTATATAGAAAAGGAATCAGTTCAAAATAAGCAAGATACTTTAGATGGGGTTTTTAGTTTATTTAAAGAAATACAGAGTGGTATAGAGGAAATACCAGGGAGAGATCTTAAAATGAAAAATTTCTCTCAACCATTAGAGAAGAATGTCGATTCTATTTTTCAGAGGATTATCCCAATCTCAGAAATTCCTGAAGATTTTAATCCAGAATTCTATTTAACTGGAGATGTTTCAAAGAAAGTACTTAAAAGTATTGATGGAAGAAAATCTATTAATACGTTATCAAAAGAACTGAGTCTCAAAGAAGATAAAATACATAATATATGTAAAAACTTAGTTAAATTAGGATTTCTCAGATTAAAAGAAGTTCAAATCCTTACAAACTCAGAATAAAGAATGATTAAAGAACTATCAATGAAATGCTTTTACTTTTTCTTCTCCTCACGTTTAACTTGTTCTTGGAGTTCGTTCATTTCATTTTTGTCAGTCGCAGAGAATTTGAATTCTCCCGAGACTTTGCTATCTTCTTTTTCTCCAGATTTAGAAACCTTTTCA
>WJIN01000026.1 GCA_014730295.1 Promethearchaeota archaeon | reverse complement strand
GTAAAGAACTTTCGAAACGTTCTCTATCTTGAATATCAATAACATAAACTAATAGATCTGTTTCACCAAAATACATTTCCTTACGTTTCTGATAAAGCTTCCTGTATTTTTCTTGTCCACCCATATCCCAAAATATTGCTGAGGTGCCAAGAAACTCAGTTCTCTGATATTCTACTCTTATAGTTGGTTTTAGATTCATAACCTCTTTACGAAAATCATATTTGAGTTTAAGTGCTGTCAGAATTGAAGTCTTACCAGCATTATCTAATCCGCTTACGATAACTTTAATCGCGTTTTCCATATGTATTTTCTCCGAAACGTTTCAACTTCAAAAAAATTTAGTTATATAATAAAATTGCCTTAATTAAATATTATTGAAATGCAAAAATGATTTGAAGATTAATAGCTAATCCATTTAATAATTCTTAGTTTATTTTCGTAGAAAAATAGCATAAATCTTGTTTTTCTATGTTTTTAAAAGAATTCAAAATGAATTAATTAATGGAGATTGATAAAAGCTTAAAATTTCTATTCAAGATAACACTCTTATAACATAAGAATATTATTCTGATTTTTTATATATGGTAGTTGTTGGTTATGTAAATTTAACTAACAATAAAAAGAAGGTGTTGTACTTAATGGAAGACATTGATTGTTTTTTTAATAATTTAAAATACCAAATAAAATTGAAAAACGGATTACTTGATAAACCGCAGATGAGTTTCTATGAGGAAGTAAAAAGGTGTATCGAAAGTTTTGAAAGTGTGTATTATAGAGATGCCTATAAAGAGTTAATAAATGAATTTTCTAATATGATTAAGGAAACAGATTGATTATACTTTATTAATTCATTTATAGACATTATTATTTTTAAACTATTAATCAGTGCACGTCATAATTATAATTTAAAGAAGCATTAGATCGCTCTCTATTTTTAGATTCTATTAAAAATAATTAAAAAGAGTGAATTAATAAAAAAACCAATTTTTAAACTTTAAAAATTATTCTCCGATAATAGTGCAATAGATGGTTCTTGTACGTCTTTTTTCGTCATTTTCGATGTATATTATTTGTTGCCATGTTCCGAGAATTGCCTTACCATTTTGAACAGGAAAAGTTTCTGACGTCCCGATGAGAAAGGAACGAAGATGGCCGGCACCGTTATGATCTCCCCAAGTTCTATGATGGGCATAATCCTCGTTATATGGAATAATTTTCTCAAGAAAATCTTCTATATCTGTTTTCACTAGACCCGGTTCATATTCAGTAGTAGATATTGCTCCCGTCGAGCCCGAGACATGCACATTAACCAATCCATTTTTAATTTCACTTTTTTTAATTTGAGATTGAACTTCGTCAGTGATATTGATAACATCGCAATATGGATCGGCTTTTAAACTAAAGGATCTTATATCAACAGTCAACTTATTATTTCCTCTATTTATTATTTTCTTTTAATTGTATATGCTAATCTAGTTTTTAATTCTTTTAATATCATTTTCCTAAAAGTTAAAAACTATGAACGAAAATTTTATTCAGTAATTTGAGTTTTTACTAAATTAAATATCCATATTAAAATGAAGAATATTAAATACAAAAAAAATGAGGAGTAACAATAAAGTAGTGTTTATTTGTGGTGCTCCTCATTCGGGTTCCACTTTATTAGGACTGATTTTAGGAAGTCATCCAGAAACATTTTATGCCGGTGAAGCTAATAAATCTCGCTTTTTGAACAGCATGGATCCTAAAATGGAAGATCGTTTCTGTAAAATATGTGGTCCAGAGTGCCATATCTGGGGAAATTACGACAACAGTTTTGAGAGAGATTTTTATGAACAATTAACGAGATTAACAGATAAGGAAATAATTATAGATTCAACTAAAAAAGTAGACTGGTTAAAGAAAAGATCGGAAGAGCTGGATGAAAAAGAGGTTAAACAATACTTGATATATATAATGAGAGATGGAAGGGCAGTAATCAATTCTCGACTGAGAAAATACCCAGACACAGCTATAAATGAGTTAATATCCAATTGGAAAGACCATGTTATCGTTACAAATGAATTCTTTAATAACTTTAAACAAAATAAGATTAAAATTCATTATGAAGAGTTAGCGATCTCACCCGAAGATGTTATTAAAACCTTATGTGAATTTCTTAATATCGCTTATTTTGATAAGATGATTCAATATTATGACCATGAACAGCATCCTTTAGGTGGAAATACAGGGACTCAATCTCTTATTTTGAAAGCACAAGAAAATAAAAAAACAGATTCGGTTATAAGATTATCATTAAGAAATAAAGATTATTATTCTGAGCATCCTTTAGGAATAAAATTGGATCTTAGATGGAAAAAAGAACTTGACCCTAAAATTAAACAATTATTTGATCAAGAAGCTGGATCGCTTAACTATGAATTTGAATTTAATAAATAAAAAGGGATAAAGGATTTAAGTTTTCAGCCAACTTATAAAATTTCAAAAAGATGCTCATTGGTTTTCACATCGGGAAAATTATAATTAATCTCTGGGACATTTAAGAAACTACATAGCTTTGTGAATGAATCTTGTTCAAAAATATTAAGCACTAATAACTTTTCTGGCTTATCTTTAAAATAATCCAGCACATTTTTAATGTGTAAATCAAATATATAACCCATCCTATCTCTGTTAAATTTGTAAGTACCATACACGCTTGCTCTCAAAAGTCTTCTCATCTTCATATAAATTTCATTTTGATTTGGATCATCAAATGGTGGTCGATCACTCCAGTGCTTTTCAAATGATTTTAGCCAAGCTTCTTTATCCCTGATTGTGAGGATAAACTTACTATTGGGAAATTCTTTATATAATTGAGGGTAATATGGAGAAACCGTTATATCAGATATCCCATCATAATCTTGAAGAATGCTTAAATTATAATCACCGGAAGATAATTCCTTAAAGGTAGTTAAATCATGTGGATAATGAATAACATTATAACCAAAAATGTCCAGAGCCGCTGTAAGACTTTTAGTTCCAGTTCTTCCCAAGCCTATACAGAAGATCTTTTCCTTCGAATCAAATTGTCCAATCGCATTAAAAGCTCCTCTTAAATTCAAAACTTCTTGTATTTTTAATTTCTTTTTTTCATCAAGATGTAAAATCTTCAATTTTTTAAGAGCAATT
>WJIN01000212.1 GCA_014730295.1 Promethearchaeota archaeon | reverse complement strand
GTATATAAGAAATAAAAGATTTATATATAATTTTGAATAATATTCTCATATTTTTATTATGATTATTCTATAATTTTCCGAACTCATTTTGTAATTTCGAAAAGCACACATTTATCTCATCTTTACTCTTATTATTGATATCTTTGACCTGGCTTAAATTCGAAACCTCGGACATATATCCATCTACACTCACTCGGATTTGGAAATCTCGGGGAGTTTCTTTTGCTTCTTACATTTGGACAAACGCAATTTACGCTCCCCATTTTCGTCCACAATTACCATTACTGCGTACCCCCAAAGCCCGCTAATATAGTAATAGGATAAACTTTCATAATTTGTTTCATAACTCATGATATTCACCTCATATAGTATTTTTTAACCCAATGAGACATATTAATTTTTTCTCAAATACTATGAAATTTTATTAAGTTGAGTCAGCATATTAATATATATAAGTAGGTAATTTTGCCAAGTCTTGAACAAGGGTCATAAAAAATATCTATAAAGGAAGTGACTGTTGCATTTTAAGCGCCAAAGACAAATAACGAAATCGAATTTTGCGATTAGAACAAGGGTTCCCGCAAGATTGGATATATATTGAGCGAAAAGTTAAGAGTCATTTATCATCCGAAGATAGAGAAGGTGTGAGAGCGAGTGAGAATTTTTATGGGAAAGAAATCTCTGGGATCTTTCGGAGAGATATTCTAAATGTATATAATCAAGAGATTGCGAAAGTAACACCGATAATAGGCCCCAATGGAGCATGAAAGTCTACACTCTTGAAATTTATTGCAAAAGGAATTACTGAGGAAATAGCACCAAATTCGAATATATATCTTTATTTCGATTTTAAAAAAGTTACAGACAATTTAAAAGATTTTTGGCCAATTTTCTTACAGAGAGTGATTGATCAATTAACTGAAGGGAAAAGATCAATACTATCAGATTTGCTAGATCCATTGGATTCTGTTCAGAGGGATATGAAACTAATGAAAATATTTAGAAATCCCACTCTAGTAAATAATCTATTGAAATTAAATTCAGAGTTTCAAAAAGATAAAGAAGTGGCGTTAAGCTATTTTTATGATATGGACTTAGATACAAAAACCATCAGTGATTTTTTTTATGGAATAATTGATTTAGCACTTCAATCTGGGTATATGGTCTGTTTAGCATTTGATGAATTACAGTTTCTTGATGAGATTGACACATCTAATAAACTTCTAAAGTTATTTCTGGAGAAATTTATTCGCCATATAATGGAAATATTTGCTATTCGAAAACTCTATATCTTAATTTCATGTCTCCAGAATCCAGATTTAAAAGAATGGTCAAAACTAAAAACTAAAAGTAAAAATTTCGCTAGTATAGTTCAAGGAAAGGAAGTAGTTTTAGGGCAATTAACTAATAAAGAAAAAGATAGAATCGTAAACCAAGTTCCAGAAAAAATTGGATTCGATGAGGAAAATGAAAAAAGATTCTTTACAAAAGTAAAAGAGTCGTTAATGTATTACTTGCCACGAGACTTACTAGGCCACATAGCTAAAGTTTTGGACACAATGGATTTTGTAGGATATACTAAATTTGAAATTCGCAAAATATTTGAAGATGATGCACGAAATTATATGACCCCGCGACTAAAGGATAAAGGATTTATTCATATAGAATCAGAACCAAAAAAAGTTGGGGAATATGAAATAGACATCTATGCGGAGAAAGGTACTAATCGAGCAGGATATGTTCCAAAGGCTTTTGGAGAGGTCACAATGATTAAAAAATCAGGAATCAAAGGAAAAGCTGAGAAATTTGCGAATTGGTTGTATAGGATGAAAGATAAGGAATATAGGCCAAAAAAGGGGGACTTTGCATTCTTTGTTTGCCCACCGAATTCTTTAACGAAAGGTGCAAAAGAAGTATTAGACGCTAATGATATTGAACTCTATAAATTTAAATCCAATAATGTCGAAGAATTAATGAAACAAGGAAAACGAGAAATTCCAATCTCGCCCACTCAAGAACCTGTAGTTCCCCCGGAAAAGGAGGAAGAGAGGGAGGAGGAAAAAGAGGTGGTAATAGTAAAGGAATCTAAATATTCTCTGCAAGATGTTCCTGGAATAGGTCCTGCTTATGCCGAGAAATTAAATAATGCGGGAATTTATTCCATAAAAGATCTTTTAGGATGTAATGTGAAAATTAAAGCAAAAGAAATTTATGGTGTTGGAGAAGCCAGTCTAAATAAATGGAGACAAAATGCGAGACAAATCTCTGAGGACTAATATAATTCATAAATAAAATCGCATTTAGGTTGTTTACTGCAAATCAATCGCTTAGCATAGTTATCTCCTTTAATCACTAAAATCTTTCCGCATTTTGGGCAATATATGTTTCTTTTACTCTTTCCTTTTATACTATAGGCAAAATTACAATTAGGATACCCTATACAGCCTAAAAACCATCCATATCTCCCTTTCTTGAGAATAAGTTTCTTTCCGCAATCCGAACATCGAATATCATTCTCATCCACAAGATCATAAATATAAGTACATTGAGGATAGCCCGTACATCCAAAAAACCTACCATATTTGCCACTTCGCTCAGTAAGTATTCTACAACATTGTGGGCACAAGAGAGGTCGATCTTCCAAATCTTTATAATCGTTTAAATAAGCCGGAATATATACGCTCAAAATTTCATTCCATTCAAAATTAGATCCAACAAAAATCGAGGTCATAAATGGTTCGATCTCTTCTATAAAAAGAGATTCATTATCTTCCACTGTGAAAACATATAGAAATTTCTTGGATCGTGTAAGAGCAACGTAAAATAACCTTCTTTCTTCCTCAATATGGCTTTTTGTTTTATTTCTCCGTGCTAAGTCCAATACAGATGAGTCTTGAATTTCGCATGGGAAGCCATAAAGTCCAGACACAATATCCAGAAGAATAACGTGCTCACTTTCGGAACCTTTTGATCTATGGGCAGAATAAAACCGAATTCCACTACTCCGAGGTGCTCCCTTTTCTTTGATTGGCATGCCAGCAGCTCCACATTGTATTTCCAAATCATTCAACCGCTTATTAAATCGGGAGAGAACCATAATATCTTCGGGCGCTACCCTCTCATCTAATAGTTTTTCAATGAGCTTGAATGCCCAATCCAAGGGTGTTTTAGAATAAAAACTTGCACTATTCGAAATTCTAAACAAAAGTGGCTTGAGTTCATCTTGTCTTATAGATTTAATGACCTTTTTAACCTGATACTTGTTATGTGAAATTAAAGAATTTGCCATTTCGACAATGTTGGGGATGCTTCGATAGTTCCATGTGAGATGAGTTGTTTCTGGATGAGGGAAATACTGCTCAAAATCAATAAAGAAACTCACATCGCTTCCCGTAAATTGATATATGCTCTGCCAATCATCTCCAACGCAAAAGAGTTTAGTATTCGAATGGTCATTGACAAAACCATTTATAAGTTCCATTCGTTGATTGGAAATATCTTGAAATTCATCAACAAGCACATGCGAATATCTATCACTATATTTTTCTTGGTTATTTCTGACAAATTCAATCGCATAGTTAATCATATCATTGAAATCGATTTTCTGCTCATCATATAAATACTTTTGATATCGTTTATACACATCGAGCGCAATTTTTCCAAATAATCGCTGTTTCTTGGAAAATTTCCGAGACTTAACCCTCGATTGTATATCCTCAATACGAAAGAAATTTGATTTTGCGATTTTTATGAAAGAGGAGATTAATTTGGTCAACTCATATACATTTTCTTTAAATTCATACACCATTTCGACGAGTTCGTGGTATGAGAGGGGTCGGAACACTATTTCCTTGTTCAAATTTTTGAGATTTTGCTCAAGATTAGAAATAAGAGTCCCTTCTCTTCTTTCATAATCCCACGTTTCAACCAAACACTTATCATGTTTTTCAAATTGCGCTAATTTCCATTTCCTTAATTCTCGATATTCTTCTGAAGTGCTAGTAAACCATTCGGGGACTTCCAGAGATTTATTAAGCCCCCAATGTTCTATATACACATCATATTCTGGAAGATAAAAATCAGGATGATATTTCTTTTCTTCTGGAATCTCAGTATCTTCCACATCCTTAGTTTCAAGATTTATCTCATCATCTTTATCAACCCATTCAACAAGTGGCTCATATTCAAATTCAATTTTATTTCGAAAGAGAAAATTCGCGATATTTTTCTCGGAGAGTGATTTGACGATGAGATTATTAAATGTAGTATATTTCTTATTCCGCATATATTCATAGTATTCTGCTTTATCTTCGAAGGATTCCTCTTGAAGATCTTCATCGATATAATATGCCACATATTGTATAATTAAAGATTGAATGTGCTCATCTTCAAAGGATTGATTAAATAATTCTGCCATTAATTGAGAGATTTTCGAAGGAGAGCCGTCAAACAATAATTGAGGGGGGCTTAAGGTTTCTTCTTTAATAATATTACGACCAAGTGCGTGAAAAGTGGAGATTTCCACCTCTAAATCATAAAATTTCTTAATGCGCTTTTGCATTTCTTCAGCAGCGACACGTGTAAATGCGAGAGCTAATATTCTCTCTTTTTCAACATTATCTTTTCTTTTAATCAGATAAGCGATTCTTGATGTGATTACGCTTGTTTTTCCGGAGCCTGCTCCCGCAATTATTAAATTATGCTTGTCATCTTTAACAATGGCATGTCTCTGGGATTGATCCAAGGGATATTTAATACCAAATTGTTCTCCATCAAAAAAGGATTGATATTTTTTCAATCGATTTTCTATAAAAGAAGAATTATAAGTTCTAATCTTGCGCTTTAAATCTTTAAATTTCTGCTTTAAATTTTTGATATCTGAGGATAAATTAAAGACAAATCTAGAATACCATGGAAATTTTTGGTACTTTTCACAGTCTTTCAAAAATGAGTCCTTTTTATCATAAGGCAAATAAGTTTCATTAATCGTAAACTGATTCCATTTATCATCTAGATATCTGTACATAATTATATTCTCTTGAAGAATATCTTGAATTTTCTCTTTTAACATTGTATATTATTATTTTAGATCTCAATATTAAAAAATTTAATATCCAATTTCTTATGGAGAGAGATAATGCTGAAAAAATTTAATGTAAAAAACCCAAAGTCTAATTTTAATAGCATAATATAAAATAGGAGGAGAGAAGAGTGGAATGTATTCAAATCGAAGATATATTAGATTTTTAGTGAATTAGTCTAAATATGAGAAAAATCTAAGAGGACTTAATAGAATAAGAAATCGAAAAAATGAAGAATACAATAGGGGGTTAATTATAATTATGGAAAGTAATGGCTTAGAGTCGCAAGAAAAAACGGAGGAAAGAGCACGGGAAATCATCTACTTGAGGAGTTATTCAAAGGCAATATTTTTCTTTCCATTATTTATCACTACTATCATTTTATGGATTATACAATATATTTTAGGGGAATCAGGGAAACCAGTTCCGTGGTTAGGGTTTATTTGGACCTTAGTGTTTTTCATTAGATAATTACTATTTCCTTTAATATATCTTCCACAAAACTGCTTGCCATCATCTTGATAATTGTTGTTGGTTTATTACTGACATTTTTTCTGTTACTTCCATCAACATTATACGAATTTTATCAAGAGGTCGAGCGGGTTGAGTTCTTTATTGGGATGAATAAAGACTTCTATATGGTAATGACTTTAATTTTGGGAGTCATCCTATTAGTTGCTTTTATTGCTCCCCACTTTGATTATTGAAAATTGGAACGCAATAGAGTAAATTTTTCAAATTGGAGGTTGGTTAATTTTAAATATTTGGGGATAGATCTTATCATATCAAATCTATGTAGTTAAACTCGTCCTGGTAATGATTATTTATTATAGCATCACATTACCGAAATTTATGCGAGATTTATTTACAGTATTTAAATATGAGAGAAAAAGGTTTTTTGCTCTTGTATTTTTTTTGTAAAAAGATATCGAAAAGGCTCATAAATAAATCTTAAATTTCGCTAATACGTTATGATTTAGTAATTTTTTAACCCCACTCTTTTTATATGTATAAATAATAATAAATACGGTACCAAAAGAACGCGCATAAATTAGGCATTTTAATGTAAGGTATCTTTCGACGTTAAATGTAAATTTAAATAGAGAGATGTCTAATAAATATGTAGGACAGAATTAAAGAGGAACATTTTACTATGCCAAAATGTCCCATTTGTGGAAAGCTTTTAAAAAGGCCCGATTCTCCAAACCATATTAATTCGAAATTTCATCAGGAAATGCTAAAAAAACTGCAAGAAAAGAAGAATGGAGAAAAATCCGAAAGAAATGAAAGAATGGAGAGAAGTGAATCCAAAGAACTACACGAAGTATGAAATACGACTAAAATATGAAGAAGATGCAAGAAATTATATGAGCAAGCTACTTAGAGATAAGGGATTTATCCATATTGAACCAGAACCTCAGAAAATCGCGGGATATGAAATTGATATATACGCAACTGAAGGAACTAACCGAACGGGATATGTCCCGAAAGCATTTGGAGAGGTCACGATGATAAAGAGCTCTGGTATTAAAAATAAAGCTGAGAAATTTGCAAATTGGCTTTATCGAATGAGAGGGCGTGAATACAAGCCAAATAAGGGTGATTATGCCTTCTTTGTTTGCCCTCCCACCTCAGTGACGAAAGGGACTCAAGAAATTTTAGAAGCGAATGATATTGAACTGTATAAGTTCCAATCGACTAATGTTCAAGAATTATTAAGACAAATTAAAGAGAAACCTTCCGAAGCTCTACCTGAAGGGACTAAAATAACTCCTGAAGAGGAGGGTGGTGCTGGTGAAGAAGAAGTACTATTTGTTAAAGAATCTAAATATTCATTACAAGATGTTCCAGGGATCGGTCCAGCTTATGCTGAGAAATTAAATACCGCCGGAATTCATACCATAAAAGATCTTTTAGCTTGCAATGTGAAGATGAAAGCGAAAGAAATTCATGGTGTGGGTGTTGGGAGTTTAAATAAATGGCGACAAAATGCACGACAGATTATGGAAGAATGAATTGGTTTATTACCAAAATTCTTGAAGAAAATTTTAATATATTTCAGAAATAAAATCTTAATAGCTCCATATAATTCTAACCTTATGCATAAATAAATAGAGCTTTGATTCCCCTATATTAGAAAGAAAATTAAGATAAAAGTACTTGTAAGAGTCTATAACGAGGAATTTTCATTCGAAATTTCAAAAAAATTATCTAAAATTTAGGTGTTGATGAAATTCATATATTCGATTGTTAATCACCATCAGAAAAATCGAAATTTGCCAAGATAAGCTTAATGAAGTAATTTTAGCAGAATTAAATAGGAAATTTCGACATAAAATCATTGGAATCAGACAGAATATTGTAATGATTATAATCCAACCTTCACACTTAAGGTCCGAAAAAGACCAAATTATTCGAGATATACCTAAATCGGAATAGATTTTTTAGTCAAATCTATTTTATGGTATGTATGAAGCCAAAAATTTATTTAATCCATCATACTGATAACCCAGAATGTGGTCTTGAAACCGAGGAATCCGTCATAGAATATTTGACTGAAAGCTTAATGTATGATCGATACGGACGATATT
>WJIN01000211.1 GCA_014730295.1 Promethearchaeota archaeon | reverse complement strand
ATATTATTATTTATATTAAAAGTGGTACACGTTTGCCTATGTTTTTTCGATTTAAACCTTGGATATCCTACTTTCCGAGCCTCTTTTAACCCTTGAAAAAAGTTCTGAAAGGTCTTCTATAAACGCGGGTTGACGGGATTTTACTCCAGAAATTACGTGAACCATGAGAGAATAGACTCTATGAGCATCTTTTCGATATTCCATTATATTTTGATCAATTCGATGGGATAAAAAGGATATAACTTATTGAGTTTAGTGATTTTTAAATGCATTCATCCACGCCCTAAAGGACGTGGCTTTCTGTGTGAAAAAGGGTAAAATATTTTCCCTCCGCATAATTGAAAGTTCCGATAAGTTGTTCTTGATCCAGAAATAAGAATATAAAGAATATTATTTCGGAAATTAGGGCAATTATCGAAAAAATTGTGATAATCATCTTTTTGCGTTCTTGGTAAACAAAATCAGTAAAAGTATTAAACCAGAGAGCAGTGATAACAGGTATAAAGGCATATGCGATAATGAATCTAATTGATTGAGCCATTTCAATATCAAAAAGGAGTAATATAAATGCAATTGCACCATGTAACCATGGAGTTGAAATTCCAATCCAAATAATTCCAATAGCTATGAAGTTTACATCCTTTGATGTGAATTATTTTATAAGGATGGTTAAACCAACTATAAAGGAGATCAATACGAAGGTGAGGTTGAATGTACCTTGTAAGACTTGCGGAATAGTTAATTCTATAACCATATCTCATACACAGTTTTATATTGAATAAGATGATATTTTTGTAAAGAAATAAAATAAAATTATTTTGAAATAGTTTTTTCAAGCAGAATAAGTTCCTTTTTAATTTTTGATGTGGTGGAAAAAAGATAAGAAAATAAAAATTATGTTTTTAAAGGGTGATTATCTTTCTTTGGACTCTTTAGCACTAATTAGTGGTATAAGAGCTAGAAGCATTAATATCGCTGCGAATATGAATACCCACATGGATGGTGTATACCCAGGGACTCCATATTCATTTACGTAATCAGAACCAAATGCTCTAGCTACAACGCCTCCAATAAATGGTCCTATAGTCATACCAAGAAAAACGTTGAAAAAAAGATAAAATCCATGGAATTGACCCCGCTTTTCTTCTGGATAGAGATCTTTTAACCAAGTTCTGGATGCGATATTATACGAGAGCATAGCAAATACCCAGAATATTGATGTTATTGCTAGAAAGAGCACATTTTTACCAGATAAAGCAAAAAGAAAGAGCGCAACAGATTCTATCAAAACAGCTAGGAGAGCTACTTGCTTTCTTCCTATCTTATCCACTAACTTGCCAACCGGAAATGCTAAGATAATCGAAACTAGAAGTGCAATAAAGATTAGAATTGAGGCAAGACCAATATCAATATTTAAGTCAGTATCTAAGTAAATGAGTACATATGGAAAAAAAACATTAAATGCAATCCCCCATAAACCCGTACTGACGAGAATCTTAAAGAAATTCTTGTTTTTGAATAGTGCTTCTTTGGTGTATGTAGTCTTAATACTTTCCCAATAAGATAGGTTCGATGGGGAAAGATCAGGTTCTGGAGTAAGTAGCGCTCCAGGGATCCCTATAATACCCACAATAATAGCTACAATGTAGAAAAAAATGTATATATCGAATAATTCAATTAAGGGACCTCCTGCGCCATAGACTACTAAAACGCCCAAAAGAAACATTATTTCCTTAACTGAGCCAACTTTTCCACGATTTTCCAAGGTAGTCACATCTGTTACGTATGCGTTAAGAGCAGCATCATTCGCCGTTGCTCCAAAAAACGACATAATGGAATCAAATAAGATCGCTATTGTCACTCCTAACCAAACAGGCCTTAAATATCCTGCAAGAGGAAATATCGCTGTCGTGATTGTCCAAAATATATATCCCACTAATAAAAAGGGTTTTCTTTTTCCTTTTACATCACTTAGTGTACCCATCAATATTGTAGTGAAAGTGGACACGGCCGCGGTTATTCCAACCATAAGCGAGACAAATAGAGGCTCTGGGGCTAGTTCCTGATATATAAAAACATTAAAGTATTGATTTTCTACAGCCCACGCAAGCTCTCCAGAGAAACTAAGCAGTATTATGGACCATAATGTCCGCCTTGAAACTTCATTCTTTTTTGACATAATATCATTTTC
This sequence comes from Promethearchaeota archaeon, assembly GCA_014730295.1. The sequence continues at coordinate 22,293 of WJIN01000211.1, read as the reverse complement.
GTTGAGGTGAAATATAAAACTAACTTATGTGTGTTAAAAAAGATTTAAAATTATAAAGGTTTGTTAATAATAAAAATGACAATAGAACGACAGCTGAGATTTATACCCACCTTTCTGTACAGGCTCCGTCGCCGGAACACTGGTGAGGCATCAAACTAAGCGACCTACCTAAAGCTGGCTCCAAGTTCCTACGCTTTCATTTGGTCTTGCACCAAGGTTTCAGCTCGTTTCAACCACTCCCTCACATCATTTCATTGGCTTAATTCCAAGTCATTAATATCGATATGAAGGCGGTGCCGTTTCTATTACTGAAATATGGTTTTCACCATCATGGATTCTTCCATTCCTTGCTTGGAGTGTGAGGTGAGGTTCCTCAGCGAGTCAATGCCCACCGTCAGCCCCAAATCTCATCTGTCAATTAAATATAATTTTGGATGGAATAAATTTTTTTTCATTTGGGCATTGTTTCAATGAAATTTTAAATTAAATCTATTATTATTAATTCTACTATTTGGATATATTTACAATTTGGGATTAATTTAATGAAGGAAGAAACAACCTCTCTTCTGGTCGTTTTACTAACCTATGCCGTAGCTTTTATTTCAGCGTTTCTAACTGGGATTTATATACAATTTTTACATCCTTTAATAATTGTATTGATCTGCGATGTAGTCGCAACTTTAGTGGTATATATGTTTAGCTCGATTTATACTAACGCAAGCCTTTACGATCCTTATTGGAGTGTAGCACCTATATTCATCGCATTATATTTTTTTATCATTAATCCATTTTCTGGAAATTTAATAAGAAAAATCGGGGTACTATCATTAACTTTCGTCTGGGGAATGCGATTAACTTGGAACTGGGCACAGAATTGGCAAGGTTTAAAAGATGAGGATTGGAGATATCGCATGTATAGAAATAACAATCCCAAACTTTTTTGGCTGATTAACCTTTTCGGGATTCAATTTATGCCAACCATACTAGTTTATTTAGGTTGCTTATCGCTATTTCCATCCTTAGTTGAAAGTAGGGCTTACTTTACCTACGTAGATATATTTGCGATTTCAATAACTTTTTTAGCGATTGTAATTGAAAGTGTGGCAGATAAACAGCTCAAAAAGTTCATTGAAAAACGGGAGAGCCACAAAAAGATTATGAAAGAAGGTTTATGGAAATATTCAAGACATCCGAACTATTTCGGAGAGATTTTATTTTGGTGGGGATTGTATTGCTTTGCGCTCGCTTCAAATTTAGATTTCTGGTGGACTATCATCGGACCAATTGGAATAACTGTCTTATTTATTTTTGTAAGCATCCCTCTTATGGATGAGAGAAATCTTAAACGCCGTCCACAATATAAGGAATATATGAAAAAAACATCTAAACTCATTCCATGGAAAAAAAACTAATTGGTTTAGTAAATACTATTTGAAATTCACAGAAAGGAATAATTCTACTCAAACCATTCATAATATCCTATAATATTTTTCTCAGCATCCCGAACCGCGATTAAATACACAGCTTTCCCCGTTTCATTAGAATTATAAATAAAAACCTTATCTTTACCTTTCTTTAATTCATTATATGCGTTTTGAATAATCCGATGACTTGTTTTTTTTTTATGGCATGCGAATATTGAATTTCCCTCTCTTAATTTGATGGAGGAATTTGAGTACTTTTTTCGAGCGAATTTGTTTGTTAAAAAGATTTTATGATTATTATCAATTACAACAATCTCTGCTGGAATAGATTCAATAATCGCTCGAAGAAGTTCATTATTTATGCTATTTTTTCCCATGAAAGCATTAATATAAGAAGAGATATATTTTTTTTGAGAATATCAATAAAAATTAAGATATAAAAAGAAAAAGAAATTGAGATTTCTATTTATTATTGATTTTTATGGACATTATTTTTAGAATAATGCTCCTAAGAGACCTGTTCCATTGCCGATCACTAAGAATAACCCAATGAAAATACTAGCAGTTAGAGACATTACCACCAAGAGAGTGTTGATACTAGGCCCTGCTGTATCTTTAAAAGGATCTCCCACTGTATCTCCAGTAATAGACGCCTTGTGTGCATCAGTGCCTTTGCCGCCTAAGTTTCCATCTTCAATCCATTTTTTAGCATTATCCCAAGCACCTCCGCTATTTGCCATAAATATTGCAAACACGAATCCTGAAAGAATAGAACCCGCTAAGAATGCACCTAAAGAGGCAACTCCGAAGATAAGTCCAACTGCTAGAGGTATTGCGATTGAAATAATACTTGGAATTATTAACTCCTTAAGGGCACCTTTCGTTGCAATATCAATGCATTTATTAAAATCTGCGGCTGTTTCCCCTTTTAATATTCCTGGATCTTCTTCAAATTGTCTTCGAATCTCATCGACCATCAATGCTGCGTTTCTTTGGACCGCTAAAATTAAAACGGCAGAAAATAATGCAGGTGCAACCACTCCAATAAAAGCTCCGATTAACACTGATACATTCAGTAGATTTATATTATTAGTAATTGCAGCACCAGCATCTTGAGAGAACGAAAATAGTAACGCTAATACTGTGAGATTAGCTGCTCCGATTGCATAACCTTTTGTAATTGCTTTAGCCGTATTGCCTGCCATATCTAACCTATCTGCTTCCCGAATGACCTCTTCTCCTAAGTCTCCTTGTTCAGCAATTCCTCTGGCATTATCACAAATAGGACCATACGCATCATTCGAGACGATTGTTCCCACTATGGATAACATTCCAACCGCTGCAATAGAAACACCAAATACACCCGCGGTAAATGTTCCAACTAATATGTATGGAATCAAATATGAGAACGCCATAGCAGCTACAATACCTAAAGCAGGAGGGACTACACTCACAAGCCCATAAGAAAACCCACTTAGAATTACGACAGCATCTCCTTCTTGAGCAGCGTGGGCCATTTCGCGAGTTGGTTTTTTATCCTCTCTTGTGTAATAATCACTCGTAAAACCAATAACTATCCCACTAAAAAGACCAATCGCAGCACAAGCCCATAATGCCCATAAAAATGTCATATCTTGGGGATCTGTGACGAAAATTGACAAGATTCCTACACATACAAGCGCCAAAAGAATAAATGAAACTGTGGCGATATATGTTCCATTATTCAATAACTTGCTTGGATCTCCGGTTTTCCACCGTTTAATCGCATAAATTCCAATGATAGAGGCAAATAGACCAAATGCAGAAAGAAGTATGGGTAGAATCGTAAAATATATTCTATTTGTTGAGTCGTTTAATGTAAGAAAGATAGATAGAAGCATTGCTGCGACAATAGACGCAACATAGGAGTCAAATAAATCGCTTCCCATACCTGCAATGTCTCCTACATTATCACCAACATTATCAGCAATAGATGCTGGATTACGTGGATCATCCTCAGGTAGATTATATTCCGCTTTTCCAACTAGATCAGCACCTACATCTGCTGTTTTCGTATATATGCCACCACCACACTTCATAAATAGAGCGATACTGCTTGCACCAAAACTAAAACCTAATACATATAAAGGTCCTTCTGTTGGTTCACCAAGGATCCAATATATTGCCGAGATTCCTATAAGGGCAACTCCCACTACTGCAAGACCCATTACAGCACCTCCGAAAAACGATATGTCAAATCCTTTTTTTGTACTAACCGTGCATCCTTGTGCAGCTCTTGCATTCGATTTAACGCCTATTATCATGCCAAACCATCCAGCCCACATCGATCCGGCACATCCTATTAAATAAGAGATGACGTGTCCTAAGCTTAAATCTGGAACAAAATATAATGCAACGGCAAGCGCAATAACGAACACAGCGAGTACTTTATATTGGACTTTTATAAACGTTTTAGCTCCACTTTCGATATAACCTGATACTTCTTGCATTCTTTCATTTCCTGGATCTTCCGCCATCACTAATTTGGCAAAGTATAGCGCAAGTAAAATTGCGACTACTCCAGATATCAATGGTAGTAATAATAGTAATTTTTCCATATTTTTTCACGTTTTCAATATAGTTTTTTGTATATTTTTTTGATATAAAAATGTAATATTTAAACTATTAGCGAACTCCATTTAAATATTATTCATTTTTTAGTAGATATTATATAACATTTAATAAGCCAAAGTTTATAAAGTAAATGAGATAAACCCAGACTCATCCAATCTGTGTTAGGTTTTGCTAAAAAGATATTAACTGGGTATTTAAGGGAATTTGATTTTTCCAAAAATAAAGGTTTACACTACATCATTAAAAAAAAGAAACAAAGAAATTAATATTAGTTAAAAACGATGTAATTTATGGAGCAACACTTAGCTGATCTCTTACTTTTTTCAATTCTTCGCCGTGTAAATCATAAAAATACATAAATATCAGTGCTATAAAGCAAGCGATTGCCGGACCGACGGAAAATAACAGCTTTAATGGCAGTGAAACTAATGCTGGATTTGTAATTCCAAAACTACTTGACCAAGGAGTATATTGAAAGGTAAATACTACGGAGGAAATAAATAGAATAATTGAAAATCTATGTACAAACGCATTTGTTCCGTAGAAACTAGCCGATCTCTTCATACCACTTTCAAGCTGATCTTGATCAATAACATCACCCATAAGGATATCAAAATAAAATAGAATGCCAGAAAGTCCAAATCCAATTGCTCCAGCAATCACAATTCCGAAAATGTGACTTATAATGTTGTTTGACAGGAGTAAAAACAAAAGGAACGTTAAACCCATTATCACCATCGTCAGAATAAATCCATTTCGCATCCCATATTTTTGTCCGAGTTTTTTATGTATAGGCATGCATATTACAGCTACCAAGAAAGCGAGAATTATCGAGAAACCATAATAGAAGAAAGTTTTAAAAATTCCGAATGCGGGATTGGTATCTGTTATTCCTAAAACATATTGAACGTAAAATTGGAAGATTGATGTCATTATGGTAAGGACGTACCAGGTCATCATATTTGCAAGGACCAATAACAAGAAATTTTTATTTTTTAATGTTATTTTTAGAGATTGGAAAAATTTTGGTCTCTTTTCTAATTGAACTTGTGTCTCTTTAGTCTCTTTAATACCTTTGAGAATAAAAAATGCTCCGATAACTAGCACTATAGCGCCTATTATTGCTCCATTAATTATATAAGTTAATTGTGCATTTTGCGGATTGAGTTGAGCTTGTTCAAAATCTGGATTAATTGGGGGTATAATGGTGGGGATAAGAAAAGCCGCTAATATAGCGACTATCGTTAGAATTCTCAAAAACATATTCGTCTTTGAACGTTCTTCTTCTGTGGGCCACATTTCAGGGAATAAAGCTTTCACATTCACATCAAAAGCCGTATAAATTAATTCAAATAACATCATTATACCAAGAAAATAGAAAAATCTCCATTCTATGCCGATTGGTTCGAGCGGTGAGGTGAATAGAAAAATCATCATTAAACATAAGGGGATGAAAGCAACCATAATAAAGAACTTTCTTTTCCCAAATTTTCCGAATTTCTTTTTATCAGAGAGATAACCCATAAGAGGATCATTAAAAGCATTCCATAACCCCCAGATAGTATAGCCAATCCACATATACGGTGTGGGAATACCTACAACGGCGAAATAGTACCCAAATATTGTTAACGTAAAAAATTGATATGTCATTTGGTCTGGGAAACCATTTAAGCTAAAAAATAGACGTAATTTTTTTGTAGATCTATCTTCACTCATAAATATCTCCTAAATTAATTTAGATAATAATTAAGAATGGATTTTTCACTATTTAAGGTTTATTTTTTCTCTGCTGCGTTTAAATATTTCCAGTTTTGGAAACTATCAAAAAATTAAGTAATTCCTATTATCTTGATACCATTCGATCATCTTATTAATTCCTAATTCAAGGCTTATTTTAGGTTTCCATCCAACCAATTCTATAGCTTTAGATATATCAGAAACATAGATCTTTTGGTCTGCAATTCTCCAATTTTCAAAGGCATAAATAATATTCTCATCTAGAATTTTTTCCAAAAATCCAATTAATTCTAAAATTGAGATAGTATTATTCATTCCACCTCCGATGTTAAAAATTTCATTTCCCACATCTTTTTTCAAGATTAACTCAATAAATTTCAAAAGGTCTGTTATATAGAGAATATCTCTTACTTGTTTTCCATCCCCAAATATCGTTATTGGTTCATTCCGAAGGGCATTTTTTATGATATGTGAGACCCATCCTTGAGCTTCCATACCACATTGACGAGGTCCGTATATACAAGACATTCTAATAATTAAATAATCTATATCATAAGTATAATCATATTCTTGGATATATAACTCTGAACATAGCTTAGAAGTTCCATAGGGGCTATGTTGGGTATTAATAACCGGAAAGCTTTCAGATATTCCCTGAAATGTCGGATCTCTAAATACATATCGAGTTTCCTTTTGGGTTATTTCAAGCTCGTTCACATTCCTTCCGAAGACTTTATTGGTTGAAAAATAAAACAATTTGGGATTTGAATTCGATATCCGGATAGCTTCTAATAGATTCATCGTGACTCTTACGTTATGTTCAAAGTCGATAATTGGGTTTTCTATCGAAAAACTTACTGCCGTCTGCCCAGAAGCATGAAATATGTAGTCAAAATTGGTTTCTTGAACTAAATTTTTTATAAACTTATAATCTCTTAAATCTTTTTTAAATATTCTAATATTACCATAACTCTTAAGAATAGAGAGATTATTATCTAATTCTTTTTCAGAGCAATGATGAAATATTTTATCTCTTGCTAAATTATCAATAATGGTGATGCTATTTGCTTTCGTCTTCGACGCGAAATCTTCAGCAATATAGGATCCAATAAAACCTGCCCCCCCTGTAATTAATATTTCAGTCATAATCTTAAATACTTCAGATTTCACTCCAGATTGAATATTTGGGTAAATTTTTTAATTTTTTCCAAATAGCTAAAAATTTATATCAATTTAGATATAAGTTCTAAATCAATTATCAATAAAAAATCAAAATTCAATAAAACTTAAAAAAATGAGTGAATCTATCAATAAAGATTTTTACAAAAAGCTCTCTTATCTGGGCGGTATCTTTACTATTGCGTTTTACGTAGGTTTTTTGGTTATAGCGTGGATTTTATTCCCAAATGATGCAACACCATTGGATCATTGGCTTTCCGATTTTGGAAGATATTTAGTTCCCGATGATGGAGGGGCAGTTTGGAGATGGGATGATATCTTAGGATGGCAATCATATACCGAATTAGGAATTGGGTCCATACCTAATCCAGGAGCAATCTTTTATAATTTGGGATGTATATTAGGAGGAGTTGGTATGATTCTTTTTTTTACTGGATTTCTTGCTTATAAAAATATTAATGACAGAGTTTTTAAATTAGGGACTTATGCTCTTATTATAATCGGGATTATCGGAGGATTAAGTCTTATTCTTATTGGAATTTTTGCCGAGGATGGGATTTTCTTCTATGTCAACAAGGAATTAATTAATCCAATACATCATATTGCTACTATTTGGTTCTTCCTTATGTTAATTATTATCAAAGGAATATCTGGGTATTGGACTTGGAAAATTGGATTAAATCCATTTATCGCAGTTTATGCTTGGATAATAATAATTTTAGATATTATCCTTGTTGCGACTGGGAATAACTATGCGATAATCGAATGGCTAAGCGTATTATTAAGTCTTGCGTTAATCGGTATAATAGCTTCAGGACTATATCTTAAAGACAAGAAATAACTCGTAATTGAATTTATAGTTTTTTTCTATTTTCTATATTATTTATATCAAAGCCATAAGATTTGAAAATCGATTCGGAATCTATTATCAGTTTTCTTAAATACTCTTTCATGGGTAAAATTTGAATTTGATGAGCAATGGCAGTTGAAGGTACCATAAAATTTTTAGTACTGTATTTGTATATCTTTTTATAGACGTTCTTGCTAAAAATATCTAATTCAAGCCATTTTTTCTTAATATCTTCCGAAACTGGACATTCTTTCGTACTCATAAGTGCAGTTCCAAGACACACAGCATCAGCTCCCATCATTAAAGCGCCAAGGAAACCTCTAGCATCTCCAATTCCTCCAGCTGCGATAATTGGAATATTTAATAGTTTCCTCGCCATTGTAATATTGATTAATGTCGTTTGGGTTAATGGATTCTTAAATCCTGTGCCTTCCAAACCCACGAGTGTCACTCCATCTGCTCCTAATTCTTGAGCTGACATTGCATGCTTTAATAAAACACACTTATGAAACCAAATCGCTCCAGCTTCATGTAACCTCTTTCCAATGAATGCTGCTTTATATCCTGAAGTTGAAAATATCCGAACATTTTCTTCCAATGCTGTATCTACATATTCAAGATATCTTTGTTTGATTTTTTGGTCCTCATTTGAATCTTCAAGACCATGATGAGGGAGAGAAAGATTAACGCCGAAAGGATTTTGAGTAAGAGATTTCATTTTTATTAGATCTTCTCTGAAATCATCTAAATTCGGAAAATTAAGAGCAGTTATAATTCCAAGACCTCCAAATTTAGAAAATTCAGAAGCAAATTCAGCTTTGCCCCATCCCCCAAAAGCTCCCATCATAAGGGGATATTTTGTGTTAGTCAGATCGGTAAATTTTGTGTCCCAAATCATCGAAAGGATTATAATATGGAAGAATTAAAAATATTTAATAATACAATTAAATCCTATGCCAAACGAATATAAAAAGCTAAACCCTATATTAGGGATATTTTCATAGGAAAAAAAAATTTAAAAACACCTAAAGGTGTTAATGCCAAATTTTAAGTTACTTTTTTATCTTTGCTTTAAAAATATCTCCCGGCTCAATATTCGGTTTAAAAATATCGCCTGGCTCAATATTCGTCTTCGGTTTTTTTCCTATTATTTTTCTTATTCTTTTTCCTAACTTCAATTTCATCTTAACCATATCTTACAACATAAATGATTTTTTATTTTAGTGAAGATCATATAAGTTAATGCTATATAAATTTTTCCTTTCAAAACATAGAAGTTTAGGTCCAGAAAATAAGAATCTATCATTAAACCCTTAATCTCATTAATTTTATCATATTCAATTAACTTTCGATTAAATTACATTCTTGACTTAATTGTAAGGCATATGAAAATAAAAGATTAGATATTAAAATCTAAAGATCTTTATCTTCAAAAATCGTAAAATAAAGGATATAAATAATAAATCTATAATAAGTTGGAACAGAAAAAAGCAGGGAAATTAAATCAAATCCTATATAACAAATACTTCTATTCTTCTTTTTTGAGATAATTCGGTTTATGTGTTTTTTCACACATTCTTCTTGAAGACCAATTCTCCCATACTTTATCTAGATAATCTTCTACCTCTTCATCTGACGGTTTTTCCCTATCTTCCTCGTTCATATTACACTTTAAAGAATATTTTTTTGAAAATAAATATATTCATAATAAATTCTCATTTTATTATTTCTGATTATGAACATTAACCGAATTGCTTTTTTTTTTCTCATTATAATGAAAACACTTAAAAAAATTACAATTTTTAAAAGGTGATTGAAATTCCCGATAATTTTATAAAATTAATACGAAATTTTTATTGCTATTATTAAATTTAGGAGAGTAAAATTCTAAAAATCGAATAGGTAGGGGATATGTATTACAAATTCAAAAGAAAATGATGATTATATAAAAGAAATGGATTTGAAGGATGCGGTTAAAGATTTCATTAAGGATGACGACATGTTAGCTCTTAGTAATTTTTTGCACTGCAATCCATATGCAACCATCCATGAAATTGTAAAACAGAAGATCAAAAATTTAACTGTCGCAGTATGTTCTGCTATCGAGGAAATCGATCTTTTGTTATCTGGAGATTGCGTTTCAAAAATTATCACTTCTTATTATCATCGTGCTGGGGGAAGAAGATATAAAAGGGAATTGGACAGAGCTTTATTTGAAGATCGAATTGAATATGAAGATTATTCTAATTTTACAATGTGTTCTATGTTTATGGCGGGAGCATTAGGATATGAATTTCTACCTGTTATGAGGTCTGTGAAAGAATCCGATATTTATGATAAAAGAACCTTTTGCAGTACGAATAAAATGACGACGATAAAATCTCCTTTTACAGATAAAGAAACTGTGGTTGTTCCAGCACTCAGACCAGATGTAGCAATCGTCCATGTTCAGAGAGCTGATAAGTATGGAAATGCTCAACTCTGGGGCACCGAAGGGACTGTAAAATGGACGGCATTATCTGCTAAAAATATAATTGTTACTTGCGAGGAAATCGTGGAACATGAGAAAATAAAACGCTCTCCCTTTCTGACAACTATTCCCTCTTTCAGAACGAGTGCTGTTTGCGAGGTTCCTTGGGGGGCTCATCCGAGTCCTGTTGCGGGATACTATAATACAGACATAATCTTTAGATCAATGTTTTTCGGAAAGGCCATCAGTAGTCTAGGCAATCAAGAATTTATGAAAGAATGGGTTTATAACAGAACAGATCGTCAAGATTATATCGATCATTATCGTGAACGATTTGGGAACGAACCATTAGATTATTTGAAAGTACATGAATATAAATCTGACACTATTAATATGGGATATAAGAAAACCTATTGGCAAGATGATTTCGTCATGAACCTTGCGTTAACGAAAGAAGAATATAATAAAAAAGCAGAAGATGAGGGTGAATTAGAAATATGAAATATAGACGAGTGGAATTAATGGTATTGGAAACAAGTAAAGAAATAAAGGATGGGGAAGTATGTGTCATCGGGCAAGGAATCCCTATGACTGCCGGAGCAATCGCCAAGCGCTCTCATGCTCCTAATGCGATTATACTCACAGAGGCAGGCATGGTAGATATTGACCCATTTCAAAATTTGGAGGATATAGCGGATCCTGGATGTTCTAAAGGATTCTCCTATTCAATAGATTTGTTTGATGTATTTACTACAGTAGTGAATCGAGGATATTGTGATCTATGCATCTTAGGCGCGGCTCAAATTGATAAATATGGGAACGTGAACACCACTGTTGTAGGAGATTATGAAATAAATAACCGATCGGACATGAAACTTCCGGGTAGTGGCGGTGCTAATGAATTCGCAGGACATAGCAACAGAACTATCTTTACCGTTGTTGGTGGAAAATTCGTTGAAAAACTAGATTATTTAACCAGTCCAGGATGGTTGGATGGTGGAGATTCTAGGCAAAAAGCTGGCTTGCCAGGTGGACCATCCGCGGTATTTACTAAATATGGGGTCTTCAGATTTGCCGAGGAATCAAAAGAAATGTATCTTTCAGCAATATTTCCAGATACAACCTTCGAGGATGTTAAAGAACAGATTCCTTGGGACTTAAAAACAGCAGAGGATTTTGGAAGTAAGATCAGGATGGTAGAACATCCTACCCCAGCTCAGCTAAAATTTATGAGATCTTTTGAGCCTTTCCTTGGAATTTCTGGACATGAAGGTAGATTGCTACAAGTTCGTGCTTTGCCAAATTATTATGAAAAAAAGGCTCACGGAAACCTATAATCAATCCTATTATTAATCTTCTTTATTTTTTGAGATAATAATTTCATCGAACTAAATCCAACTATACTATAAGAAAAAAGTTATTATAACGGAATGATATAATCTAATTAAAATCGATAATTCAAATTTTGGGTTTAGAGAATGTCAGATCAAATGAAGGAATATGAATGTGAGATATGTATTATCGGGGCGGGACCAGCAGGACTAAGTGCGGGAGTATATTGCGGGCGTGCTGGTCGTGACACCATCATTCTTAAAGGAAAAGAAAAAGGCGCTCTCGAAAGAACGAAAGCAATAGAAAATTGGCTAGGAGAGCCAAAAATAGAAGGTGAAACCTTATTACAAAAATTTAAGGAACACGCCAAAAATATTGAAAATGTTCGAATAATAGAAGGTGATGTTATCTCCTTAATGCTCGGTATGGGAAAAAATATGATCTCTACTAGGAATGCGAATCTAACCGCAGATGCTGTTATCATTGCTACGGGGATGGGTAATCGTGAAGAGGTTATTGAAGGCGAATCCAAACTTGTAGGATATGGAGTATCATATTGCGCACTCTGTGATGGACCTTTATATGTTGATAAAAAAGTATTCCTTTATGGAGAAGACGAGGAATTAATTGAGGATGCGCTAATACTTGATCAAATGGGATGTCATGTAAATATCATTACTCCTAAATCTATTAATGAATTACCTAATGAAATTAAAGAGGCTCAAGAAAAAGGAATTGATGTGATTCCTAACGCAGAGATTCTCGAAGTGGAAGCGAATTCTAATGGATTACTAGATAAAATAGATTATAAATTAAAAGATGATCAGATCAAGCAAGCGGAATTAGACGGATTGTTTATTTTTTCTCATGTACCCTCAAATTCTATATTTAAAAAAGCGGGAGTAGAATTAGATGAAAACGGTAATATTAGTGTCAACGCACATCAAGAAACTAATCTAAAAGGAGTATTTGCTGCGGGCGATGTGACGGGTGGATTATATCAAGTAATTTTCGCTGTAGCTGAAGGTGCACGTGCTGGAATTAATGCCGCAAAATATGTAAGACACATACAAAAAGATTAAGTATTCAGCTCATTCTTAAACCTTATTTTATACATATCTACATATCACACCATTTTTTGTAAGATTTCACGAATATTTGTAATATGAACGATTTTAAAATATCCGATTTTATCGATGATTTTCTTATTGCAAAAGAGGTTGAAGAAGGCTGTCGTCCTTCAACAATCAGAGCCTATAGATATGATTTAGAGAAATTCATGAAAATTGTTGGAGATGTGGAAATAAATCATAAATTAATGCGTCAAAAAGTGCGTTTTTTTCTGAAAAAGCTAAAAGATAAAGGATATACCAAACGGTCCATTAGCAGGAAAATCGCTTGTTTACGCTCATTTTTTAAATTTCTTAGTCTAAATGAATACGTTGAAAAAAATCCAATGAATACGATAAAGAGTCCGAAGATTAGAAGTGAGGAAAGCTTACCAAAATTCTTAGATTTAAAAGATATGAAAAGGATCTTTGAAGATCTTAAGAATCGGAAAAAATTTAATTCAAAAAAAAGTAAACGCTACTATCTAATGGTAAGGTTATTATATGCGACAATGGCAAGAGTAAGTGAATTATGTAATATTCGAATTCGAGATGTGAATTTCGAAAAAGGATATATACGGTTACGAGGCAAAGGCAATAAAGAAAGAATAGTTCCAGTTGATAAAAAGACACTTTATGTCATTAAGGAACATTTAGATAATAGACTTGTATATGAAGCAGACGATTTTTTAATAGTAAATACACGAAATGAACAACTTCATCCGAGGGTAGTACAAAACGATATTAATATTATAAAGGAAAAATGCGGGTTTCCTGATTCTAAAGATATTACACCTCATGTATTCCGTCATACTGGTGCTACCCACCTGCGAAGATCTGGGATGGACATTTCCGAGCTTCAAGACATCTTAGGACACTCTTCTCCGAACACAACACGTATATATGCTAAGAATGACATTACAAAACTAAAGGAATCTTATAATGTGATGCATCCTCTTAGTAATTCAAGAGAGTTCTAATAATCTCTTACTTTATCAAATGTTAGAATTCGCTTTTTTGTTAATTTTATATCCTAATCTAAATTCGATTTTGATTCTTTTAATAAAAATTGGACAAATAAATTATTTTTAACCAAAAGCAATATAAAATAAGTATGGAAAAAACTATAAGACTCATCTGTTTAAATGGAAGTCCAAACAAAAATGGGAACACTGCAACTGCTATGGCTTGGGTTGCTACGGGAGCTGAAGATTCAGGAGCTGAAGTTGAATGGATTCATATAACTGATCTCGATATTAATTATTGTAAAGGATGCAACACATGTCTTAAAACAGGGGAATGTATTCTCCCCGATGATATGCAAACAGTTTTAAAAAAGATCCGCGATGCTGATGGGGTAATCGCTGGATCTCCAGTATATGGAGGCAGACCGACTGCTCAATTAAAGACGTTAATGGATCGCCTTACTTTATTAAAGCTCTATGCTGGGATTCTGGGGGAAGGATATTCTGTGGGAGTAGCAACAAGCGGGATTGCTCCCACTAAGAAAGTGGCAAAAGATTCAGCCAGTATGTTTGGGAAGAGGATAGGCGTGATAGGAATAAAAACTGCTAATTTGAAAGGAGAATTTACACCTCTCAAAATAACTTCTGATCATAAAAAAAAGGAAAAAGCAAAAAAATTGGGAAGACAATTGGTAAAAAAATGTCGGCAGGGAGCCAGAACGTGGTCCTTAAAATCAGCATGGATAGGATTTCTAAGGAAACATTTTCTAAAACGATTATTAAAGAAAAATAAAGCAAAATTTGCGGGAGTAATTGAAATTTGGAAAAATAAGGGCTGGTATTGAGAACGCTTAAATTTTTTAATTCAAGAAAGATGATTTACTGAATGCTTAAATTTCTAAACGTATGATACATTATTATTAAACAATAATATAAGAAAATTTAAGTTTAAGAGTTCTATATTTAAATAAACCCGAATAAGAACATACTATACGTCTTTATGGATGAGAATAAATTTCGCGCGGAATTTAGTAAAAAATCAGTATTCCGACAAGCCAGCTCATTAGATTTTAGTTATGTACCCGATACTCTTTATTGCCGAGACGAAACAATCAAGGAATTGATACATAACTTCCGCAGAATTATTGAGGAGGATATGCAACCCACAATCAACATTTTAATTACTGGGAAAGGGGGTGTTGGGAAGACGGTTACTGCAAGGTATTTTGGAAAGAACTTTCGCACGATTGCTTTAGAAAACAATGTAAAAATTTTCATAGAGTACTTCAATTGCATTAATTTTCGTTCAAAGAGTAAAATAATTCGCGAGCTGCTAGCGAAGTATACCCATGGATCGGGTCGAGGGTTTTCAGATGATGAGGCAATCAAATTAATCCTCTCTAAACTTGTTCGAGATGAAGGCTACATTCTTCTTATTATCGATGAAATACATCTACTTAAACCAAAAGAGGTTTGGGCTCTATTAGACATTGCAGAATCCTATGGTCATCAAAATGCGAAATTATCGATTCTTCTCATTTCAAGAACAAAAGATTGGATGCGAATTGAAACAGAGAGGATTCTGAGTAGATTAAATTCAAAAATAAAACTGAATCCTTATGATTATGAGGATTCGTTAAAAATCCTTAAATATCGAACTGAAATCGCCTTTAAAGATGGTATAATAAGTGATGACATTGTTGAGATGATTGCTCAAATAGTTGTACAGCACGGAAATATGAGACATGGAATCGAAATACTTCGAAAATGTGGGTTATATGCGGATAAAGAGGGATTTAATCACATTACCGCAGATATGGTACGCGAAGCATCAGATCAGGTATATCCCACATTCCGCGGAGATATAGTAGATAAATTGAATGATCAAGAACTACTTGCACTTTATGGTATTTCCCAATCTTTATTAACCAGAGAGGAGCCATACACGGTTGTAGATGACGCTTATGAACAGTATAATATCATATGTGAGACCTATGATATGGATTCTCACGTTAAAATGTCATTCAGGAAATATGTACGTCAACTTGACGATTTAAAAATCATCGCGACTAAAACAGTACGGATTGATGAAAATAAACGAGGAAGGCACCTTGAAATTACGATGTTAGATATCCCCCCAAAAAAATTGTTGGAATTATTAGACAATATCTTCGAGAAAAAATTCCAATAGATGTTTAGTAGATCAGATATCTTCCGATATTTGATGAAAAATATTTTTCAAAACTGATTTGAACTGACCTAATCTCTAAACAAGATAAAATCCATGTGAGAATTAATATCTCTCCTTATCAGACTTCGATTTACTATACCAATCTAACCAATCTTTCTTTCGCTGCTTTTTCTTTTCTGATTCATCAGCTTCGCTTAAATTTTGTTCCTTGATTTTCTTCCAGTAATTATCTAATTCGTATCTTGTGAGAGATAAGCCACAAGAATTACAGACCATTGATTTTAGATTAGGATTGTACGTCATCTTCCCAGCACATTCAGGACATCGAGCCATTCAAATCATCAAATTTATAAATCCTTTGAATAGAAAAATAGTTTAAAACTAAAATATTTTTTTGTTTAGTTGATAAATATAAGATTTATTTTTATCGTCAGATTCTAAGATATAGTTTAGAACTATTTATTTAATATGGTTTAATCATGAAATCAGATGTATATTATTTATCAGCGCGAGCAAGTCAATATCAACAGAGTATGTCTCGATTTAAGGGACCTTTAGCACTCAAGCAGGTTGGGTTTGAAAACAAAATGAATAACCACAATAAAGTCGTTATTAAAACTCATTTCGGTGCTTTAGAAAATACTCGCTATATCCGTCCGAGTTATATTAGGTTTTTATGTGACTATGTGAAAAGTTTAGGTGGATATCCCGCTGTTGCAGAATCTTGCGGTTGGGGTGTACCAGGAGCAACCGGAGAATATGGTGGACGGGCGAATGAAGAGGAATATTTAGATGTAGCATTAAAACACGGATTCACTGCAGAAACTATGGGAGCCCCCATATTTATGCTAGATGGACCAGAAGGACTCGACTATATTATCCAGAATATTGATGGAAAATACTTCAATGAAGTTAGGGTTGCGGGAAGGTTGAAAGAATATGATTATATGATTTTGGCATCTCATTTTAAAGGTCATTCCAGTGCGGGATTTGGCGGAGCAATCAAAAATCTTGGAATCGGTTGTGTAGCAAAAGGGGGAAAAGTGGAAGCACATACGGGAAAAAAATTTGAATTTGATTTTGACAAATGCCTTCCTGATTGCAATAAATGTATAGAAATATGTCCAACGGGTGCACTCAAGCGAAATGAAAATAATGATATGGAATTCAATGAACAAAAATGCCGATATTGTTATATGTGTAAATCGGTATGCAAACATAAAGCTGTAGACATTGGGACTGTGCCTAGAGAACAATTTATATATCAAATGGTTGACAATGCCAAGGGTGTTGTAGATTATTTTGATAATGACAAAATATTTTATATCAATTATGCAATTGATATAACTTGGCAGTGCGATTGTTCAGGGAGTTCAGATGTACCCTTCGTTAGTGATATTGGTATACTTTCTAGTAAAGATCCAGTCGCTCTTGATCAAGCGTGTGTTGATTTGACTCATGCATCCTATATGAATCAGAATTCGATTCTTGGGGAAATTAAATCATTAAAATCTTCTGAAAAGGGCACATGGTTTTCATATATCCCTCGTTATGAGGAAAACGAGCTCTTTTTAAATAAGGAAGGAATTTCCTCTGATCATTGGAAAATTCAGTTAGACGCTGCGGAGAGAATAGGACTCGGCACGCGAGATTATGAGTTAATTCCAATAAAAATCGAATTAGAAGAATAGTTAAAATTTTTTTCCTACAGTAAAGATATATAGTTTAAGCGGAAATTCTTAAATTCGAGAAGGCAATATAAGGCAAATAACTATTGCCTGAAAATTCCCTTTCTTTAGATATATATTCACATCTTTTAATCATATCTAATACATTCCCACTCAGGTTTCCTCCCTTTATCGGAGTTCCAAGGGTGCCTTCTTTAATATTATATCCATTTCTGATTTCGGTTCCAAAAGACCCAGAATATTTATCTGGGTTCAACCAAGAGCATTTTTGGATAAAATAACCCTCATTTATATTTGAAAAGATCTCGTTTAATGATAATTCTCCTGCTAAAATCTCCATATTAGTTATTGTATTTTCGATGGTTCCATTAGAGGTTCTAATACCATTTCCCGTCGATTGAGTTTTTTCGAGAATTGCATACTTTTGATCATATATACGATTTTCAAAAATTCCATTACTTATAATCTCAGTTTTTCTTTGTGGATTTCCCTCCCCATCCCATGGACTTGTCCTCAAGCCGCCCTCCAATAGACCGTTATCTAGAAGTGTAATCTTCGAATCTGCCACTTTTTCTGATCTTTTGAAAAAGGATTGTTCTTCGTGAAAGGCTTTGCCAGAAGCATGAAATCCAATCACAGGAATTAACGCATCCTTCAACAAGCTTGGAGAAAATACAACAATAGCGTTATTATTGGATTTAGGTTCTACAGCGTTAATACTTGCCAAGGCTAATTTATTCCATTTATCTAATCTTTGTTCTATTTTGAGATCAGAAAACCTTCCAATATAGTCCACATCCCAGAACTCTGATAACTTTTTATCTTTTTTAGCTTTAATAGCAAACTCCAAGTAAAAATATGATTTTTTAGTATCTAAATTCAAGCCTGTCGAATTATTTAGGAATATGTGATCAATATGTATTCTAATCCTTCCGAATGTGGGTGTTGTTTTCTTAAATTCAATTAATTTCCTCTTGATTTTATCAGTTAAATTTTGAATGAGAGTTGAGGGATAGTTCAAAACTTCTTTAGAAGTTGGTTTTATTTGAGAATATGATTGAGGAGAGGGAAAAAAGTAATCTGAGCTTTTGTTAATTTGCGATAATTTTATACAGTTATCCACTGTCTGGTTTATTTTATCCTCCTCTAATTTATTTCCTTTAGCTATTCCCATTCCCGATTTTTCATCTTCTTTATCTAATAACCGGATAAAATAATCCAAATCATTAACTTGTCTTTCTGAGTCTACATTTGCTTTTATGAATTCTATTTCGTAAATTTCTGATTCTATTAGATAAATTTCATAATCTGAAATATCTTTAGATTTGATTACTTTTTCAATTAATTCTAAATTTTCATAATCCATCATCTATATACTCCTCAAATTTTCTTTGAATGCTTGAGAACTTAATCAACCAGGGCTTATTAGAGCATTTTTAACTCGTATATAACTTCCTCCACTTGTGACTGGAACAAAATCTTCATATCCTTTTCCACAAGTTCCAGGTTTCAATTTCCTCTCATCATTACTTATTGTATCAATATTTTTCAACAATTTTAAAACTGAACCACTCAATGTAATCGCTTTCAATAATCTGGATTTTTCTCCATTTTCTATGAGATACCCTTTTTTCGAAGTTATTTGTAAACCTCCTCCGAGGGGGTCTTCCATTCCAAAATAACCTCGATTCAATAATACACCTTTATCGATTTCAGAAATCATCTCCTCTAAATTATAATCCCCTGGACCAAAATAAGTATTACTCATTCGCACATGAATAGGATGAGCAAAACTTTCTCTTCTCCCATTTCCTTTTGGTTCCCCATCTAATTCTGAAGCTGTTATTCTATTATGAATGAAATTTTTAAGAACTCCATTTTCTACTAAAACATTCTCTTGAGCTTTTATACCCTCATCATCAAAAAAGTAAGATCCGAATTCTGATGAAATTGAGGGATTGTCATAGATATTGGATATTTTTGACGCAACTTGCTTGTTCAATAAATTTTGTAAGTAACTTCTTTCTCGTAGAATCTGATCTGCTTCCAAACCATGCCCAAATGATTCATGTGCTATCAAACCCGCCATGTCGGGATCAAGGATTATAGGAAAACGCCCCGATGGAGGATTTTCTGCTTTTAACATATCCAATGAATTTTGAGCGACTTTATCCAATCGATCTTCAATTCCATTAAAAATTTCAAAACCCATCTCACCCCCCAATGAAGTATAATCAAAATCCGTTCTACCTTCCTCCTTCGCTATAGGTTGAATAAAAAGTCTACATCTGGGAATTACTTGCCTTAATTGACATCCTTCATTATTTACAAATAATCGAGTTGTAAATAACTCAGAATACCCTATGATGGGATCGATCCTTTCATCAAATTTTTTAAGATAATCAAAAATAGAGCGTATTTTATCTATTTTTTGCTTTAGGGGAATTTCTTCAGGATTGATGGTAACTTTCACTTCTTTATTAAATTCCCATCCATTTTTTATTTCTATCTTATTTTTTATGTTGTTTGCTTTTGGGAGATGTTTTTTTATTAATTCTATATCTGATATCTTAGTAATGGCAAATTCTATCCATTTATCAATATATGTTCGAGCCACAATACCAGATTTATTATCGCTTATGGAAGTTGATTCTTCAGAAGATGTTTTCTTGATGTTTAACGAAGAGACGGAATCATATAAGATATCAAAATATTGATTTTCTCTTCGATATTCTTGGGCAATTTCATTAAGTATTAAGGATAGACTCTCATAGGATTTTTGTTCCATAATAACGCACTATAATGAATTTTTTTTTTAAAAAAAATTTAGTTTTACATAAATATTAACTATTATTTTTGTAGGTAAAATTTAAATTTCATTTCTCTAAATAATAGAACTTTCTTGAATAAATGCTCCAAAAGGATGAAAGGATAATCGTTTTATTTATTTTCTTCGAGTTTTGAGATACGTTTTTCTAAAAATGTTATTGTTTCAATTAAATTATTTATCTTCTTGTTATTTCCAAGGATTTTATCTTCTAAGGACGATATTTTTGCCAATGCCCAATCTAGTGTATCTGAGTCTTCACTTGGCTTTATCAACCAATTAAAGAGATTTGTGATGAATTTTCTATTTTCCAGCTTATTTATCCCAAAATTAGGATCTTTTGAAAATATATCAATATCACCTAAAGCCACTACTTTTCCCTTACCAAAAGTGGTACATGCTGAAACTGTATAGGTCATTTTCTTAACATCCCTATCCCAGTCATTTGTTGAAGAATTATATTTCTTAGCCCACCCATTATCATTTAATGATAATAAAATTGTCGCATTACCTTTTATAAGCAGAGAACAGGAACCACCGATAACTACTTCTCTTAATTGAGTAGTAATCTCATGATCAGAAAAAGATGATATTTTGATGATATTTGAAGAATTATTGTTTGATGGTTTTTTTTCTTTTAAAATATTCTTTTCAAAAAATATGTTAAAATATTTTCCCGAAATATCATTGATATTGGTTTTTTGGAGAACATCTCCACCATATTCACTAATTAATAGCAATGATCCTCCATGTTTTACAAAATCTATAATGCTATTTATTTCCTTGATAGAAAAATATTCATTTATGGGATTGCCAATTACGAATACATCAATATTTCTCAAGAGATTCTCCGTAATATCAGAACTTTCATTTTTGCCAATATCTTGATTTAAGGTATTTAATAAGGTTAAAAATTCAGAATATTCGCTTTCGGAGAAATTAAGCATCTCATTATGTGCTAAATCAAATACAATTTTTCTTTTTCTTGGAAATTGCATTTCAATGATTATGTATTAAAGTTTATCATCTTATAGAAAAGCCAAGTATAAAAATCATTCTATTGTTTTAAAAATATCCATACAATCTACTAAATCATTAATCGAAAAAGATATTTTTAATGTTAATCATTAATACTTAGAATTATGGAGTTTAAAGAGTTTAAATCAATTTTTAGAATTTTAATATCAAATAAATTTATAAAAATTGGAATAGCAGTTAATTTTATTTTTCTTATACCTAGTTTCATTTCTTATATTTATCAATTAAGTTATCCTTCTATAGGAAATGATTTTGTGGTTTATTATAAAGCGGGATATTTAGTAATTAATGATATAGAAAATCTGTATAATACAGCAATATATCCCCAAGTTTTTAGATATTTACCATTTACCGCCTATCTTTTTTCAGTTTTTATTATTGTACCAGAACCAGTTGCCTTTTTTTTGTTTGAAATCACATTATTTCTTACCAATATTCCTTCAATTATTATAATATATTATTTAGTTTTTAATGTTTATGATATAGATAAGAGGTATGAACAGTATGTATTTTATGTCTTAACATTATTTTTAGTATTTGGACCAAATGTAGATAATTATTTTATGGGACAAATTAATTCACTTGTAGCCTTTTTTCTCTTATTATCTTTATATTTTTTTGAAAGAGAATCAGCACCAAAGAGCGAAAAAAAGAAAAACTTAGCAAAATATTCAGATTTTTTTGGTGGTTTTTTTTTGAGTTTAGCAATCACCTTTAAAACATATTTGATTTTTCTCATTCCTTTTGTCTTTATATATAAAATATTACTTAAGAATGGTGGAGAATTGACAGAAAGCCATATATCCAGATCAAATATACAATTAATTTTATCAATCATTCCATTTTGTTTTGCTCATCTATTACCATTCT
>WJIN01000210.1 GCA_014730295.1 Promethearchaeota archaeon | reverse complement strand
TTCATTGCTATAGCAAACAGAATATACGGAATGATTTGCCAGAAGAACATAATTCCCGAATAATAAATAACCTTGGGATTGGAAGTAAATACCGCTCCGAATGCATCAATGAAAAGTAATCCAAGAATACCAAAGACTCCAACTATAAGAAATCCCAGAAAAGAGGACGTTTTCAATATATTCAAAATCTTTTCCCGTGCGTGTTCTTCTTTCAAGTAGTTTCCGACTCTAATACTTGTTCCTTGGGAAATGGCGATTACAGGGATAAGAACGGTCCACATGATTTTCTGAAATAATTGGAATCCAGCAAATTGATTTGGTCCTAAATAATTGAGTGCTTGCAATATAAAAAAATAAAAAACATTCCGAATGAGTGAATCCAGACCAGTCCATCCACCCACTTTGAATAGATCAATTGATTCTTCCTTAAGGTATTCACTCTTGATCTTGGGTTTTTGTAAAGAAAACGCGTAAATCACTCCAATCACCGCTAAAGCACAATAAATAATGTTAGAAATGAGATATCCTATCGCAACTCCACTTAATCCTAATTGTAGCGAAAAATTGAAATCTGACACTAAGAATAAGTCCAGGAGCATATTAATAAGGACATTAATCGCAACTATTTCTAATCCCAATCTTGCTTTATCCATCGATTTTAAGCTTATTATTAATAGTAAGGCTACTGAATTAAAGGGGAGTGCAATAGCTCTTAAAGATAGATATGTGATTGTTCTATCCACTAACTCTTGAGATGTACCGATAAAATTCACGAATGATGGCATATTGACCAGAATTACGATCGAGAGAACTGAGGAGAGTAATAATTGGAGTAAAATTGCCGTTGAGACCTGTTTTTTGACCATTTCTTGCTTTTTATAATTCTGACTTACTAAAGCTAACACTCCGAAAGGAATTGTTTCATTTACTATTTCTATGAGTATCCCCATAAATTCATATTGCTCGGCGATGGATAATGAAGAATAATCGATCTGTCCTATCCAAAAAGTACTGGTTAGTGAATATAGTCTCGGAATCGCAAGAGAGAGTATAATATATCCCATAAACTTCCATGGATATTGTCTCAGTGAATATTTTAATTTAAATTTTGTATCATTCGTGCTATCTGATTTTATACCCAAATTTCACACCTTAAGTCTGGATATTATATTTAATGATAATTTTTTTTCTATTTAACTATTATTAAGTATTGTTATTTTACCAGAAATAATTCAATGAAAAGCTTGTCTGAAAAAAATGATAATAAGAATAAGGAAAAATTTTCAAAAATTCTTTTTAAATTCTTTATAGAATGGTTCAAATACTTCTTTTACATTATTTATATCATAACTTTTTTCATTATCTGTGTTCATTCTATCAAAACTTTTTCTTTTCTTAATAAATTTCTTGAAATAGTGTGAATCTGGAAAATCATCTAATAACCATTCGCCAAATTTAGGAACTAGATCCTCATCATAAGGATTTACCATATTGAAACAAAAATTTAATTTTTTTTGAAATTCTGATTTCCCTATTTCTGTTTTAACTTTTTTTTGAAGTTCATTCATCATCATTTTAGTTCTATATATATCATTAAGAGTTGTTCTCAAAGGTAATATAATATAATCAGCTGCTACTAAATTGAGAAGAGCATACTTTAGGCCATAACATGGAATAACGTCGATTAATACATATTCATAATTGTCTCCTGGAATAATTTCGATTGCTTCCTTTAATTTCTTCCGTCTTCCTAATGAAGTTCCATACCATATATCTCCCATGACATCTTCTAATCGGATACTTGATCCAATAAAATCCATTTTAACAGCTTTAAATCTAGCACTAGATATATAATCAAGATGGTTAATGTTTGTTGATTCCTCTTTAGAAATTTTTTTCAATAAATCTGCTGAAGTTTTTTTCTTATTTTCAATCTCATGATAATATGTTTGTATTTTCATCAATTTTAGCGTTAATCCAAGGCTAGGATCTAAATCTAAAAGCAGATTATTATTACCATCTTGTTTGAGAAACCAACCTAATAAGAGCGCAATTGAAGTTTTTCCCACTCCACCAGGAGCAGAAAGAAATGAAATTATTTTATATTGACTCATCTAAGTGATAACCTCTATTTGTTTTTTTCTTTTATTTATCAAAATTCCAGATATATTACTTTCCTTTGAAAGTTTATTAAACGCTCCAATAAACTTCGAATCAAGATATTCGTGAATATGAATTAAATAATTGTTAGAATAGTTATATAAGATTTTTTGGACAAGAATTTGTCCAAATCCAGAATAATATTTCTCATTATACTTAACCTCCATAATAAAATCATCTCCTAGTAAATCTATTTCAATGTCTGGAAATCTCTCAGAGGTTATGGTTATCCTCGATTTGCATTTTAACCTTCGAGCTAAAATATCTTGAATGTGCTTTTCTCTTTGACATTCACATAAATCTTCTAATGATGAATATATTATTTTAATAATCTTCTTTTTATGGTTAAAAAAATCATTATTTGGATTCAAATTCATGACATTCTCATTTTCCTATTATCTTCTGGTTTTTTAATAACTAATTTTTCTTCTTTTACTTTAAAAATTGTCTAATTTATTTTCTTACTAATTGTATTCTAAAAATATATTTATTGATATATAGTAAATACATTGAAGTATTAATCTTTTAAAGAATTCTTTATGCAATATATTCTTCAGCTTTAAGTGAAATTAATCGGTCTGATTCAATTATTTCTTTTTCTCGTGCTTTTTCATTAATTAACCATAATTCAGATAAAGATTTTTTATTGGAGGTTGTTTGATTATTAGCTGGTAAACGTAGATCACATGATTGTAAATCATCTATAATCCCATATATGAAATCTCGAGATATTATTGCCCAAAAATCTTTTAATTTAAGTAAATTAAAGTAATTTTGAGGATGAAATTGTTTACAATTATATTTAAAATGAAAAACTTGAGTACCATTAATATAAATTGGCATCCCACAATACATACAGTACTTTAAATATCCTTCTGGTTTTAGGTATCTTGGTTCTTCTAATAAATAATATTCAAAATTAGTCAATCCATACCTTACAGAATAACCACTATCGCAACTAAATTTTAAGATTTTTGGATTATTTTTTACTAATTTGTTTAATTGATATCTTATTTTAGAACGAGTCCATTCTTTCTTGCTATAATGTCCTTTCTGAAAAACTAAATCTGATCTCAAATAATCTAATATCTCTATTGTTGAACATGGTCCAAATTCCAAAATAATTGATTCAATTAAATTCATAATATGAAATAGATATGTTGAGTAGTTTCTTATTTGTATAATTATTTTCAGTAAATCCCTAAATTTCTCTTATTTTAGATTTATTATCTTTATTTTCTGATATTAAATTTTTAATTTTTTCTTTAATTCCCATATCAAATTGTATATCTCGACCTAACGTGGTATAATGAATAGAGTGTTTCTTAATAAAATCTGCAAATTCAGGACTCTTCTTTCTATAATCTAAATAACGATCATTTGTTATAATATAGGAATTGTGATCAAAAGCATATTTTATAATAAACCAATCATCATCTCTCTCGGCTGGTGCTTGATTCACATTTATATCTTTGAGTAATTCATTGTATAGAAATTCATCTTTAGCTGAAATATGATGCCTAACTCCAGAACCAAAAATTATAAATATATATTTTTCAGGCACTCCAAACTTCATCAATTTCTTTTTACACTTCACTACATTACGGATTGAAGCCTTCTCTGATAATCTATTACTATATGCTATATTAGAACCGTCTAATATAAATGAAAATGGAATTTCTTTATCATATTCATCGATATCTTCTTCTGGAATGCTTGACTTACCAATGTTAACCCCGTATCCTACATTCATGATTAATTCCTTTCTTTTATATTCTGGATAATGAATTTCTTGATAATATCCATTCTCAGAAACCTTTTTTTTGAAATCTTTTACATTATTTAATTTGTTTTTTAATAATTCTATATTATCGCCATTTCCTCGCTCCTTTTCATCTTCTAAGTTTCTCTCCAAAATTTTTAAAATTCCATCTAAATCTTCTTTTAATGGAAGGATATTAATGAATTTAGTAATCCCTTTTCGTTCAATCATTTCCTCTTGGAAGTTATATAAATCTTGACTATGTTCATGATCAAGAAGTGCGTATGATTCATCTAAAATTACAATATTATATTTTGCAATATCTGCCGACATCGATATAATTGATCTACAATACGCATAAGTTTTTTCCCCACTGGAAAATTCTTCTAAATCCCTCGTTTCCTCCAGTCCACCAGGAGTCTCGAATATTATAGATTTGTTGGCAATATCAAACTGTTTAATATTTGAATAGTCTTTAAATACATATTCAAAAAATTCCTTTTTACCATAAATCTCCTTGAAAATTGTATCGAATTGATCATCAATTATCTCTAGATGAGTTTTATTCTTAGGTTTCTTACCATCTAAGACTTTTAAGATATCATTCTTTAATACATCCAAACGGGTTTGCAGTTTATATGAATTCTCCAAATATTTTTTTAATTTTTGATTGTAAGACTCAAAATAAGCTATAAATTCACCAATTTGAACATATCCAAATTCGTTTGCGGCTTTTTTAATGCTTTTTGTTAGAGGATCCAATTTTTCTTTTGTTTTTTCTATCTCTTTTTCTACTCGTTCTTTTTCAATCTCACTTTTATTGAGTTTATTCTTTTCTTTATCTATCTCATTTTTAATTTCTGGAACTTTTTTTTTACAAAATTCCTTGATATTATCCTTACTGCTTACATCAATATGAAGTTTCTTTAAATCGCTTATTAAAGAAGACTTTGAAGGTAATTTGTTTATATCTTCTATCAATTTTGACAAATTATCGATTTCTTTTTTATTTTCTAATCTCTCTTTTTCTAATTTTTTAATATTAGATTTTCGTTCTCTTTTCTCTTTTTCCAAATATTCTATTTTTGTTTCTAAATTGATATAATCATCTAATTTTGAACTTTTTCCCTTAATTTTTTGTTCTAAAACTTTAATTCTTTTATTTACCTTCTGATATTCCTTTAAGATATCTAAACTTTTTCTACTACTTTTTATGTTTTTGTTATAATCTAAAACTTTTGCTTTATATGACTTTAATTCCTCTGCTTGCTTAAACTGAATATTATTTTGAAGAAATAACTCATATAATTCTGAAAAAGAAACATTAATCCCACCAATTCCTCGCACTTTGCCTTTAATAATTTTCTCTTCTCCAAATTCTGAAGAACTTGCCTCACTACACGTATCCCTCAACCGGATTAAAAATTTATTGATTTCAATAATCCTTTCATTCTTATTGGTTAAATCCTCAATCTTCTTTTTTATTTTTTTTAAATCTTCTTCTTTCTTTTCAATGCTCTTCTTAATCGCATCC
>WJIN01000209.1 GCA_014730295.1 Promethearchaeota archaeon | reverse complement strand
TAATCCAGGATAAAAGGAGCCGGAGTATAATTATATGATCCTAAATCACTGATGTAATTATCCCATATATTATAACTTTCTGGACCAAAAAAATACGCAATAATTACACCGATGATTAATCCGGGAATAAAAACTATTAAAATCCCATATATACAGAATTTTAGTAGGAATGGGTTTGTTATTTTTATTTTTAGCTTTCTAAATATATTTTCCTCATCATTACTTTTTTCTTGTTTTTTCTCACTCATTTCTTAACATCCAACTAATAATCTTTTTAGTTCTAATATATTATTAAATTAATACAGATATTAATCTTTAGAGATTTTGAATAGTGAAATTATAACGAGAATTAGAATTAAAAAGGATTTATAGCATTAAATGCTTGCAAAAACAAATGCTAAAAGTCCAAGGAAAGCGCCGATTTTTAACAATAGACTTATTCTACTAAAACTTTCTTTTTCTAAATTACTAAACAAGGATAAGATCAACGCAGCAATAACAACAACTAAACCAAAAATCATAGAGATAATATAAGCTAAAGGATTAATAATAGAGGTAAAAATAGGTAATATAAAAAAACCGATAGCTAAACCATCAAAGATAATGGAAAAATATAAAGCTTGCTGTATCCCCAGGGTAATTGCTAAAGTTTTGACCCCTTCTTTCTTATCACCCTCAATATCTTCACATCCTTTTACTACCTCTCTTGCTAATAACAGAAACAAGGAGGTTAAAAAGAAGAAATAAATATACATCGGGATAATTGAACTATTAAGAATTGCTCCATAAATTAGTCCAATTGAAAATGAGATACTTACAATGATATTTCCAAAAAATCCACTTTTCTTTGCATATGCTGCGTATAGCCAACCGATGAATGCAAAAAAAGCAGCTACAATAACGTTAATATAATTCAAATTTAATACCCAACTATGGATTAAAGACAATAATACACCCAATATCACTAAAAATGCAAATAAATACTTGGCTTGTTTTAGAGAAATATCTCCGCGCGGTATAGGTCTTTCGGGACGGTTTACTTTAGACATTAGCAGAGTTTATCTGCTAATTTTATCTATCTCGACATCATAGATGTCATTAATAACCATCCCTGAACCAGAAATCAAAATATAAGTTACCACACCTAATATAATATTTATAATTAGGTCTAGAAGGGTTACCCCCGTTCTTGTATTTAAAATTCCTATGATTACTGTTAGACTTCCCATTAAACAATTTATTGGACGAATAATTTCAACAAAAGCTTTTCCTGACTTCATAACATTTTCTTAAAAAAATTAATTTACTTGGGATTAATAAAAAACCAATAATTATATAATTTACGACTTAACTAAAAATAAGCTAGAAATTACCTAGCTTTCTATAGTAAGAAGAATCTCCAATAATTCTTGACCTCTGTTTTGACTTTATATATGAAGTTGAGGGTAAATCAATACCTTGGTTAATAGCTAATTTTCTCCAACCAACCTTCCAACTTTCTGGAATAGAGCAATTTTTAATAGATTGAATATTTTTTATTAAAATTTCTGATATGAAGTCCAAAATAACTTCATTATATCGATCTGCTGCATTTATAAATCCATGAGTATCCCTAAAAAGATAAACTAGGTTATCTGGATCTAAATTTTCTTTCTCAAAATCAATATGATGCAAAATTATACCGCCTTTATTTAGATCTTTAAGATTAAATATCTCTCCTGTTAACATATCAACAAATTTCCATTCATTATGTTTAATAAGATAACGAAATAAACTCTTTAGTGTCTTGAAATTTTTAGAAATATTAAAGGATATTAATTCATTTCTATTCGCTACTGTTACTATTTGAAATTTAGCATTAAAAATACGTAGTTTATCATGTTTGAATTGTGCTGGATATCCGTATTGCTGAACGTCATACCCAAGATCCTCATAATATGGATCTAATTCTTCTATTAACTGGCTCATTGACATTCCTAGGTTGTTTCTAAACCAATCCGCTCTAACTGTATTTAATACAGATAAATCATCTACATCTAATTCTATAATATCTCTATCTCTTCTTAAATTCTTAATTGTAGGAAAATAATTACCCTCTTTAATCTGCATCAATTTGGAATCAAAAAATTCCCTTAACCGACGAGTATCACTCATAATATCATTATGATATAGATATTCAGTAAGATTAGGAGCAATTTTATTTCTTTTCAGCCAACGAGAGATGTATAATGATAACCACTGGAAATTTTCAAATTTTTCGTCAAGATAAATTATATTCTCGGGAGTAGGAAGAAATTCATAATTTATAATTTGCTGTTTGTAAATATCTAGTAACTTGATTAATTGTTTTCTGTAACTAGTTTTCCCTGTTTTTTCTTGAAGTTCTGAAATTAATGGAAGATTATTTTGTCTTAACCAAGAATTTACTAGTGAAGGTAGAATATCAAAGTCCAAATCTTCGCGTTCTTGAATGATATTTTCAACGGTAGGTATAAAAGTAGCATTCTTTATATCTATTAATTTCTCATCTAGAAAAGCATAGACTGGTACACTTTTTATCACACCAGCATCCATTTTCAAGTCTGTCAAATATTCGTAAGAAATATCTCCTTCAGAAAATCTACTTTTAAACCAAGCTGCAATATGATCGGAATTCACTTCATCATATCCTAAATCTCTAATAACTTGATTTAAGCTGGGGATGTATCTTAACTTATTAATATCCTCTAACTTCGAATCTAAAAATTGATTTACTTTATGCTGCATAGGAACATAAAACCGATTCCTAAGATCTAAACAACATTTCTCCTCTAGATGTTGTAGAAAACGATAGATAATAGGTTCAGAAAGACCAGATTTCTCAATTAAATCTTTCTTATAAATTACATTGGAATCGTCAGATAATAAATAATAGATAAATCTAAAACAGTTGATAACCAGTTCTTTTCGTGTTTCATTATAATTATACTTAAAATCGTTTGTTATAATATTCTTAATTAAATCCTTATCCTTCTCAAAATGTTGAATAGAAACATATCTTTGACAAAAAAGATCATAACAATATAACATAATGGAATCTAAATCATCAGCGGTAAATGTGGTAGCAATAGAAAACTTTTCATCGAAATTGAGATTGAATGACTCTAAAACGTCAAAAATCCTTCTGATTACTTTTCGAGAAACATCAAACTTTTTAGCTAGACTACTTTTGGGTAATAGCCTATTATTAGAAATTATATGAAAAATTATCCGAAAATATTTAATTATAGTCGTCTTTCGTCCCTTTGTTAAATTATAGCCATATTTTCCTGCAATGCTGTATAAAATATTATATTTATTTGACTTTATATCGTTAAGAATATAGTTACCCTTTCGTAGAATCTCATAACAATTCTTAATAATTCCTTCTGAATCTTCAATTTTGAATAGCATATTTACTTGCTTTTCCTCGACAAACTTTTTTTTAGTAGGCGTAGTGTTATTCCAAAAAGTGTCTTGACTTTTATTTATGTCAATTATTGGTTTTATTAACTCCTTGTTTTTTCATTTTTTTTAAATTTAACTTCTATATCCAATTTTTCAATCTATTTTCATATTATCAACAACTTATTTATAAACATTGAGACCGAAATTGAAGTACCTACATAAGAATTATCCATTCCTGACGTCTAAGAAAAATTATTAGAAGACTAAATCTAACTTAATTTTAAGAGTTAAACTAAATTGATAAGAACAGGTAACTTAGCCCATAAATTGATAAATTTACATAAAAATGATTAAATCCTACGATTTTAAAATTCGGGATTTAGATAAGTTAAAGAAAAAATTGGAGTTATGCATATTTCTAAAATTTTACTTGATATTAGCATAAAAATATGATTTTTTATAAGTTGAAAATCCTTAATTTAAGGTAATGAAAGAATCGGATCCAAATAATAAGAAGGATTATTCAAATTATCGACATAATATTGATGTATCTCGAGATATTATTAAAAAATTTGAAAATCAAAGAACCTATTATTTGGGGATTGGGATTGCTTTTACAACATTCATAATAGGTGCTATTTTTAGCCAACTTGATACGATTATAGAAAGATTAGATAACTTATTCAAACTATATTTAGCTGGGGCTCTCATTTTATTAGTACTATTTACTGTATCTAATTTGGTTTATAATTTAGTTCTCCATCAGACGGAAATAGAGGATTCGCTTAAGAAACAGTCTTATTTCTATAGAGATTCCTATTTTGAAAATAATGAAAAAGAAGAAATTGATTATAATCCCAAATTTTTTATAAATGACATTAAAGTATTGCATCAATATCAGAAGAATTATAATAAATTAGCAGTCAATACTCGTTTAATCACCTTATTTGGTTTTTTAAGCTTTTTCTCTATTTGTCTAATAGGGATTTATTATTCTTTAGATTCAATTTGCTACACCATATTAAATGAAATGTGTATGCTTAATGGTTTAACTCTGATAAGGTATTTTACGCTCATAACTCATTATATTCTACTCGGTTTGCTTAATTTTTTCTTGCATTTTATATTGCTATAATAGTTTTAAATGAAATATTGGAATATAAAAATTATAATACTATAAAAACTTGGATACTAAATTGGATATTAAAACCATTATTTCCTCTTTTTTTATTAGTTCATATATTATTAATTTTTAACGAGGAAATTGGTGTAACAATTATCCATATAATTAAAATAATTTTATTAGGATTATGTTCTGGATGTTGGCTTTTGAGAATAAGTTATAAAACTCAAAATAAATTAAAAAATCATCCAGAGACTTAAAAGCTACCTTTAAATCAAAAGATACAAAATCTACATAAATCCAACTTTTTAATTTCAATATTAGAGGATCTCTTTTATGGGTTCATTTTAAGAGAATTTAATTACCTAGAATATGGGTTTAGAAAATTAAAATTGAAAGAAGCTCATTGGGAAGATTTCAACCGAAAAAATATTCAGGAAATTTTTAAAATTTCTAATAATGTTTATGGTTAAATATTCAAAATTTTATTAGGAAATATTTATATTATTTATAGTGAATTGAATTAATATTTTATATATTTAATTTATCTAATGATCAGTATACCAAAATGATAAGATTTGTTTTACTATCTGATTTTCACATAGGAAAAAATAAAGATAATGAGGAGGAAGAGATTTTTGAAAAATTAATTAATTTTTTTGATGAAATAATCTTAGAAAGACAAATTGATTTTGCTTTAATATCTGGTGATATTTCAGAATCTGGAAAAAAGGAAGAGTTTGATAAAGTGATAAAACTCTTTACTAAAATTCAAAAGAGTTTAGATATACCAAAGGAAAGGATTTTTATAATTCCGGGAAATCATGATTATAATCGACAGGATCTAAACTCTGCATTCAGATATGTGGAAAATATAAATATGAATAAATACAAAAATATTTGGAATGATAATAGTTTTGATTCTCACATAAATAAAGCATTTAAGAATTTTAACTACTTTACTCGGAAATTTCATGGTTCTAATAAAAGTATAAAAGGATACTCAGAAAAAATCATATTTGGTAATTTTGAAGTAAAAATTCATATGATAAATTCTTGTTTATTTAATACTATTGGAAACGATAGTTTCAAACCATATATTGATCCAAGTTTAATAAGAAGTATCAGCTCTGAGAAAAAAAATAATCAACTTTCGATTTTTATAATGCATCATCCTATCTCTTGGTTGTATAAAAAAAACAAAAATAATATTGTTGATTTATTGTTATATTCATGTGATTTATTAATTAGTGGGCACGAACATTATCCTGAAAATTTATGTATTTCGCGTTCTTCGGGAGAGTATATTAATATTACAAATGGAGTTGGCTTCTTAAATGATAATGAAAGTCATGAAGATTTATATAATAGAATTTCAATAGTAGAATTTAATCGGAAAAACGGTGATTTAAATGTCGAGATATATTTTACGAAAAATGACATAGGCTATTTTGCTAGAGACACAACTCTGTATGAAAAAGGAAAAGATAACGGAATAATTTCTCTAAAAATTAAAAGGTTTAAAAAAGAAGATAAGGAAGAGCAATCTAAGGATCCTCTTGAAGATATAGATGTTCCAAAATATTTAGTAGAGTATTTTTCAAATAGACGTGACCATTTTCTAAGAATATCAGATAAGTCAGATCTCAAAGAACAAAGAAATAATATTAAGGATACATTCCAAATTCATTTTAGTTATAATAATTTAGTCAAAAGCTTTCTGAAATTCCTTTTAAATAATAAAATTCTTGAATCTCATTCTGAGTTAAAACAATTACTTGAAGAGGTTTATTTATTCAGTGAAATAAAGCATATTCATCATGATGTATTACAATTTTATTCTCCTGCTTTCTTTAATTCACAAAATGAAAAAATTATAACAAAGATTTCAAAAAAAATACAAAATTTAAGCATAAAAGAGTTAAGAGAGATAATAGTTGAAAAAAACATTAAAATCGAAAAATTAGAAAAGAATAAATCAACTTTAGATAGATACAAAGATCTTAAAAAAGAATATTTACCAAAATTATATTCTGAAGACATTTTTGATGATAATATTGATATGCAATGGTATAAAAAATTCGGTCTAAGAGTTAATCCGTTTCCATCTAAAGACGGTCTTAATATGATTAGTAGCGACCTAATTGAAAAGGTGGTATATCAAACAAACATAATCCAACAATATAGAAAAATTATTATTAATGATAATATAGAGGACTTACAAAAGCGAACTATTGCTATATATGGTGCCTACGGGTCAGGTAAAACCACATTATTTCAGTATATCATGAATTTATTTAGAATACACCATCCTAAAGTGATTTATTTTAATATACCTCTCGAAGTGAGGAGGAATTTAGAAGATATTCGAACTCAATTTTTCACGAATCTGTATCTTAAAATGAAGAAAGTCCATTTTGATAAATTCAAAAAAGAACCAGAATACCAAGAACTCGAAATGGGAATTAGTGAAATGATTGAAAATTTATCAACAATTTATGATACTATAGTCATTTTTATTGAAGATATATATAAAATCTCTGGTAAAAAAGATTATTTAGATCAAGTAATAAATTTTATCAGTAATCTTCAAATATATAAGAAAAATTTTTCAAGAGATTCAATTAAAACCTCCTTTTTCTTTTCCGCTATTTCAGAAGTAGTTGACAAGATAAATCAAGACCATTCCATTTCTGGTAGTGTTGATGATTTTCAGAGAATACCTGGAATCGATTTGAAAATTGCATTGGAGATGATAAATCAAAGATTAAAAGTCTTTGCTGAAAATCCTCAAAATCCACCACAGATAACTAGAAGCTATTTATTCAGAGTTAAAAGGATGGCTAAACAAAGTGGTGTGCCAATCAAGACTTTTAGGAATTATATTGAGATAGTATTAGATCGGTTTAAGCGATTGGAATTTGTTGAAGAGGAAATTACCATAAAATCTGACTATCAGAATATATTAACAATTAAAAAAGACCTTCAATCTAAACATAAAAATGTATATAATGTTCTAATGGAATTGAAAGAAAATTGTGAGAATAATAGAGAGATTTTTTCAAAATCTCTAAGAATTATTGATAAATTTTGGGAAAATGATTATCTTTCAGAAAAGAGTTATGAATTTACTAAAAACAAAAAATTTCTGAAACATTTTGTAAATCTTAATATAATAAAGAAAGAGCTAAATGATTCAGATATTGTATGGACATTAGAAGAGAATATTCATAATTATTTTGATAAAATTAATAATCAATATGGTTTATCTCCTCATAATATTTTGTTACCCCTATTTTTTGCTGATCAAACGATAAGAACCAAAGAAAATAAATATTTGAGAAATTTAAACAAAATTATAGATCGAACTGAGGAATATGGAAGTAATTTTCAACAAAAATTAAAAAAGATTTCCAATAATTATGAAAAACTATTTAATCTAACCACCTCTAATGATTTAGTCGATAAAGATATAGTTGGAAAAAAACAACTCAATATGATTGAAGAAACTTACAAATACATTATTCAATCCCTAGTTATTCTATGTGATGGTTTTGATATTTCTAATTATTCATCAGCTCTCAATCACTATGAAGGCTCATGGTATGAAATAGAAAATTTAACTGTTTTTGCTAAAAAAATCGATGATTTACCAAATAAACCTGATAGAAAATTAAAAATTCAGTTTTTAGCTGATTTTCTCCAAGTAGCAAAGGAATTTATCTCTAGGTTAAAGAGATTAATTCAGAGAGATAACATTTTTTCTTTAAAAAAGACAAAAATATGGAATACAACAAAGATTAGATTAGATAGAATTCGGCAAAACTTGGAGAGTGATAACCTCAAAAAAGCTAAAGAAAAGATAATTAGACTCATAAAATCAGATCTAAGTAATTTTATTTATGATTTTTCTCGGATTTTATATGGAAAAGATAAATGGAAGAGAGGTTTATCTCAATTTGTTAACAAAAAAATCAGAGATATCATTAATTATGATAAAAAGACCCAAAATAAATCCCAACTAGAAGTTATTCTTAGATTAGGATTAGATTCCCTTTTTCAAAGTATAGAATTTTTAGATCAAAAGACTGAAAGCAGAATAGAAATAATCTGTTCAATATATCAAAAATGCAAGCTTATTGAAAAAAATCTTAACCAAAAAAATCCATGGATTAATACCATTCTAGAGCTAATTGAAGAATTAGAAAGTTTTTATGAAAAAATACTTAGTAACAACATTAAAACACCATGGAATTCAAGGGAAATACTTAGTTTACCCGACATAATCCAACCGAAAAATGATTCGAAGAGAAATCCAATTGAAAAAGGTTTGGTTGGATTTCCATTAATTCTGAATAAAGAATTAATCCCTATATATTATTCTAATATTGGATTAGAATTGTTAGATTTAGTTGAGTATACAAATATCAAAGGAAAAAAACTTCAAATTGAAGTCAATTATCGAAAAGAAAGAATAAGAATATTAAAGAAACCATATTATTAATGGTAATTTATGGGAAGATATATATGATCTTAGGTAATAATAAAAAAACACTCTGATGTAAAAAACAAAATAAAGTGTATTTTTACTCTAATATCTCCATTTTTTTTCTGTTTTTCTTCCTCCCACCATAATCTCTTCTTGTTTGAGAGATTTTAGAAATAATTATCCTATCTTATCATCAAAATCCTTCAATCTTTTACTATTTTACCCTAATAATAAAATTTATCTTTCCATAAATAAACCAATTCTTCTATTAATTTCCATCTTTATTCTTATTCTGTGAATATATTCAGTTGAATCCATCTTTTTCATTAGTATCTTAGGTGGTTCTTCTAATATAGTACGCCTTAAAAAAAACATATCTTTATCCATGTTTAACGCCATATAGTTAGTATCGGAACCTTTACAAATTTCACAATCTTTCTGTAATTTTATCATTATATTGTTTTAAACTTACAGTTCTGTTTGCTTCTTTCTCTAAGGCTTTTTATCTCATTTTTTTACTAGAAAATTATTATGAATTTAAGCAAAATTATAATTATTAGCATTTAGAACATTCAATCATAAAAGAACAGGTACTTTCACCTCATTTAATTTTAATAACTACTATTCATCAAAATGAAAAAGCTACTCTAATGAAGTTGTTTCAACTAAGAATTAGAAATTTTAAAATTCGAAAAAATTTTATTAATAGCTTGTTCTCCTGCATTTTCAAAAAAAGTTATTTCCAAGATTGATTAAATCTAATCTTTTGATTCTTTTGCATAATCAAAATTATTAAACCATACCCTCTCCCATAATGCATATTCTTTTCTAATCTCACACAATATTGTACTTTCATGAAAATTTTTTAGTAAAAAATCGTTTCCAAATTCCTTGTATGCCAATTTTCCTTTTTTTGAATTTATACCACAGAATTTGCATAAATATTCCGTTGAAGATTTGAATCAAATAGTATTATCTTTAGCACTAAAATTGATAAGCTATTAAAATATAAGTTATTACCCCCAATATTAAATTTAAAATCAAATTGGTTAGTGGAACTCCGGTTCTCGTATTTAATACACCAATAATGACAGTCAATCCACCCATTAAACAATTGATAGGTCTTGTTATTT
>WJIN01000475.1 GCA_014730295.1 Promethearchaeota archaeon | reverse complement strand
TAATACTGAAGTTAATGAGGTCAGCAGAATAACAATCAAGACCCAATCATATCCCGGTATCATATTTGTGGGATTAGGTTGTTTAATATAGACGATTGTATTAAAGGTTGCTTCGTTTTCTGATGGATCAGTTGCGAGGATGGTGTATGTGAAATAGCCAGATTGACTAGTATCCAATGGAATTGAAACAGTATCACCATCAGTAAAAGCATTTGAAATTAATGTAGTGTTTTCAATTTTAATTAGATATGTCCCATCGTTAATTTCAGATATATTCCATTCTAAAATATAAAACTGATTGAAATCGACTATAACGCTTGATTCTCCTTCTATCTGAGGGGGAATAGAATCGATTACGCTAATTACAGTTGTAAATTTAGCATCATTTCCATAAGGATCTGTTGCGATGATGGTGTAATTTTCCACTCCGACAATTGATGTATCAATAGAGATAGAAATGTTATTACCATTGATGAATTGTCCAGAATTGATGGAATGTCCATCTACTATGATTTCATAGGAACCATTATTCAATTCTATAATTTTCCAGCTTACAGAATTAATGGAATTTTGTTCTATTTGAATATTTTTCAATCCTTCTATAATAGGATCAGTCAGATCAATTATATTTACCATTGATGTAAATTCAGCTCTATTCCCCGAAGGATCTGTAGCAACTATGGTATAATTGTATACTCCAACTATACTTGTATCGATAGAGATTGTCACATTGTTACTATTGATGAATTGTCCAGAATTGATGGAAAATCCATCTACTATTATTTCATGGGAACCATTATTCAATTCTGTAATTTTCCAGCTTACATAATTAATGGAATTTTGTTCGATAACTATATTTTCTAATCCTTCAATGATGGGATCAGTTTGATCAATTATGTTCACCATTGTTGTAAAATTAGCTTCATTTCCTGAGAAATCAATAGCAATGATCGTATAGTTAAAAAGTCCAACAATGCTGGTATCTAGTTGTATTGAAATTTTTTCTTTATTTGAAAAATTATCATATTTAACAATAATTTGATCTTTCAATATCAGATATGTGCCGTTATTGTATTCGGTAATGGTCCATTCTAAATCATAAATATTGCTTTGTTCAATTGAAAGTGATATCAATCCATCGATCAAGGGATAAATAGTGTCAACCACCGTTGCGATCGAAGTAAATTGTGCTTCATTCCCAGAGGGATCAATAGCTATAATAGTATAATTGATTTCATCCACTTTTTCGGTCTCAACATAATGACTAATAATATCTCCGTCAAAGAAGGTGCTTGAATTAATAATGATTCCCTCCTCTAATATGATATAACTTCCGTTATTATACTCGGTGATCGTCCATTCTAAACTATATGAACTGTTTTGTGGAATTGTAATGGAAGTTGTTCCATCTATGACGGGAATAGTTTGGTCTATTATACTTATCATAGAAGTAAATTGTGCTTCATTTCCAAAAGGATCAACAGCAATAATAGTATAGTTAAATTCAGCAACAATTTCAGTAAACACTTCATATTCTACGATTTCTCCATCCTGAAATGGACCTGAATCGATTAAAGTTCCCTCTTTTAAAATAATATAAGTTCCGTTATTATATTCTGTGATTGTCCATACTAAATTATAAGAACTGTTTTGTGGAATTGAAACCGACAGATTGCCTTGAAAGGAGGGATCTGTTAAATCTACTATTTCTGCTATGGAAGTATAATTTGCATGATTATTAAATGGATCCCAAAATAGGAGTGTATAATTATGTTGAGATACGCTTTCAGAATTAACTTGATAATTTATAGTATTTGAATTATAAATTTGTCCGGAATCAACAGTAACTCTATCTCTTTTTATCTTATACCTACCAGAATCTTTATTTTCAATCGTCCAAACTAACTCATAATCTGAAAATTGTTCAATAGTAGTGTTGCTTATACCCGTAATTACAGGTAAATTTAGGTTAGTTGTAAAGTAGATTACATCTGAACTGTATTGAGTATTAAAAGAATCATTTCCAAATAGCTGTATTGAATGTAGACCATTTTTTGGAAAAACTATGGTTGCATTTCCGGTAATTGATTTCAATAAAGATCCATCAATTGAATATGCTACTTCTTCTATCATGGAATATTTTTCATATGATAGTAGCAAACCTTCTCCTTGATTATCACCAATTTGGTAACTCGGATCCCAGGAATACCCAACCGCGTCCCAATAGATTGAGAGGTTATTCGATGCTATTGCGGTGTGAGCGTGGAATGTATCTGGATCGATGTTAGTTGCGAACTCGAACGGTCCGAATTCCTCTCCGTTAATATAGATCTTGTAAGTATACTGTGAAGTAAGACCTTTGTGTTCGTTTGTTGACGAACCTCGAAATTCATAACGAATATGATACCACTCATCGACTTGAGGTGTAGGCGCTCCAGATAAAGTATGAATCCCCGTATTATCATAATACTTGAATTCTCCATCGATTACGATCAAACGGAATGTTTCTCCAACACCGTATTGCTTAACTCGGTAATCGTGCCCTTGGGTATTCGAGGAGAAACTCATCCAAAATTCTATAGTTCCGTTCGCTTGAGTACTTGTCCAATGATTTTGTATATCTCCGCCATGGGCTCCATCATAATCATTGATCTGGTATACATACTTATGTCCGTTCATTTCGCTGGTCACCCAGCCATCATTATCAC
>WJIN01000208.1 GCA_014730295.1 Promethearchaeota archaeon | reverse complement strand
CAAGCAATATTGA
This sequence comes from Promethearchaeota archaeon, assembly GCA_014730295.1. The sequence goes on along the minus strand of WJIN01000208.1, from coordinate 5,509 downwards.
TCTTCATAAAGCTAAGACTAAATCGTCTCAGAAGGTTGCGGATATTGAGACTCGGGAAAAAGAAAAGGAAGAGCTTTCTCTGGATGAGAGAATGAGAAAAGTTAAAGAGAAATTCAAAAAAATTAAATCTTCTTATGAAAAAGAGAAAAGTTCGACTATTCAAGGGCGAAGTGATGCTGACCATGATAAATCCAAGATTTCGCAGATCGAAGAATCGGAAGAATATATTACTTCCGAAGAGGAGATTGAAAGAATTCCTTCTAATAAAAATGCCGACGAGCCCAAATTAAGTAAAAAAGGAATGAATAGAGGAAAAATCAATTCCATAGGCAAAAGTAAGCAAAAAGAGATTAATAATGAAATCAAAATAGAAAATTCTGAATCTCAAATTTTCTTAGGACAAAAGAAATGTGAGATTAGCTGTTATAATTTTGTTGTCGACGGTGCTAATATCGCAAGATTTAATGAAAATGGAGACGGCTCCATAGGAAGGATGAAAAATTTGAGAATACTCATTAACACTTTAGATTCATTAAATATCCAAAACTATGTCGTAATGTTTGATAGAAGCTTGTATTATATTATTGACAATCAAGCAGAGTATCAAAAACTTATTAAGGACGCGAAATTTATCGAAATACCGGGGGGCACCCAAGCGGACCACTTCATTTTACAATACGCGAAACGAGAGGATGCGTATATCATATCTAACGATATTTTTCGGGATTTTTATGAGTTATACGGACGGGAGTGGATTGTAGAAAATCGTATCGCTTTCCAATTCGTTCATGATTATCTATTATTTGATAAAATTACTATGATATGAATGAAAAAAAATCAGTATTATTTATCAATTATAGAAGCTAAAATTGCGAATTCTATAATATAGTAGGCAATCTTAATTAATTTTTGAAACCTCTTGAAAAAGTCATTTATCAGGTCTAAAAAAATGAAGTTGACTCTCATACTGATGATTTGAAAAATTTTTATGAATCCCGAAAAATAAAAATAACACTAGAAGTATATTAGACTATTTGAAGTAAATTATATTAAACACTTCCTAATGTAAAATGAATGAAGCAGATGTGGTTTTTGTAATATGCGACCACTTAAATGAAGAAAAGTGGAATATTTGGATTGACGATCATCCAATACATAGAGATTTAAAATATAGAAATAACAGTTTTTTGATTGGAGGAGACTCTTCTAGACCAAATTTTTGACGAACACCCCGAATTAGACCATTCTCGAGGGAATGAAGATTCGAGATTACGTTATGGCACTAATTTTGCTAATATTGTGCCTCTTGGAAGAGCGACAAAACTCTTTCCCAATGGAAAGGAAATATAAAAGGATTTCTTTGATACCCATATGCTTATGAGCGATGATAAATATCTCTGCGATAATTGGACTTCATGAGGTTCAATGATTATCGATATTAACGGATATCCTCAATTGTATTTTTAAATCTGGCATTGAATCCGAAAATACAGACCAAGGATGGTCCCAATTTGTATGAAGATAGATTTGAACCGATTAATGTATTTTATATTCGCGTATGGAAAGAAAGAATGGAATTTTTGGAAAAAGCTCTTCCGAAAATAGTAAGAAAACGACCAAATACCTATTATTGTCCATTAAACTTTATTTAAAAAGAGTCTTAACTCATTTCGTTAAGTTTTCCATTTATTATATTTCTACGAGAATTATTTTTTTTCGTTTCTATGATTTATAGAAAATAGCATAATATGCTTTATATCAACTATGGGAGAGAAGAACCAATTTAAAAACACACTTAATTTTTAAGCCTTACTCTCACATGTTATCCCAGTTTCTACTGGTCTTGATGTCACTATACGAGATATTTTAAAATTAGCATTTTTCAAGTCCTTAATGAAAGAATAGGAGTAAAAATATGATTCTGAAAAAAATAGAAATAAATAGCTTCATATTCCTCTAAATCTGATTGAGTTAATGGAATTTCTAAACTGTCAGTTTGTAAACTTGTAGATTGATATCTCCTATCTGGTGATTTGCCCATTTTCTCATAGATTTCAAGAGCTTTTTTTAAAGAATCATTATCTATCATGATTTTAAAGCGAACATAATTTGATTTTCTCAGATTTATCCACATGAAATTTCTTTCATCGATCCCCGCAGCTATATATAATTTATTATAGGTAATTCTGAAATTCCCCGAATAATGCTGTTTATAAAATTGAATCAGACGATCTGTTATTTCCATAGATGTTTCTGTAGAATTGCCTTTCCAATATTCTCTGTAATCATGTATATCATCTCCATTTAAATCCTCGAATTGTCTCTTATCTTTGGCAGGAATTTCTTGGATCCAATATCCAAAAGTCTCGGTATTGATAAGGGTGATAAATATAAACCAACATTTCCCGCATATTCCGAATATTCGACAGGTATAATGACTACACCAAAAAAATCTCATGAAGCATTCTTCCTTGCTGATCTAGCATGTAATACATTAGAGAAAATTGCTAAAAAATCAGATAATAACCCTTTTCATTTACGAGTAGATTTTTGGGGTCCGCATGAACCATATTTTGCTCCTCAAGAGTATATTGATTTATATAGCAATGGATATATCAATAGAATAGGTAAGGAGAAAGAAATCGATAAATTTATAAGATTTATTAATAAATTGTTATCTATAAGACAAATACGGTTATATAAGGGTAAAAATTATCTAATAAAAGTTTCAAAAATCATGCCTAACTTTATCGACCTCTTTGGTAACGAGATAAATAATAAAAAAGAGAAATTTGTTCAATACCTCACAGAAGGTTTAAAGTTAAGAAATCTTAAATCAGATTATAAGAAACAGTTTGAGAAATATTTTCTACCACTCCAAAAGTATATTGAAGCGGATAATCAAAATTTTAAAGCTATAGCTATTGATGCTAGTGGAAAGAAAAGAGAATTTTCAAACGGAACATATTTTTATTTGACTCGTGCGAGCGGAATTATAAATAGTGGTGAGATCCTAAGAAATCTGGAAGCAGAAGTTTTCACTTTAGAAGGATCTGGTTTTGAGGTTAATACCTATTTTGGGAGGAAATCAGAAAACTTAGAATTTCAAATATTAGAGAAATATCTAAAATCACAGAAAAAGGAAGAAAAAACCAATATTTGTTTTATTGATGGTTCTTTATATTCACGAATAATGAGTCATATTGTTGAAAGTCCTGTATTAGAGGATGAAGCATTTATTATCGATCATATTAATCGAGTTTTTCAAGTATTAAAGGAAGCTAAAAGAAAAAATGTACTCATAGTAGGATTAAGTAAAGACTCAAGAGACAATTTCTTTAGGAATGCTCTTTTGGATGAGGTTTATTATGAAAATCGAGAAAAAATTAAAAATTCGTTAACGTTGAGAGAATATAATCTAATAAAAGAAGTTATTAAAGGAATAGATAATTCAAATAATTCAAAAATAAAACAGTTTAAAGAATTAATTACTAAAAAGCCAAAATTACTAAAAAAAATAAAATCTATTTATGAAGAATATTTAGTCTCAAGAACAGATTGGGAAATTATTTATCGTTTTTCAAAGTATCCAGGTTTCAGTTTCCCTATTGAAAAAGGTTTAGGACGCATTGAACAGCAGAGAATTTTTAAGAATATGATAAAAAATAGCCAGAATTACCTTATAAATCATTTTAGAAAATACATATCTAAATTGAATACTCAAGAAAAATCCAAATTTTTAAAACGCTCGGAAAAGATTATCAAGCAATTCTCCAATATTCCAACTTTTCTTTCTTTTCATATTTTTTTAGATTTAAGAGATAATCCAATAAAAATAGACATTCCGAGTTGGTATTTTAGTGATTGGAATTACTTGACTAAATTTCCTTATGTCAAATTTAGAGAAATAATTGAAACATTGTTAGTAAAAATCATATCTATTATTAAAGAATTGTATGGAGGTATCGATAATTATAATATACTATTATCAGCAGCCCACGATGATGCTGTTCTTGGAAATAGAGTGTATAATGAAGTTTATGAAACGTTTCTGCAAGATAAATTGGACTTAAATTTGTTATATTACCAAAAAAGAAGAATAAAAAGAATGAAAAGGTAAATTAAAATGGAAGAATTGAAATTTATTGGTTATATAATTGGAGAGGCATCCACCTCACAATTTGAGTTTGTTACTGAAGAAAAGAATGCTCCGATGAAATGGGATTATTTAATGCTTAATTCCATTGAACGGGTAAAAAATGTTGAAAAAAAAAATAAAATATTAGCCCAAGTATCAGAAATATATGGTATAAGTAAAAATGTTACAGTAGATACTATTCCCTCAGTTGTAAAGAAGCAAATTGAACAAAATATTGTAAATCCTAAAATATATGGAACAGCAAAAATCCTCGGATACTTAGATAAAGAAACTTCCAAGGAGATAATAAGATTACCCAGGAAGAATAGATTACCGGGAGAGGAAGTATTTCTTGCTTCTAATAAACTATTAGAACAATTTTTCTCTAAAAGAAAAGATCAAGGATTACATATCGGTAATTTACTTACAAATAATAAAGTTAGAGTTTTATTAGATCCAAATGGATTAAATCGACACCTATCAATTATAGCCCAGACAGGTGCTGGAAAGTCTTATACCACAGGAGTATTAATTGAAGAATTATATAGGCTTGGGGCATCAATACTGGTTATAGATCCACATTCTGACTATGTTTTTCTAGGTCAAAAAGCCGAGGATTATACTCCAGTGGAGCGAAGTAATTATATCAGAGTTTTTAGAAATCCAAGTAGTACGGGAAGATATTCAGAAGATTCGATCCCAAATTTAAGAGACTATGAAATCAATTTTGCTCAACTAGATGAAGAAGATATATCTAATGTCTGTAATATTCCAAGCAATGCCACAAGGATTAAGAATAAGATAAGGGAAGCGATTGAGAGAATTGATGAAGATAGTTATTCACCTGAACGCCTTCTAGAAGAATTAAATATTTTAGAAAATGAAGCGGGAAATGCTATGGAAAGAAGAGTTTGCCAAAGTACTATAATAAGGCTTCGTCAATTATTAAGATACAGAGTTTTTGGAAATAATGATATTCCTATTGAAGAAATTCTAAGACCTTGGGGTATATCTGTGTTAGATCTATCAGGATTAACTGATAATTCGATGAATTATATCACTGCAAATATCCTAAAAGAAGCTTATCGATTCATTTTAAACGAAGCAGACTTTCCGATCTTCATAATTATAGAGGAGGCACATAGATTTATACCGCCTATACGCAGAAGAACAACTTTTTGTAGCCAAATAATTAATACGATCGCAGCCGAAGGTAGAAAATTTGGTTTATTTTTAGTTTTGATAACCCAAAGACCTTCTAAAATTGATTCTGATAGCTTATCGCAATGTAATAGTCAAATCATTATGAAAATAACTAATCCTGAAGATCAAAAAGCAATATTAAGATCTAGTGAGAGAGCTACCGAAGAT
>WJIN01000207.1 GCA_014730295.1 Promethearchaeota archaeon | reverse complement strand
GTATTAAGTGAATCAATGGCTGGCATACCTGAACTACAACCTGGTGCTGAAGTACCTATGAGATTGATGTCAGAAGGTACACAGTATGAAAAGGGAGATATCATAGTATTTTATCAAAATGAGGTAAAAATTGTTCATCGAGTGGAGCATGTATATACGTTTAATGGTGAGACTTTCTATGTCACTGAGGGAGTAAATCCAGAGACAAATCCATTAGTTGATATCTCGCCTGTTTCTGGAAAAGATATAATAGGAATTGTGGATTTATCAGCAGAAGCATTCATAACCATTGAAGAGATATTAAAAAATAGATTTGTCCCTTTTTCTACTGCATATGGCATGCCAAGCTCAACACAAGAAAAACCCTTGAAATATCTTAGTTATTTTAAAAGAGCCCAAGAGCTTGTAAACTTCTTTAGTAAAGGAATAAAACCTCAATCATTAACCGACAGAGAGGCAAGATTATGGTATCTTAGACAGGAATACAAAATGAGAGATATGTTAGATCATAGCTTATCACTAAAACTTCAAGCAGTACAAGCATTTTATTTAAGGAATTGTCTAAGAACAAGGGCTCGTGAATTAATGAAGGATCAAAAGTTAGCAGAATTTTTAGAGAAGACAGAAAAAAATAAGATTTGGGATGATTTTGTCAAACATACTGAAAATAAGGGATATAAAGGAGTTGGAATTTGGAGAGAAATAATTGAAAGTTCAATGAGATCTCGTCAAGATGTCAATGACGATTTAGAAATTAGTGGATGGGAGGTTTGTAATAGATGGTGGAAATATTTTAAGATAGGATAGCTGACTAAAATTATAATCATACTGTTAGAAAAAAAAGAAAAGACTAAAATGAAAATATAATATTATAATAATAAAGAACGTGAAACTATATGGTAATTACCTTATTTGAATCCGAATTCGATGATGGTATTTATATATTTTTTAAAAATTTACATAAATTCAATCGTCTAGCAGATGTTATAAAAAAGAATGGAGTAGCAAAACTAGTAGATCATATCGTTGGTATATGTTCCTTAACCAATATCTATAAAATTAATGATTTTGAATTCTATTTATTTCTTCATGAAGATTTAGGAATTTGTATAAGACTCCCAGTTGAAAGAGATCGTACACAAGACGAAAAAAATTACGTGATATTACGCAAAATAGGGAAAGAATTATTATCGTTATTAAAAACAAAAAAAAAGTAATTCTAATATTATTTGTATTGACTTAAATTGAATGAAACCCTACACATGAAAATTTTATGGGTGGATCTAGTATCAAAATATTCCATTGATATAGATCTCATTGAAAATCTTTATGACATCATTGAAAAAAGATATGATTCTTCAAATAGACATTATCATAATTTAACTCATATTAATTTAATGCTTTCTGAAGTTAAAAGATTCAAAAATAGAATTGATGATTATGATTCAGTATTATTTGCGATATGGTTTCACGATATAATCTATGATCCTCTTAAAGGTGATAATGAGGAAAGAAGTGCTGAATGTGCGAGGGAATTTTTAGTAAAAATTAATTATGAAAAAAATAGAATCCGTAAAATAGAAGAATTAATTCTTAGAACTAAAGACCATACAATTCAAGATGGGAATGAAAATTATGATTTGAACCTCTTTTTAGATTTAGACCTTTTAATCCTAGGAATGGAAAGGGAACAATACGTTAAATATGCTAAAAATATAAAAAAAAGAATACGATTTCGTTCTTGATGACATTTATAATAAAGAAAGGAAGAAAATCTTGAACCAATACTTAAATTCTCGAATTATCTACAAAACTAAGAAATTTCGGGATTTATATGAGAAACAGGCAAGAAATAATATAAAATATGAGATTGATAATATATTATCAAAGTATTAAACACTATTTAATATATGCAATAATGGTTTAATTACTATCTTTTACTTCCCTCCCCCGTGGTGCCCCTTGTTGATAAGAAGGCTCATTGAATTATTATCTAATTCCTAGATTTTTTTTGATTTTTTGAATATCTTTATTAATATAATATAATGCATCTATTACCGCATATTGAAATTCTTCTTCCTCATTTTTAGGTGTAATTCCTTGATGCTTTTTAAAATATTTCACAAAATAACTCATTTGTTTAAAATCACCTATTTTTTTATTTAAATTACTACTCATCCCTTTATTTCTTCCATTATATAAATTTTAGGTTAGTATCTGAGTTTTCTAAAAGATGTATCGAATACATTAAGTAATTAATTGATGAAGAGATTAATATGAAAGAGCAACAAGAGATAAAAGGGATTATCTTCTTTTAAATAATATGGCAGAAAATTCATATACCAATTCTATTCCAAAACAATTTCATGATTGGGATAAACTAATCCCTCTAGTTCGCAAGGAGCAAGACCTCCAGCGCGCACTCGACGCCTCCACATGCATCTGCTCGATCTGCGGCTCAAAAACCTCCGATATGATGCTTAATCCATTCCATAAGGAGTGGTACTGCATCTCGTGCTACAAGAGGAGACAAGAATATTACAAGACGCACCCTCACAGCACCGAACACCCCGACGCACCCAACCCATTCCCCTAGTGCGAATCATTATAATATTACAACAAACATCACGAGGGAAGAAAAAAATGGATAAAAAGCGAACGCTTATCGTGAAACACCCGCGACTAAGATTTATCAGGGATACACTCCGTCAAGCAATCATAAACGCAGTGTATGAAAGGAAGACAGAGATTAGCAAGGAAGTAAGGAAATATCCTTC
>WJIN01000206.1 GCA_014730295.1 Promethearchaeota archaeon | reverse complement strand
CTATAATAGAAATTATGTATTTCTTGAAGGACTTAAGAAAAGTGAGGTAAAAATCTATAAATTTAATTTTAATGACTATGGATATGGTAATAGAAGTATCTTAGGCCCTTTTATAAAGCACTTTAAAGAATTATTAAGTATAGAGGTTGATATCATAATCTATTTTTCTCTAGGTCAAGAAATCTTTACATTTTTAATAGCGAAATTTCTAAGTTGGATTAAAAACAAAAAGTTGATTAATGATATCTTTATTTCTAAACTGCTAACATTCTATCATGATAGAAAATTAAAATTAACTAGAAAAATAAAATTTATCCCGAAAACTTTCTATAAATTTTATTATTACTTCCTAGATTTCATTGAATGTAAGTTCTCGGATTATTTAATATTAGATACCCTTTCTCATATAAAATTTTTCCACGATAAATATAATATTCCTACAAATAAATTTAGATTGTTATATGTAGGCTGTCGGAAAAACATTTTTTATCCATTAGAATTAGAAAAAGGTCGGAAAACCATTAAAATTGGATATTGGGGATCATTTATCCCATTACATGGAGTCAAATACATTATTAAAGCAGCTAAACTACTTGAAAACGACAAGAAAATTAAATTTATTCTATTCGGGAAAGGTCAAACACTAAAAAATAATAAGGCACTTGTAAAGAAGTTGGGATTAACCAACCTGCAATTAATAGAAGGTTATTATAAAAGTTCTGAGTTATATAAATTGAGAGATTTAATAGCTGAATTTGATATTGGATTAGGTATTTTTGGAACAAGTGAAAAGACTAATTTAGTAATCCCGAATAAAGTATTTGAAGGAATTGCAATGAAACTCCCTATGATAAGTGCTAAGAGTAGTGCAATTGAGGAGGTCTTTATTGATTCCGCAAATATTGTACTATGTAAGGCGGGAGACCCCCAATCTTTAGCAAATTCAATTAAAACTTTGGCTTATGATGATGATCTGAAAAAGAAAATTAAAAACAATGCATATAATCTTTATAAGCAAAGATTTACTGTAGAAAAATTAGCAAAAAAGCTGAAATTAATTCTTTTCGATATCATTGGGTAAATCTACTATTTTTACATTTTATCAATATTTAGAGCGTTTGTAATCATTAAAATTATTCTTCCTCTACTAATATCAATCGGTTCCGAGCAAATAAGACGCTAATAAATTCCATTTCTTTTTTGATATATCATCTTTAAAATCAAATATTTTTTCTTGTGCTTTTCCTATGAAATGCTCTCTTAATTTTTTATTTGTTGCCAGTAAAATCATTTTTTCACTTAACTCCATCCCATTACCAACCTCGACAAGCAATCCATACTTTCCATCTTCTAATATTTCTCTCGGACCCGTTTGGCAATCAGTAGATATTACTGGTAATCTACAGACGAGAGCCTCAATCAAACTATAAGGTAGAACTTCATTAAAGGAAGAGAGGATAAAGGTATCTGCCCTTTTCATGTATTTATAAGGATTTTCTTTAAACCCTAGAAGAAAAACCTTTTTATCTAAATCATTTTTGTAAATTAACTTTTTGAGACTTTCTTTCTGGGGCCCATCGCCAATAATTAATAGAATACCATTTGGAATCTTTTTTAAAGTTCTTTTAAATCCTTCTATTAAAACATGAAATCCTTTTTCGGGTGATAAACGACCCATTGATATAAACCTATAATAGTTATTACTTTCGAAAAGTTCCTTGTATTGCTCTATTGGTTTTTTTGCTTTTTCTCGTATTTCTGATATATTTAATCCATTATATATCGTGATAATTTTATTAGAGTTTATACCATATTTTTCAATCAAGATTTTTTTTAAATCTTTAGAAACTGGAATGATAACCTGGAGTCTATTGAGGTTATAGAATAATTTTAAAAAAATTTTCCCATACACTCGTTTTTGATATTGCAAATTTGGATTGGAATTCATACAAACGACCAAAGGGATTTTGATATTAAAAATATATTTCATTGGAATAATTATAAAACTAGTTTTATTCATAAAGGTTATAATAAGATCCGGATTGAGAAGAGATATTATAGCTTTTATTCGTATTATATCGGGAATAAATTCAATAATGAAATACTTCATTTTTAAAGAATGATACTTTCCAGCATGGTCATTTTTTTTTTTGAAATCAAACAAGGTTAGAATGAAAACCTCATAATTTTCTGATAAATAAAACGAGAGTTTTGATGCAACCTTCTCTGCTCCCCCACCCCTCCTTAAAGAAGGAACGAATAATAATACTTTTTTCTTCATTATAGGCCAGCTAGTTATGATAAGATTAAGTTTCTATAATATTTTAACTGAATTTATTTATTAATAAAACTTAGTCTCAGAAAAAAGTAACCAAAAATGAAAAATTTCCATTTGAATTAGAAAAAGTGGAGTGTAAAAAATTTTAAATGGGAAGTCAGTTCTTTAGAATTATTGGACAATTTTAAATTTATTAAATATTATATATTATGAAAAACAATGGGTTCAAGGAAAAATAAAAGGATTATTTTAATCACTATTGATGCTCTTAGACCAGATCATCTTTCAACTTACGGATATTCAAGAGAAACCGACCCTGAGCTTTTGAAATTTTCAAAAAAAGGTTATAAATTTTTAAATGCCTTCACTAATGGACCTGAAACCCCGTCCTCTTTTTCGGCGATCTTTAGCTCTACATTGCCCTTATTAAATGGTGGATATAGTCCATTACCCAATTCTAAAGAAATACTCCCTGAAATTCTACAAAAATATGGTTTTAATACCATAGGGATACATAGTAACCCAAATTTAACGAAATTTTTTAATTATGGGCGGGGTTTCGACACATTTTTAGATGGGATGAAATATCATATTGATAATAAAGAAACAAAAGATCTTGATTTTAGGCAAATATTAAGCCGACATATCAACAAAATTTTTAATTTTCAAAAGATTACCGAAAGATTCCTTTTTCGTCTTAAAGGATTTAACAAAATAAAACATATCATTAGAAAAAGAATTCCCTTTATCACCGATATTATACTCCCAATTACTAAAGCGTCCTATAATGCACCCTATTTAGCTAATAAAGTCATATCATATCTTAGTAGAGAGAAATCCTCACTATTTCTCTGGGTTCATTTTATGGACATACATAGCCCTTATAATCCTCCGAGTGAAGAAGTTCTCAAGTTTAGAGATCAAGATTTCACCCTCTCCCAAAGAAAAAAATTGGTCAATGAGATTTACGAAGATACGGGAAAATATAATATCACTAAAGAAATCATTGAAGAATTAAAAATATTATATGATGCTCAGATTAGCTATCTCGATACCTATTTAGGAAAAATTTTACAGTATATTCATAAGAATTATAAAGATGATTGTTTGGTTATAATTACAGCTGATCATGGTGAATCTTTTTATGAACATGGATTATTCGGACATCAAGGAAGTGTTTATAATGAACTCTTAAAAGTTCCTTTTTTCATAATAGAAAATAGTCAAAATTCATCTCAAAAAGGAAGTGTATTTAATTTTCCGATTCAATTGATAGATATCGCTCCAACAATTTTAGATTACCTCAATATACCTATCCCTGATGATTTTCAAGGTAGAAGCCTTTTACCTCTTATCCGAAATGATAATGGAGAATTTAATAATAAAAGAATTATAATTTCTGAATGTTATCAAAAAGAGAGAAAGATGAAGAGAAATCATGAAGAAGGTTATCTTTTATTGGCAATAATAATAGAAAAATGGAAATATTTGTACGATGAAGAGTTAAATAAAGAAATGCTATTTAATTTGGATAAGGATCCCGAAGAAAAACAAAATGTTATTATGAAAAATGAAGAAATTCTTAAAACATTTAGGTATATCAAAGAAAAACATCTTAAAAGAGTAGAAGAATCCCCAGAAAAAGAGAAAATTTCAAGTGTGATAAAGTCTATTGATTTTTCCTGAATAATTCCAGAAATAATAAATATTATAAATTAAGGATATTTTTCTGAATATTTATTACATCTAAGATTCCTTTTTCTGCTAACTCTAACAAGTTTACCAATTGTTCTTTTTTAAAAGTATCCCCTTCCGCGGTCCCTTGGATTTCGATAAATTCCAAATCCTCATTCATTACGATATTAAAATCCACGTCCACGGTAGAATCTTCGGCATAATTTAGGTCTAACAATACCTCTCCGTATTTTAATCCCAAAGAAATCGCAGCGGTTACAGTATAATCGGGAAAATTGTATATCATCTGCTCGTCATACATATATCTGATGGCATCAAATGTTGCAACAAACGCACCGGTTATTGAGGCACATCTAGTCCCCCCATCTGCTTGTATGACATCACAATCAATTTTAATCGTCCTCTCTCCTAACTTTTTGTAATCAAATGCAGCTCGTATACTACGACCAATTAATCGTTGAATTTCTTGAGTCCTTCCGCGAATCCTATTTCTGTCTCGTTCACGTGAGTTTCTCGATTGAGTCGCTCGAGGGAGCATATTATAATCGGCGGTTATCCACCCTGTTCCCGTGTCTGCTAAAAATCGGGGTACATAGTCTAGTACAGACGCGGTCACTATTACCTTGGTCTCACCTTGAGTGATCAGAACTGACCCTTCGGGATATTTCAGATAATTTCGTTCAATCGTGGTTGGTCTAATCTCGTCGTATTTTCTTCCATTTATTCTTTCAATTTCAGCCATTTTATTATTTCGTGCCTATCAAATCTTATTTCTCTATGTGTTTATCTTGTAAAAAAAGATATAGTTACATAAAATAGATTAAACTAATATATTTTTATAAAAACAATTATTATTTGTAAAATTTAGCAAAACGAAAATTCTAATCTTTATTATTTAAATCTAAAACATCGGATAAGAACCCAAGATTTTATACCAAATTACATTTTTTTCCATATTCTTTATAACGCTCTGGATCTTCGGATCATTTTTATCCCCTTCAAAATCCATTAAAAATATGTATTCCCATCGTCCTTTTCTGCGAGGTCTTGACTCTATTTTTAGCAAATTAATCTCTGCCTTCGCAAATAGTTCCAGTACATTGTAGAGTGCCCCTGGAATATGTTTAGTGACATAAACGATAGAAGTTTTGATCCTCCCGTCTCTTACTTTATTCTCTTTATCAGCTACTATTAAAAACCTAGTATAATTGGAAGGATTATCTTCTATATTTGAGCTTAATAACTTAAGGTCATGAACTTTGGCCGCAAATTCTGTTCCTATTGCGCCGATTTTTTTATCGTTTTTTTCTTTAATAATTTTGACCGCTTCTGCCGTAGAATTCGCATTAATCAACTTACAGTTCGGAAGGTTGGCTTTTAACCAGGATCGTGTCTGAGCAAATGCTTGAGGATGTGAATAGATCTTTTGAATCTTGGAAAGGTCTGCATCATCTACTCCAATTAAATTTTGTTTAATCCTAAGCTCGATTTCGCCAAATATCATCAGTTCTTTTTCAATGAGCAGGTCAAGCGTTTCTCTAACGGTTCCTTGAAGACTATTCTCAATTGGGATAACCCCATAATCCAGCATGTTTTTTTCAATATTTTCAAATATTTCTATGATATTTTTACTGGGAATAAATTTCGAACCCGATTTAGGGAAAAATTCGAGAGCTGCTTGATGAGTGAAGGTACCTTCAGGACCTAAGTATCCAATCCTATCTATCCTTCCCTGAATGCGTTTGGAGGCACTCATGATCTCTTTCCAAATCGCTCTAATGCTTTCTGCGGGTAAGGTTTCCGACCTCTCAATAACTTTCTGGAGGACCTCTTCTTCCCGTTTCGGTTGGTATGTGTCTAAATCAAGCTCCTTTTTAATTTTACCGATACCTTTTATAACTTTCCCTCTACTATTGAGTAACTCAACAATCTTAAAGTCTATTTCGTTAATCTCTTTCCTTAAACTTTCAAGTTCTTTTTCAAAATCGTCTTGATCCTTCATTATACAGAAAAATCTTAGGGTTTATTGGTTTTGATATTTTTATCTTCAAATTCCATCAATAAAATGCTGTAAATTAATCTCTAGTGCTGCGACCGGAAATTCTAATTTAAATTTATTAAGAACTTCCGGATGTATCTCCCCGATTTCGCCAATTTTCTTATTCCCAATCATTATAGTTCCACATCGACCTTCGATATAAGTGGGGTTATTATTCGGTATAATTGCATAATCTTTGGTATAGCCGAGTGCGGTGATAATGAAATCGATGGTTGATCGTATTTCGGTAAAATCTGCATTCTCGTGATAAGTTGCTGCTGCCAGATGGAGCCTCCTATTGGCTCCCGTCTCTTCAGTTTTATCCAACTGGATGATATCTCCCACTTCGAAAATTCTAATCGGTTTTTCTTCCGATCGATTATAACCAATGGTTTCCATTAATTTATGTAGTAGGGTAGTTCTAGTTGTATTATATTCTTTCGAAACCGGGTTTTTTATTTGGACCATCTCAGACTCATCCTTCTCCTGATTCATAAATTCATAATGACGCGTTTTATTGGTAAGAATGAAATTAAGCACTTCCAAATATCTTGCCCCTATCATAATCTTTCTAATTTCATTCGCAAAATTTTGAATGGGATGATATTCTCCTATGCCTCCTTCTCTAACGGTTTTTGGCAAGTTCAGGTATCCATATCCGATAGCGCAGTCTTCTGTAAAATCAACGGGATGCATGATGTCTCCCCGAAACGCGGGTACCCAAACATCCAATGCTCCTTTCTTCTTTGATTTTTTCGCATCCATTCGAACTTTTTCGAAACACCTAATCATCTCATCCGGACTCAAATTTAACCCAATATAATCGTTTACATAATCAATTGATACTTCCCATTGTTTTGGTTCCAGACTCGGAGTAATAATATCTTTTCCTCCTTGGTAATTAACCTCTACGGTCTCTAATTTTGCGCCCATATCTGCTAAGGTAGTGGAGAGGATGTTCAATGCTAAATTAATGGCCTCAAAGTCTGTTCCAGTAATATCTAAGAATATATTTTCGGTTTCATCCGTCACCGTGGTAATGACACCATTTATTATTGGGGGGAATGATAGTACTTGATCTTTTTTATCAAAGATAATCGGATACACTTCTTTCCCTTCAAGGATATGAGCATATTCTATTCCTTTTTCATGGACAAGAAGGATTTCCTCTAAATTCATTGGATATCCATCCCCATGGAGAGGTACGAAGCTTACTGATTCGGGCTCGACGGCGGTATATCTGAACGGTGGTTCTATTTTATCGAGATCGTGTACTCCTATCGCCACCTTTTTTCTATCGCGCCCGACAGCCCAATGGAGCTGCTCTTGAATATTCATAAGTGTGGCGACCTCATCATCATCTAAAAATACTTCCCGAATGACTCCCGCAACAATATAAGGTCTCACTCGCTTAACTTCGGGATTGACACTGAGATTTATGCCGCTGGAAGCCATTTCATAATTAGGTACACCCGTTTCAATTTCATAATATCCTTTTAACGCCCGCGCGATACCTTCTGGACTTGCGAAATCTGGCCTATTTGGATTATATTCTACTTTTATGGTCTGTTCTTCTTCATTTACATCTTCTAAATCGAGACTAATCCACTGCAAATCATACTCTAAATCCTTAATATCTAATTCTTTTCCGACTAATTTTTCCAAGCGTTCGATCTTTAATTCTAATGTTGGCATTTTGATTTTATTCCTCCGCTATTTATATGATTCCTCTCTAAGCCATTTAATTGGATTAATATAGAGATCTCTAATATCTTTGCGCTCAAATTTTAACATCGCTAGTCGTTCTAAGCCCAAACCCCACGCTAAGACTCTCGTTGGGTTTTTAACTCCCCATGGATAAGTCACCTCGGGTCTAAAGATTCCCGACCCACCCATTTCGAGCCATTCCCCTAATTTATCATAATATACTGCGATTTCCATGCTAGGTTCTGTATATGGAAAGAAGCCGGGGCGAGTAATAATTTTTTCAAATCCCATTTTCCTATAGAATTCAGAAATGATTCCAATTAAATCGCAGAGATTCACATTCTCATCAATGACAATTCCTTCAATCTGGGTAAATTCGGCCAGGTGGGATTTGTCTACTTTCTCATTTCGGAAGACTCTATCAATGGAAAAGACTTTCACGGGCATATTATCATTATCTTTATGGAATTGGGCTAACCTTCGTATCGTGGTTGCCGTGGTATGAGTCCTTAACAGCGTCTGCCTTGCCACATCCTTATCCCACTCATATCCCCAACCCGTAGAACCGGAATCTCCGCCATCTTCGTGTGTGGCTTTTACTGCCTGAACGCGCTCCTTTTCGGGTAAATCTGCTCGTTTCGGATTATCAAGATAGAATGTATCGTGTAATTCCCGTGCTGGATGATCTTGCGGTTGAAATAAGGCATCGAAGTTGAAAAACGCACTCTCAATTATCGGTCCTCGAATCTCTGTAAATCCCATTGATAAGAAGATTTCGCGTATCTCATTAATCATATTTATAACGGGATGAATTTTTCCCCCTTTCAACAGCGGACCTTGTTTCGTAACATCAAAAGGTTTTAATTCATAATCCTTCCAAGTGCCCGATGTAATCATATCCGAGGTTAACTTACTGACTCGATGCAGCTCCTCGATATCAGAGAGATTTATTTTCTTTCCCTTATCTGTAAGAAAAATTATTCTCTGAGTCTTCTTTTCCTTTTTAATCAGCTGTCGCTTATTTAGTAGATCTACATATTTTTTTTCATTTTTAGAAAGATTTGAATAATTAAGGTTAGCTTTATCGCGAAAAATTTTTAAAAACTCTTCTAATTCTGTTTCCGGATATCCCTCTTCGATGAGAAAGATCGTATTCTCTCCAGTAGCCTTGCTTTGAGCGATCCATCTATTTTTTTTCATATAGGATATTCCAATATAGAATAGCTTCTTATTAAAATCGGACATCTCCAAGAACTCTTGTAAGCTTATTTCTTTAACTCCTTTTTCTAATAATTGCTCAAGTAATTGTCGTTCTGGAAGCCCCATCTCCAAATATGATTTTCCTTCTTGATTTAAACTTACCTGAAAAATTTCTTGTTCTTTAAAATCCGCCAGATCATGTTTTTTTAATTCATTAATAGCGGACATCAATACTATATAATCTAAACCAAGTTTATCGGCGAATGCAGATGCGTGAATTTCATCCGATTGTTCCTTTTTTAGTTCCTTAAATACTTCAATCGTCTGTTTTTCCAGTTTAATAGTCATTTTTAGAAATCTACAACTGTTAAATCTATATATACTTTCTCTAAATTATTAATCTATATAAATTTTTGGATTTAAGTGGTTCTATCTTTAAGCAGAACGCATTTAGAATGATCTACCATCAATTTAGGAGATTTTCAACCTCAAATAATGAAAAAGATCTAATTAATTTGAAAAATAAGAATATCCGCAGCCAAGGGAACGATTATAAACCGAAATATTTTTATTCCCTTGGCAAAATAAAGAATTTAAAGAATCCAAAGAATGAACTTGGCAGAATATGACTTTCTGAAAATTTATCATCCAAATTCATTTTTAGTTCAATCATCTTAAAATCAAGATAAAAAAGTTAAGGATTTGTTAAAAATTTTGGTGATGAATTGAATTCAATTATTCGAATTTAGACACCGGGAATAAATTTCTAATCTTATCTTATCGTTGTTGAGAATTAAGAGTCTTCTATTCTATATTTTTTCT
>WJIN01000025.1 GCA_014730295.1 Promethearchaeota archaeon | reverse complement strand
GATATACCCTACTCATCTTGAGCAAGAGATATTAAACAAGATATTTGGTTGTTGCCGTCTTTTATGGAATCAAATGCTGGCAGAACGGAACAACATATATCAACAACTCAAGGAAGATTTTGAAGCTTTAAGAACCCATAAGTACAAAACTGAAAAGGAGTACGCCTTTTAAAAGAGAGAGGCATCACAGTCATTTCATGACCTACCGTGGGGACCACGGGAAATTACGCTTGTGGAGATCGTGTAAGACTCCTTTTAGGTGCAATGGTCGGGGAAGCAAGAATCCAGCTCCTTTAGGTGCTGGTAGTTCAAAAATGTATAAACTTCATAACTGCATATTATTTGGTTTAGTAAAAAGCGAAAAAATTAAAAAATGAGTGATCCTATACTAGAATAGAGTGATCAAAATCAATATTAAGGTGTAAGGGGATAATCATTATCGACGCAATTGATAAAAAAATATTAGAAGAACTAGAAAAGGATGGACGGCAATCTTATAGTGATATAGGAGAAGTGGTGGGTCGCACGGAAGCCACTGTAAGACGCCGAGTTAAGAAAATGGTAAAAAAAGATATTATTCAAAAATTTACCATAGACTATGAAGTTGACAGCAAACCGAAAGTGCGAGCAACTGTCAAAATCGAGCCGGATTATAAGAAGATTAAAAGCACATTAAAGAATCTAAGAGAGATTGAGGAAATAACAGATATTTGGAGGCTGTCTGGGGATTGTGGCTTATTTATCCTCGTAGAGATCCCCTCAATAGAAAAATTTAACCCGTTAATCGAAGGGAAGATCAGCCGTATCGATGGCATTAAGATTATTGAAACATGTTTTATTACCGATGTAATTAAATAACCATAAAACGTATAGTAGAAAGATTATCAACAATAAATTCGATTCAGCAAAGTAACATATTTGTTCCTAATTGATTCAATTTATATTTAAGGTGATCTCCTATTTTTTTCTATTTTCCTCCCATTACCGATGAGCCCAAATAATACTCCCATATTACTCTGATTTTTGGATAGAAAATTTTTCTTTAGAATTATGAAGAAAATAGCTAATGTATCCATTGATTCTGGATTCAAGGAGAATTTTGATTCTTGTGTTTATATGCTAAAGTGTTATAAAAACAAGAAGGACTTACAGCAAAAGAGCGGTGATTTTTTGTATTACACTGATATGACTAAGAACCCAGCAGAGCGATTAGAAGAACATCTTGAAAATAAAGATACTTATACAAAGCGCTTCAAGGGAAATATTGAAGTGGGCTATGTGGAATTATACAAAGACCTTGTTGCCGCCCAAAAACGAAAAGAACAGTTAAAGAAATTACGAAGGGAGGAGAAAAAGACACTAACAAATAAAAAAATTGCGGGTGTTTGCGATAAATGCGATGAAGAGATGATAAAAACAGTGATGATTGAAAATGATGGGACTCGGCAAGAAATCCTCCAATGTACAGGATGTAAATTCTGGAAAGTTTCTCCCTTTAAGTTTTAATCTCGATTGCTTGTTCTCAACACACTTCTTTTTATTTCTTCTTTCAAGAGAAAAAGAGAAAAAAGATTGAAAGAATATAGAGATTTAATGGTCTTCGATTTTAATCATGGGCATCGTAAATCGCTGCTCGTGGCAATTCGGACATTTTGATGGAATTCGTAATGCTCCGCTATTTAACGACACCACATATGCACAATTCATACACCTTGGGGGGTAAACAGATATTTTCTTACCGTTCCGCTTCAGATTGTGGGAAATAATATTAAAATCCTCAATTAATGCTTGAGTATTTGTATATTCCAATTCTTTCATCAGTTCTTTCAAATCAAATTCCCCTTCTACGTCTACTAAATAATCATATAATCTTTCCTTAGTAGTTTGCCATTCTTGTGACATATATACCTTCCCTCCTTTTAGTGGTAGTTTGGATATTCTTTTCGGTTTACTTATATTGATTAGGTATAATAAATCTAATGGTTATACAAAAATTAAAAACAAGGAGGAGTACTTATACGAATTAGAAAAGGTTGAATTGAATTGGAAGGTTATTCAGTTTTTTTAGGATTCATTACAGAGAGTATGACCATTATAAGAGCCAATGGAACAATAACATAATTACCAATACTTCCGGGTGCGATACCTGTTGTTTGAAAGGGTTTATACAATCCTACTGCTATCCGCATCGAATATTCAATAATGATAACCAAATACATCATTGGTATTAGGTTTTTATAATTTATGAACACGATAAGAAATATTAAGCCTAGTAGAATTTGTGAAATACCCCATAACGCAAATAAACCAATTATCACATCTGCTCCTTCTACACTTAAGTCAATGGTTGCGAGTGATTGTGCTCCCCCATCAGGAAATAAAATATGGATAAAGCTTCGAATGATTGTTATTATAGTGATAATGAAAAATATTATTTCGGCAATTTTATAACCCTTAAAGTCATTTTTTGCTGATTTTGGAAGAATTTTCTTCACTTTTGACGACATGTTTATCAAGTTTCCTTAAGCAGTTAATATTTTATAAATCATAATTCTCGTTTCTCCATTGGGGGAGTATAATATACAATGGGATTGGTTCCTAATTCTTCTTTAAGTCTAAAGATTCCATCCTTTGCTAACCATTTTGAAATACTACTATTTGGATCATTAAAGTCCCCAAAATAGATAGCTTGCCCTTCACAACAGATCGCACAGAAAGGTTCACGTCCTTGATCAATTCGATGTGCGCATAAATTACATTTTTCTGCTATATCTTTAGAATCGTTAAAATATATTATCCCATAGGGACAAGCATCCATGCAAGCTCGACACCCATCGCATAAGTCTTCGTCAATAATAACGATGCCATCCTCACGTTTATAGATTGCCTCAACGGGACAAGCGTCAAGACAAGGAGGAAACTCACAGTGATTACAGAGCTTAGGAATCCAAGAGATTCGGAGGTTGGGAAAATCACCCCTCGGGACATCTTTCAAGTCAGATTTTTCTGTTTCTACCCTGATATAACCAACATCCGCATTATGCTCAATCCTACATGCGACTGTGCACGCATCGCATCCAATACATCGCTCTTGGTCAATAATAAAACCATAACGCTTATTCATCTTTCTCCCTCCGTAAGCTTTCGAATTTCTACAGCTACATCATTCATATGCATATTGGGTTCATAGACAAAATTTTGAACCGGATTTATAATATCGTGCGTTAAATGATTTACGCTTCCTTTTTCAAATTGCTCGATCCACCATCCCTCGGTAATATTTACCACCCCAGGTCGTACGGCATTACTCACTATTGCTTTAAGATAAGTTGTGGCACGATCATTGAATACAACCACATTATCTCCTGAGGAAATATTTCTTTTCTCCGCATCTTTTGGGCTGATTTCCACAATCGGCTCGGGATTTAATTGGAGTAGTGAATCTATATTTCCATAACTGGAATGTGTTCGAAACCTACTATGGCCTTGAATGAATGTTAATGGATATTTCGAATCTTGTTTCCCGATGGGTGCCTCAATCGGTGATAAATACACGGGAAGCGCCTGATCATAATCGACTAACTGCTCGGCATAAATCTCGATTTTTCCCGAAGAGGTTCGAAAATTTAAGGGAAAATCCGTACCTTCTGGAATCTCGTTGAGATACATTGCTTTATCCTTCAATTTCTCTCTGCTAAAATCTTGTAATGAGGGATGATCCATTATCATATCAATAAACCCCTCTTCTCCACCTTGGAAATAGTCTCCATAACCCAGTCGTTCAGCCAGTTCTGAGGCTATATCCACGTCAGATTTGGATTCATAGAGGGGTTCCACAACTTTCTGTTGGAGTTGGACATACGGATATGGATGAGGTAAAAAGTCTGAAAATTCTAAGAACGTACAAACGGGCAAAATTAGATCGGCATATTTGGCACTGTCGGTCATAAACAGCTCGGTCTGTACGATGAAATCTAATTTAGGAAAGAACTCTTTGATGATTTTACCGGAATCCACGCATTGATTGAGGAAGTTGATGAAGGCAAACCAGACCCCTTTGATAGGATATGGCTCTCCTTTAATCACCGCATTATACAGATTCAAAATCCCAAGTCGATGAAAACTGGGCGTGTCGGGTTCCGCATCTAAAAACGGATCCCAATTCAATACTGCGGGTAAATATCCTGAACTAAACGAAGTTGAAACATTGCCCGTAATACTTGCTACGGTTGCCAACCCTCTTAGTGAGATATCCCCGTGATAAGTCCGCGTGAATCCCATATAGGTAAGAAAAATAACTTCTTCTTCGGTTCCGATTTTCTCGCCTAAGGTAATAATTTTTTCTTTGCTAATTCCCGTAATTTCTGCTGTTTTCTCGGGAGTGTAACCTTCAGCAAGTTCCAATAACAATTGAAAGGCGGGTTTGCATTTTATCCCATTCACTTCATAAGTTCCCATTAAAGTGGCAGATTTAGTATTCGATCGCCTCACCCGCTTTGCTTCCTTTTTGGACTCATCCCATAGCACATATGCTTTTGTTTTCCTATCCTCGATATCCGCACCTCTTAAAAACTTTCCGTTATCTAAGCGGACTAAATATGGACCATTTGTATGTTCCTTAATAAATTCAATATCGTGAAGGTTTTTTTGAAAAATCACATGCATTAATCCTAAAGCCAAGGCAGCATCAGTTCCAGGATTCACAGGAAAATACGCATCCGCCTTTGAAGCGGTAACCGTAAATCGGGGATCAATTACCGCCACCTTAGTTCCCTCTTGTTTCGCATCTAATATTTTCCGCATAGATTGAAGAGGTGCCGATTCTCCAGGATTAGTTCCCCAGACCACCAACAGATTTGGCCATTTTCTTTGCCAAAATTTACCGAAGAGGTAAATATAGGGGAGATGACTCCCAAAAATAACCCGACTACCGCATGGAAGGCCAGCATCACCATATCCCCACGCACTTACCCTTGTGGACTGAGTTAATGAGGCGAGGCGCAAATATGCCCCAAATTTAGTAGTACCCGCCCCTGGACCGCCAAGTACCCATCCTATAGATCTCCATCCATATGTATCAGAAATTTTCCGGAAATTTTTCACAATAATTTCATATGCCTCATCCCACGATACGGGTTCAAAAATTCCTTCTCCTCGCTCCCCAACACGTTTCATTGGATTTTTTATACGGTCTGGATGATACATCACATCTAATGTGGATAATCCTCGTAGACAAATGCGCTTATCGGGTTCATAAGGAAGATCTGCGGGTTCCAACTTTATAATTTTATCTCCTTTAACGTGTGCCAAGATCCCACAACAATCGATCCCACAATGTTGCGGACACGCGGTTCTAATTATCTTGATATTTTCTTGTATATTCATCTCGAATCATCCCAAATTTAATAGTAAAAAGTATGAATATGATTATTCTACACATTCTCGATCTACTAAAATATATTCCTTAGTTGATTGTTAAAACTAATAAATATTTTCATTTCACTCCTCCCAAGTGATTGCATTGCATTACTTAAAAAAATCGCAATACAATACAATACAATACAAAAATTATAGAAGAGAGGAGCAAGAGCTAAAAAATCTATATTTTTATGATAAAAATACAGAGATATATACTATCAAAATCTTAATCTTTTTCTTCGGCAATACGTACTAATTTCTTTCCGTGTAATTGATAAGCATCCAATGCTATCACTTTTAATGCATCTTTAATGCCTTCTCCAGTTTTTGCCGAGACTTCAAATGCCCCACAGGCACCGATTTTATTAGCGAGTTTAATTCCCTCTTCTTTTGAATAAACTCTTAATTCTTCTAAATCGCATTTATTACCTAGGAGAATAAAGGAAATTTCAGATTTTACATCTTTATTGAGTTTTTTGAGCCAAATTCGTTTTAAATTCTCTAAGGTCGGTTTACGGGTGATATCATAAACCAAAGCATAAGCCCCATCTTTATATAAATTAAGCGTATGAGAATCAAATTTACTGGTATCACCTAAGAGTAGAAATGCTTCTGAAAATTTTCCTAGCTCAACATCAATTTTACACCCAGAAGAGGAAAACATACCGCGATAGAGAGTAGATTGGTATTCTTCTGAAAATTTTCCCGCATTCGCTTGATTTATTAAACTGGTTTTTCCAACCCCCGTATCTCCCAAGAATAAAATGCCTATACTAATGAATTTCTCTCGACTCATCCTTTAGCAAATCATTTATTTAATCTTAATACGATTATATAGTATAAATCGATTAAACTCTTTTTGTTTTTCTTATATGTTGAAAATTATATTATTCAATGAATTCATGGGGAATAATCTGTCAAAACTAGATGTGGACGAGAATTATCTTTATTATAGTAAAATGTGGGGTCCTTTGCATGTTTTTGATAAGGAGACTTTAAAATTTCGAGCGCTGTTTATCAATCGAAAAGAGCAATTCTACACATATCATATAGATAAGCAATTTCTCTATTTTTATCAGGATGATAAAATTCATGTTATAGATAAGCAGACTTATGAAGAGGTTGGTGTATGTGAGAAAATTATAACCGAGGATCTGATAAAAGCTAAGGAAAAATGTGAAAAAGATACAAACAGGGAATTTTTGATGTTTAAACGAGTCTGTGCATCCAACAATGATTTTTTTTACATATGTAGCGCATATCAGCAATCGGTTGTTGTTTTTGATAAAAAAACTTGGAAGGAAGTTCATACGATTAAATTTGAAAATTGGTCTATTCGCGATATCTACGCAGATGATTCTTATTTATATATATTAGAAGTCTCACGAGGTAAACCGCTCAGAATTCTGTCGAATACAAACTGGGAGGAGATTAAGCAGATATCTCCCACTACATATGATATTCCTGACCGTTTTGAGTCAATATGCCTTGATGAGCAATATATTTATCTTTTAGGTGGGATTCAACAAGAGAAAAAATATCCTTCCTATCAAGGAGCAATTATCATACTAAAAAAAGGAACTTGGGAAAAGATATTTGAAATAAGGCATCTTAGAATTATTTCTATGAGAATTAAAGGTCAATATTTGTATTTAATTAAAAATGGTAATATTATAGAGATTTGGGATACAAAAAAATGGGAAGTACTAGATACTATTATTGATGAAAAGGACGATATTCAGCTAATCGCCATTGGCACAGAATATATGTTTTCAACAACTAAACAGGGAAAGTTAAAAAAGTGGAATTTAGCATCTAATAAAGTGGTTAAGACTTTATATTCTAAAACTATAGATGTGAATTCAGTTGCGATTGATGATGAGTATATATATGTAGGATCTGATATTGGATCAATTAGAATCTGGGATAGAGAGTCTTTACAGACTGAGAGAATCCTTAGAGAAGACAAAAATTCAATCAAGGTTTTTATCTATGATGATTATCTTTTTGGGACAGAAAATATCACGCATGTATGGGAAAGAGGAACGTGGAATAAGGTACAAGAAATTGATTTGACCCTTAATGCGATTGACTATGACGAAAAATATGTATATTATTGTGATTATGGTCATTATGTAAAAGTAGGGAATCCTATCACATTCGATGTTATTAGAATTCTCCATCATAGTGATTGGGTAAATATAATTAAAGTTGATGATAATTTTCTTTATTCTGCTGATAATCATGTACTTTCCATATGGAATAAAGAAAATTGGAAGCAAGTGATAATTATCGAACCTCCTGATGATACCAAAATTAGGGACTTACTCTTGGATAATGATTATATCTATGTTTTCACAGATGGAAAAATCGTCCAGACATGGAAAAAGAAAGTTTGGAAAAAGGTACAAGAACGTGATATAGATAGATTTGATAACAGTTTCGTGCTTTATGGAGATTATGTTTTCTGTTTGAATGTGTCGAGCAATAGTATAAAAATACGAGATAATAATTCGTGGGAACTTGTAAAGGAATTTGTAGGTTATGGAGAGATTCTAATTTATCGCCTTTATAAAGACACATTGGTGATTGCGTCAATAGATGGGATTGTAAGCGTATATTCTCTCAAGGACTACTCATTACAATATGTTTTTTATAATAATTCAGATTATAATCTGGATCTTTTCAGGAAATATGAAGAATGTTTTGAAAAAATTGATTTAGTCGGGGAGTGTTTCATTGCATCCATAAAGGAGGATAATGGTATTTGTAAAGAGGTTTTGAAAAGGATAATTAATGAAGAGTGTATCCCCGTGAAGGACCATAAATATGGCCTTATTTATGATAAAGATGCTATAGGAAATTAATTTAAATTGTAATAAATACGTATTTCAAACAAAAGGAATAAAGATGGGAGCGATTGCGTATATATTTTATGGGATTTTGGTTAAATTTAAGAAAATTTTAGATGTATTTCCGGAAGTTGAGAGAGATATAGATGTAAGGGGGGGACCTATAGTCAGCATTCCGATGGATGATGGAGAAAAAGCTGATTTAAGGATATTAGTGGTATTTGAGAATAAGATCGACAAGGTAGTATTTGGAAAGGTTTTTTGTGAGGCAGAAACGATGAGTTATGTAGAGTATAAAGAAATTCCAATTCCAGAACAAGCAGAATTAGATAAAATTGAGAAGTTATTTACAGAAAGGGGTTTGCCCAAACCCGAATTCCAAATAGTTGGATCTGGACCACAATTTTAAAATCAATAATAGAGGCGAGAGGTAAATAAAGAAATGGGAATATATGGTTATGGTGTGGTTTTTTATGGTTGGCATTTTAAATTGGATGTCTTAAAGGAAAAATTTCCCCAAATTAGAGATAGAAAATGGTTTGATAACTATATATTCGTTGTGAAAACTTCTTCGGGAAAAAATATTCAAATGAACATAGAGGAACAATTCACAGATCAATGGTATGAAGAGGTTATATTCGGAAAAATATATGTCACTTGCGAAACCTTTAGAAATTTTCGTATTGAAAAAGTGCCTTTTCCTACAGAGACCGAAATGACCGAAGTTAAGGAGGTTTTCGAAGATTTTGAGCTGGGTGTATCTCCGAAATTTCTTCTCACGGGATTAGGATTTTGTTAATTTCAATTTCTTTTAGATGGAATTACCTATTCAAAAATGATTAAGCTCAATTTTAAAAAAGGTTTAGAACGAGAAATCAAACTAATGAGAAGGAGAAATTAAATCATATAGATCAAAATTTTCTTTCTAAAAATAGACTTATGAGTTCTTGGACTTCTTGATAAGAATATTTGGAAAATTTATATTTCTTATGGACGTTTATGATCTCTTCAAGTGCTTCTTGAACAAGTGACCAATTGTCCCACTCCTTTAAATCAGCTAAAACTTTCTTCAAACATCCTTCCTTGTAGCTAATTTGTCCCAATACATGAATTATAGTAGCTCTCACTTTCTTATTTTGTTCGAACTGGACTTCTCTTAACAGAGGTAATACCTCTTCAGGATGCGTCCGCCCTCGTAATTCAATTCCATGGATTACTTCCCTACGAATGCGTGGGTCAGGATGATCCAGAAATCGTCTCGCAAATTGCAGGGTGGGTTTTGGATTTTTCTCGCCCATCTTTTTCAGCGAACTCATCACTGCATTCCTAACCTTATGATGATCATCATCCATCGCGTTTTCTAATATTCCGAGTACTTCTTCGGCATCATATTTGCCTATTTCACCTAAAGTATTAACGACGGTTTGGCGAACCAATTCATTCTCATGATCGAATAATTTTCCGATTACATTAGCTACATTTTTCCGAAATGCCTTCTTGTCCCGATGATAGCGAGCCAAAATTAAATATGCCTTCTTCCGGATGTAAGTATCCTCGTCAGATGCATAGCTTAAGAAGTTGTTATATTGGTTGTTGTTGATTTCAGTTTCTATCTCATCCTTCATTTTTTTGACCAATTTAGTGCGGATCTCTTTCGATAAATCATAGAATCCCATAGCTTAAATCTACTTCCTTTTAATTGTTTTGAATTTTATTTTTTTTATCTATTTTTATCTTCCATCATCTTGTTTTATTTTGTTGTATTGATTGCAGTGCATGAATAAAAAAAATAAAAAAATGGAGTTGTTAATTACTTAAAAGGTTGTCTGATAACTGTTTTCCATTTTTCGGGTTTTGCTCTCCTCACATCGCTAAGATAAATTTCATGATGTTTATGATCGTGCCCATCAAACGTTCCTCCTTCCTTTTTAATAAATTTATGAAGTTTTTCGATAGTAGGAGCTTCTTCTGAAAAGGGTCCAATATGCATTATTTGGGCGCATTTTCCCTCCTCAAAGTCTTCGAATCGAAGTTCAGGTAAGAGATCTTTCAGCTCTGGTTTCTTTGTTTCGGTAATCTCGACTGCTTGTTGTATAAGTTCTTTGCTGATCCAGTCTGGTTGCCGAATCATAAGAGTCCATCTCCACTTATCTCGATTTCCTTCAGTAAAATCATTCATATCATCCGCCCACCATAATCCTTCCAATGGAGGGACCACATAATCTTTTCCGTCATCCTTACTTAAGAACTTGGTTTTAAAAGCGACCGGGTATAATACGCTCATCGCGTCTTGATATTCTTGAGAATCACCGGGCGATCCCATTCCATCTATTATTAAAAACTTCATTTTAGGAACGGTAAGGATTGAAACTTGTTTCGAGCTTGGAAAATAGAGATCCTTTTCTGTTTTTTTAAAGTCTATTTTAGAAGCTATAATAATCACCTTTATTCTCTTGGTTGAAAGCTATTGGTGGGGCAGTTTGATGCGTCCGTGTTTGCGGGTACTTCATGCCCAAAACAATCGCCCTTTGTCTCATCAATAGGATTATAGAATTTACAATCTTTACATTGTGCCATCTTTTTTATTCACATCCAAATATATTTATGTTCTTAACTGATAGAGTATTTGTGATGATAAATAGGTTTATTCAATATGCAATATCATTAAATGGAGTCACAAATTATCTAGAGAGAATTGTGAAATGTTAGACCAGTTTAAATTAAGAAAATTTTTAGAAGAATTGGGATTAAATGATACTCAAATAAGTATTTACCATTTTTTACTGTTTAACCGAGTACGCACCATTCAAGAGATAAAAGAAGCTCTAAATCTTTCATACGCTCAAGTAAGTAATAACCTAAACGCTCTCGAAGAATTGGGATTAATTGCATCTTCAGAGACCAAACCTAAAACATATTGGAAAATTAATCCAAAAATCACCTTAAGTCGTCTTATAGATAAAAAAATTAGCAAATATAACACGTTTTTAGATAAGATCCAAGACAGAATTCGTATAGAAGAGAGTCGTCAAGGTGTTTGTCAAAAACAAATTTATCATTATCACTATGATGATCTCTCTCTTGCTCTAGAAAAACATTATGAATTAATAAGCAATGCGCAAGAAGAAATCATCCTCTCTACTCTTCCACCATTTTATCTAAAGCAAATTGAACCCTTTCTCCGAGAATTATTCAAGAGAGGAGTGAAAATAATCCTTTATTTTTCAAATTCCGATTATCAATCTTCATTTAATTATTTAGATCAAGTTGCAGAGATCTTTCAGAGATTACGAATTACTCTCATCGAAACAGAAGAAAAATTATGCCATAATATCATATACAATAACAGAGTTATCAATAACGGACATATTTTAATTGATGACGGATATTTCAATTCCGTGAGTTTCAAACAAGATGAAATCTTCTTTTGTGATGGCTTCTACGGAAAATCGCTGGTAGAACAGCTTAAAAAAATGTTTTCCATTAAGACCGTCAAGAAAAAGCTGGAAATAAAGTATCCAGATTCATATCAACGGGTAATGGATGTAATTGAACGGAACGGGAGCATTAAAACCAGAGATATTAGTTTAGAGACCGGAATTAGTGGGAAAAAATTAAAGGAAATCTTACATTTTTTAATGAACGAAAATCAAATAGTAGAAGATATTGACGATTCTGGAGTCGGTAGACCCGGTTATTATTATTCAATAGTTAACTAAACTTTCGAGAGTTAAATAATCGCGTATTAATTGATTTTTGAGTTTCATATTCTTTCTAAAAAATCCATATTATAAATCATTACTATTGTATTTATATTTGAAAGAAGCTAGAAAAAGCTTAAATAGAAAAGTGAATAAAATGATAAATATTTGGGCAATTTTGGTAAGTACTATAATATATTTTGCTTTAGGAGCTTTATGGTACTCACCAATACTGTTTGGAAATATATGGGTAAAAGCATTAGGAATAAATATGGAAGATCTTGAGCAGAAACCAATAGATTTTATCGGATCAGCAATAGCTGCTTTTATTGCGACATTATTTTTAGCCCTCTTATTAGAACTAGTCGGGACGTATGATGTGTTTATATCTCTACTTGTCGCTTTAATAGTAGGGGTTGGATTTGTGCTTAGTAGTGGAGCATACAATGTTCTTTACGAGGGAAAAGATTATATTGCCTATTTAATTGATGGAGGATATCACATTATAGCACTACTCATTACAGGATTAATTTTAGGGCTATGGCAGGTTTAAGTCGCTTAATATCTTCTTCTTTTTTTCAATATTACAATTCAGTAATTTTCAAAGAAAATTTAAGTTATGTAGTGCTCAATTCTTTCATCTTTAGAATGGTCTTTTATAGCCGAGTATATAGAAAATACTTATATCTATAAACCTTAAATATGAACTTTTAAATTACAAAAATAATGTTTATTAGTATTAATTCTCATACAATAATGAATCCTATGTAGAAATGATTATTGTTTATGAGAATTAAAAGCGAATTCTAATTAATTAGATCTTAAATTTTTTCATTGAGCAATAGTCAAGATTCTACTTAGATCGATTTTTATAAAAAAACCTAAATAAAATGGATGGAAAAATATGGAAGAAAAAATCAAAAAACAAATGAAAAGGCCAACTGCTGGTGGTGGAACGACGATCCAGGAGTGGTGGCCGAATCTATTAAATATCGATATTTTGCATCAACACACCTCTAAATCTAACCCTTTGGATAAGGATTTCAATTATGCGAAAGCGTTTAAGAGTCTTGATTTGAAAGCCGTAAAGAAAGACCTTGCTGAACTTATGAAAAAGTCACAGAGCTGGTGGCCGGCCGACTTCGGTCATTACGGTCCGTTATTTATCCGTATGGCATGGCATAGTGCCGGAACCTACCGTGTGGGAGATGGTCGTGGAGGTGCTGGCAGTGGCAATCAGCGATTCCCGCCTCTTAGCAGTTGGCCTGACAATGTCAATCTTGATAAAGCACGCCGACTTCTATGGCCAATTAAAAAAAAATATGGTCAAAAAATTTCTTGGGCTGACTTAATCATCCTCGCAGGTAATGTTGCCCTCGAATCAATGGGTTTTAAGACTTTTGGTTTCGCTGGTGGACGTGAGGATATCTGGGAACCCGAAAAGGATGTCTACTGGGGTTCCGAAAAGGAATGGTTGGGTGATGAACGCTACTCTGGTGGTAGAGATTCTCTCGAAAACCCGCTTGCAGCCGTTCAGATGGGATTGATTTATGTCAATCCAGAAGGCCCTAATGGCAATCCTGATCCAGTTTTGGCAGCAGAAGATATTCGCGAATCGTTCGGGCGCATGGCAATGAATGACGAAGAAACAGTGGCACTTATCGCGGGAGGTCATACCTTTGGAAAATGCCATGGTGCAGCGAGTGCGGAACACGTGGGACCCGAGCCAGAAGCAGCGGATGTCGAAAATATGGGACTAGGTTGGAAAAGTAGTTATGGTACTGGGAAAGGTGCTCATACGATCAGCAGTGGTCTGGAGGTTACTTGGACTACTACCCCTACAAAGTGGGGTATCAATTTCTTGGAGAACTTATTTGGTTATGAATGGGAATTGACGAAGAGTCCAGCTGGTGCACATCAATGGACACCGAAAGGGGGCGCGGGTGACGGAACGGTCCCAGATGCTCATATACCAGGTAAGACTCATGCGCCGTCTATGCTTACCACCGATCTGTCTCTCCGATTCGATCCAAAATATGCAAAAATTGCTCGGCGTTTTATGGAGAATCCGGAAGAATTCGCGTTAGCATTCGCTAAGGCATGGTTCAAACTGACTCATCGTGATATGGGACCGCGCAGTCGATATTTGGGATCAGAAGTACCTAAAGAGGAACTCATCTGGCAAGATCCTATTCCAGAAGTTAATCATGAATTAATTGATGAAACGGACATCTCCTCACTCAAGAAAAAGATCTTAGATTCTGGACTTTCTATCTCGGAATTAGTATCTACTGCTTGGGCTTCAGCATCCACTTTCCGTGGCTCAGATAAGCGCGGTGGTGCAAATGGTGCTCGTATTCGTCTAGCACCACAGAAGGATTGGGAGGTAAATCAACCTGAACAGCTTAAGAGGGTACTTAGTTCTCTTGAAGATATTCAAGCTGAAATTAACAGCTCACTATCTAACGGAAAGAAGATATCTCTAGCTGATTTGATTGTTTTGGCTGGATGTGCGGGTATTGAAAAAGCTGCAAAAAATGCGGGTTATGATATAAACGTTCCCTTTACCCCAGGCCGTATGGATGCCTCAGAAGAGCAAACAGATGTAGAATCGTTTTCTTATCTTGAACCCAAAGTGGATGGTTTCCGTAACTATCAGAAGGCCAAATATGCTGTATCACCCGAAGAGATGCTTATTGATAAGGCGCAATTATTAACTCTGACCGCACCCGAAATGACGGTGCTTTTGGGGGGCATGCGCGTTCTTAATACCAATTATGGGGGCACAGAGTTTGGGGTTTTCACCAAGCGACCCGAAACACTTACTAATGACTTCTTTGTAAATTTGCTCGACATGAGTACAGAATGGAAGCCAACTTCGGAAGATAAAGACATTTTTGAGGGGTATGATATTGAAACTGGAGAATTAAAGTGGATGGCAACCCGTTTAGACCTTATATTCGGTTCGAACGCTCAGCTTCGGGCATTGTCTGAAGTATACGGCAGTGATGATGGAAAAGAGAAATTCGTGCGCGACTTTGTCGCAGTATGGAATAAAGTTATGAACTTAGATCGGTTCGATCTCGCATAGAAATCTAATCTATAAAATTATTTTTTATTTTTCATTCTTAATTCTTGGGGTAATATAAATAATGACCGCATCAAATGATGTAGAAAAAAAGGAAGGAAAAGGAGGTTCTAAAGAATTACAAATTTCTCAGAGTAGAGTTAAGCGTATATTATACTATATAGCAGGGACAATCTCCTTAGCCTTGGGAATTATTGGGATGGTATTTCCGATCCTTCCGACCACACCTTTTCTATTATTATCCGCGGCGTGTTATGTGCGGAGCTCTGAAAAAGCCTATAATTGGTTAATCCATAATAAGATATTCGGGAAAATTATCCGCGATTATAGAGAGGGTAAGGGATTGCCAATAAAATTAAAGGTAATTACGATTATTCTGCTATGGATAACTATTTTGATCTCAATATTTTTTATCACGATTTTATGGATTCAAATATTATTAATCATCATCGCGACTCTCGTCTCAATTCATATAATTCTCATAAAGCCAAAACCAAACCATAAAAGGAATGAGAAAAATTAAGGCAGAAACGAATTACTTGGAAATTAAATAGAAAAAGTTACAAAAGTAGTGAGAAGGAATAGTATTTCTTACCAGACTCGCTCTGGTCGGAGATACTCAATTCAAAACTACCCACTACCCTAAACTCAAATCCAGACCGAATAGGTATGGACTTTTGTTATATTTCTTGTGAAAATGATCACATTTAAACTTAAGTGATATGAATGTGAAAAGAATGAAAAAGGTGTAGTGTGATTTTGAATAGCTATCTTACCAAACTACATTGGTCCGATAAAACTCAATTCACGGTTTAAAACACTACCAAACCAAAAAATCCGTATCAAGTACACGGATTTAATTACTTAATGCATTTTTAAGAGTGCACGTCTCTGTGGACCTCAACACGTTCGTGAATCGGTATTAGGTGGTACTACATGCAGCAGCATATTTAGAGTGAGTCATTTTCAAAAATTTATTTGGACTCAACTGATATCGCTGCGGTTTG
>WJIN01000467.1 GCA_014730295.1 Promethearchaeota archaeon | reverse complement strand
GTACTGTGCAGGGTCATACTCCCCCGGGAACAGTTTTCTCAGTTTGGCGAGGATATCCTTGTCGACCATCACATCAACGGTCTGGACATGACGCGAAAGAAGCATGTTGATCTGGGCCTGATCGAGAGTATCGTGGTACTCTATCCTGTCGCCGGAAAGAGACAAACCGCCCGTTGTACTCGTATCGGATACATTGAGCCTGACCGTTGAGATCCCTTCGGATTCAAAAAGTCTTTTGAGATGTGCGAGCTGGACTATCATATCCGGTGCCTATACTAAACCGGTCAATACCTGCATAAACTTTGATTATACAATTATAATTGAAATTTTTAAACATTTTTTTCACATCCGCCGCCTGCCGGTACCCCATCTCGAGACAGAGACTCCCTCCGGGATTGAGTATTTCCGGGAGTATGCGGTGTATCTGCCGGATGCATGCAAGTCCGTCATGTCCGGCAAAGAGCGCAGTATGCGGCTCATACCGCAGCACCGAATCAGCCAGCTCATCCTGTTCGCTTTGCGCAACGTAGGGCGGATTTGAGACGACGACATCCACACGGACCTCCGTCAAACGGGTATACATGTCGCCTTGATCAAAGACGATGCCATGCCCCGCTCCGAGTATGCGATCGGCATTGTCTCGTGCAACCGAGAGCGCCCGACCCGAACGGTCGATCGCATACATACTCACATGCGGAAAAAGCTTTTTGAGGGTTACGGCCAAAACGCCGGCTCCGGTACCTATGTCCATGACGCTGCGAGCGGAGTCGAGGAGACCGCGTTCAACAATGTGTTCAACGAGCTGTTCGGTCTCCGGGCGTGGGATCAATACATACCGGTTAATGTAAAACACATCCTCCCAGAAATGAGCACGTTGAAACACATACGGCAGCGGCATCCCTCCTCTCGCCCGGTACCAGGTGTGTATGATGCGCATACCCTCCCAAAGAGAAAAACGATCGTACAGCAATACCGTGCCACGTGCCATATTGAGCGTCTCGGATATGAGAGTTATGACATCCTCACGGGAAAGCGTTGAGTATCGTACCAAAAATGAGATAAGGGATCCGCTCGGTATCCCCGGACGTATGGGCATACTCACTGTCAGGACTGCGTCAGCTTTTGTTCCCGCTCGTCGAGTTTCAACGCCTCGATCATCTCGTCCATATCGCCCTCAAGAAAAAACTCGAGGGAGTGCGAAGTCCTCTGTATCCGGTGATCCGTAACCCGGGACTGCGGAAAATTGTACGTCCGTATCTTTTCGCTCCGGTCCCCCGATCCGACCTGCTTCCTGCGGTCGCGGTCGATCTCCGACTTTTTTTGGGACCGCACCTGGTCGTACAGACGGGACCTGAGCACCTTGAGTGCCTTGGCCTTGTTTTTGTGCTGGGACTTTTCATCCTGACACACGACCGTTAGAGAACTCGGCAGGTGGGTGATCCGTACCGCCGACTCCGTCTTGTTGACGTGCTGTCCCCCCGCTCCGCTCGCGCGGAATGTCTCGATCCTCAGATCGTTTTCATTGAGCACCACGTCGGTCTCCTCAACCTCCGGAAAAACCGCAACCGTCACCGCGGAGGTGTGTATCCGGCCGCTCGACTCTGTCTCGGGGACGCGCTGGACCCGGTGCGTTCCTTTTTCAAATTTGAAATCGGCGTACGCCCCCGCGCCGGATATGATGCAGACCACCTCACGTATCCCTCTTAGTTCAGAGGGGGAGAGGGTCCCAATCTCGAGTCGATACCGTTTCTTTTCCGCGAAACGCGAATACATGCGAAAGAGATCCGCCGCAAAGAGGGTGGATTCGTCCCCCCCGGTGCCGGCCCTGATCTCGACTATCGCGTTACGGCCATCGTCCGGATCTTTGGGAACAAGCAGTGTCCTGATCTCGTCCATGAGCGTATCGCGTCGCGATTCCTCAGCGCTTTTTTCTTCATGCGCGAGCTGCCGAAAGGACTCGTCCTCCTCTGCCACAGCTAGTACTTCGTCGCACTCCGCTATCTTTTCGAGGCACCGTTTGTATTCCTCATACCGCTCAACGATGGGCTCAAGCTCTTTCAGCTCCCGGGCCGTCTTGCGGTACTGTACCTGATCGCGAATCAGGGTAGTATCGGCAAGCTTTGACTGGAGAGAGTGATACGTTTCTGTAATACGCTTGAGACGTTCGATCAAACGTTCTGCTCCACCGATTTTTGCTTGGAGAGAACGTACCGACTGACCTGGTAGAGGTTGTTGACCTTGACCGATTTGTCGCGTACGACGAGGCGACCGCCTTTTTCGAGATTGGCGAGGGTGGCATCGCAGTCCTTGAGCGATATACCCGCCCAGTTTGCGACTTCGACCGCATCGATTTCAAAATCGACTTCACGGGTATTTTCGGAGTCAATATTCATCCGCTCGGCAAGCATGAGGAACACATCGAGCACTTTTGATTCATTGTCAGGCATGTTCATGATCTTGAGCTTTCTCTTTTGGTCGTAGATCCTGCTCGCAAACAGCTTGAGGAGTTTGATCGCGATACCCGGCTGCGCCTGTACCAGCTGGGCAAAACTGTTTTTATCAAATTCGAGCATGCTGACCTCGTTTTCCGCTACAGCGGTCGCGGAACGCGGCATCTGCTCCAGTATGGCCATC
>WJIN01000205.1 GCA_014730295.1 Promethearchaeota archaeon | reverse complement strand
ATAAACTTTTCAGTATTTTCAAAAATTTTAGAATCTATGGAAAAGATTGAAAAATATTAGTGAAAATTTAACTAAAAGTAAATTTAAAGAGAAAGATATAGTTATTGAGGCAATTTTAAGGAATATAGAAGTTTTTGGAGAGAGAGGCATCTCGAAAATTACCAGATAATTTTAAAACTCAATATAAACACATCCCATGGAGAAAAATTATTGGTCTTCGAAACATAGTATTACATAAATATTCAAATGTTGATTTAGATATTATCTGCGATATGATTAATAAGAATATCCCTAAAACTAAAAATCAAATAGAGGAAATATATTATAATTTATACTAAATTTCATTTCATTGCCACAATAAACCCTATATATCATAGACTTAAGACTTTAAGGATTAATATTAGTCTTGCTAAGTAAATATCTTTCAACGCTCTATATTTTGCTTTTATCTCTAAGATAACATTTATCTTGATAGCTGCTCTCTCAACTTAAAAGATCTCATACCTAAGCATTTTCAATAAATACTGAAACAAATACCTTTCTTTTAATAACTTCTTATACTCATATAAAGTTAGTAAATCTCATTAGTTTCTTTATTCACTGAAATTGAAATAGAAATGAATATTCTTTTAAGATCTTAGAGATTGACAAAATAAGATAAAGAGGTAAAAAAATTGTGAATACTTCTTATGTTTTTTCCATGGATTGTCCCGAGAGCTTCTTATAATGATTTAGGACTGCTTGGCGCGCTGCGTATACAAACCCTCGCTTCACGTTCACACCCGTAATCGCTATCGTCTCGTAAATCAGTGTATCTCCTAACTTTGCGGTGTCTAACACCTGTCGAATCTTGGATACATCGACAATATCTTCCAAATCCCGTTTGTTGGCTAACACCACCATTGGAACCTCTGGAGGCTCGCCCGGCCCTTTTGGAAGTAATTTATTACCATAAAATTTTAACAGTTCTTTTAGGGACCAAATATTTTCTTCCCATTGATCAATCAAGCTGTCCCATACAAAGATAATCGCATCCGTACCTTTTAAAACCGTTTGCCTCTGGAACTTATGCCTTCTCTGGCCCGCTACAGTATATACTTGGAACACTACGTTCGATACTTTCGCAACGACCCGATCAAAAAAGAGCGTACGACCAGTTGGGTCTTGAATTTGCTGCATATCGCCCGAAGCTAAACCTTCTTTATTATACACCCATTCAAGGGCAGTAGTCTTCCCACCTAGGGAAGGTCCGTAGAATGAAATCTTGAAAACTAACGTTCCATCGCCCCGACGAGAAGGAATCTAAACATCACCTCTCTGATAAATAAATTTATTTCGAAAAGTCATTTTTATCATAAATATGTTACAATAATCTTAATTTAAGAACTTAATACAAATTATACTATATTAAGTTAAGCAAAACATAAAAATTTTAATTAACAGATAAATTGGATTTCAAGATCGGTGGTCGCTCAGCCGACATATTTAAATGAGTAACCATGACGAATAAGATCACTCATCTAAGCCAATTATTCTGTACTTATGTTTATACGCTCCCTTATGACAATTGACGCATAAATAGCCTCCCGAATCGGGATATCTAGATATGCTGGCGCGGCTGCTCCTTTATAACTCTTGGAAGCTCAATAAAAAGCGTATCTAGCTTGCAAGAACACGAGATATGAATTCTCGTAGCTGGACACTTAATCAGAACCAAGATACCCTTCGGGAACTATTTCTCACCACGGAAAAAGAATCAGTGGGCTGAGGGACTAAACCACAAATAATGTCGGCTGAGCGACCACTGTAAAATATGTGAAAAAAAATAAATAATTAGATACTGATATAAAGAAAGAAATCTATGAAAGATTCAAAAAACTTTATTTTTTTGAATATGACTAATAGTTTATTATTTCCTACTAACCTTTTTTTGGTAATAGTTTTTTATTAAAAGGATTTAAGATAATGTATTCTTTCTTGATGATTTATGGTTTTCAGTAAATTCAAGGTGGGAAAAGATTTAGGAAAGTTAAATAGAGATTCATACTCAATAATAGCTATTTTCAATGCTATCCACCCACTTTTCTTGTTCTGGAGTGAGCTCGATATCGAATCCGATATGAATTTCGTATAAATAATTTAACTTAGTGATGGACGTGGGGAGATGATCGAGAGGAGAGGTGTCTGATAAGTCTAAGATATTGAGCCATTGAAGATTCCCGATGGATTCCGGGAGCGATTCAAGGGGACATCCTCCTAAATGTAATTCCTCTAAGTTGGGAAGGTTGCCAATACTTTCCGGTAGAGAGGTAAGATTATTATAGCTGAGTTCTAAGATTCTTAAGTTTTGTAATTCCCCAATATTTTCTGGGAGTGAAGAAAGCCCATTCCCTTGTAGTTCGAGTTCTTTTAGATTTTGGAGCCTCCCAATGCTTTTAGGAAGTGTTTCGAGGTAAGAGTTTTGGACACAGAGAATCCTTAGATGTTTTAGATTTCCGATACTTTCTGGAATGGAGCGCAAGGGTATGGCGGTATCATGATCTGGGTCCGCAAATAGGGCAAACTCCTCCAAATATGTAAACTCTCCTAAATTCTTCGGCAAGACTCCTATTTTCCAATCATAAAGATAGAGATCCCTAATTAGCTCATCAGCTTTCTCTGATTCTTTAAGTACCTGCTGGGTTTCCAGATATTTGGAGAGTTCTTTCAATAATCGGACATTTTCTTGATCACTTTCTTTCACCAATAGCTCATCGAGAAGTCCTTTCCACAGATCCACCTTAAAATATGCTTTGTTTTCATAACTATAAGTGGGTAATGTTTGCGTTCGAATCATAGATTTAATTTGCAAATAAATTTCTCTTGTGGGATTTTGTTTTAAAATTTCAAGAAAAAATTGTTCTTCTTCTGGTCGCATTTTGAAATACCAGTTTACACTATATTTTTAACCTATAATAGGTAATAGGTTTCTTAGCTTTAATACGTTTCTTTTCCAAGGTATGAGAATGAATTAGAACAACGAGTCATTATACACCAAAAAAAGGAACCTATGTTTTAAAGTGAGTTTTC
Organism: Promethearchaeota archaeon; assembly: GCA_014730295.1. The sequence goes on along the minus strand of WJIN01000205.1, from coordinate 10,347 downwards.
AAGGTTCATTTTTAACTGAGCTTTTTTCTCACTTTTCCTGCCAACCACCCCGATTTGGTAGATTTGATGGAATCAAATTCATTCAAGTACGGTTTGATATCTAGAACGGGGGTCTTGTCCAAAATATCTGCATTTTTTATAAAGATTTGGTTTTTTTCGATTTTTTCCAATTCTAAAATTGAGAGTCCGATGGGATTGGGGCGGAATGGCGTGCGCGTAGAGAAGACTCCTTTTTCGTCCTTATCCAAGAAAGGTTTTGATTGAAGGGGAACTGGCAATTTCACCAAATCAAAGAAGTAAATACAATAAATATGCGAGAAGCCATCTAAATCCTTCAATCCACGCGTGTATTTGTCAAAAATCTCAATCTTACCCTTTACATCAGACATCGTAAACTGAATCGGGATACCTTTTAAGGTTTTAAGTGGAGAATGAAAGATCCCAATTGGTTTTAACGAGATATCGTTAGTGGGAGTTCTTCCTTCAAGCTTGTGAAGATCTCTTGCATGAATATCCATACCTACCATATCTTCAGTATCAGTTCTTTTTTTTATAGGTGGCAACTTAAATCCAAATTATATAGTATTATTGGAAAAAAAAGGTTATTTTTTAATTTATGACCTCTGTAGTAGTTGAGATGGCATAAATTTTTTAGTTTTCTATTTTAAGGTTAATGAACTTCTAATAAATATAGAATTTAGTAAGAAAGCTCACTAAAAAGGATATGATTAACATTGAAAAATTCCCCATATCTACGCCCGATTATCAAGCAATTCAAAGCCATAAAAAAACTATCATGGACTAAGTTAACTAACCTTCCAACTCCTATCGAACCACTTAAAGGTCTTGAGAAAAAGTTAAAATTTAATCATATATGGATAAAAAGAGATGATATTACCAGCCCTCACTATGGTGGAAATAAATCACGTAAGCTTGAGTATCTGTTGGCAGGTGTAAAAAAAGAAGGCAAACAGGTTATTAAAACTGTAGGGGGGATAGGGTCCAATCATGCCGTTGCTACGAGTATCTTTTGTAAGCAGCTAGGGATGAAATGCAAGCTATTTTTAATCCCACAACCGAATTCGGAGCATTGTCGGACAAATCTTCTTTTAGATTATTATTATGGTGCCGAATTAAACTATTGTGAAGATGCTTCAGAATATCCGGAGGATATTGATATTCCTCGTGGAGGGACAAGCCCGCTCGGGAATCTAGGCTATGTAAACGCAGCATTGGAATTAAAGGAGCAAATAGACAAAAATATCTTACCCGAACCTGATATTATCTTTGTCACCAAAGGCAGTTCTGGTACATTAGCGGGATTATTACTCGGTTTTGAGCTTTTAGGTCTCAAGACCAAATTATACGGTGTCACGATTATTGACTCAAACACCAAGGAAGATGTGATCACTTATGCCATGCAGACCTGGAAATTAATGAAGCATACTCATCATTCGCTTCCTGAAATAGAATATGAAAACTTAAAAAATCGTTTGGTTATTTTGGATGAATTTTATGGTGACGGTTATGGCTATCCCACAGAGAAGGGAGAAAATGCTATAAGATTAATCAAAAAAACTGATGATATCCTTCTTGATTCTACTTATACGGGCAAAACGATGTCTGCTATGATTTCTTTTATAAATGAGAATAAGAAAGATCTTCTTGATACACACATTCTATTCTGGAATACATTCAACTCGATTAGTCAAAGTAAGGAGATTAATAAAGTTCAATTCAGAGATTTACCAAAAAAATTCCATCCATTTTTCAACGGAAAAATACCAATCATTAGATAAAGATTACAACAAAAGACATTTCATTATTATGTCCACTAAATTTTCCATTCTCCTTCTTTATAGATAATCTCATCATCGGCAAGTATCTTTGATCCCTCAATTGACATATCTTTTAAAATATCCCAATGGATACTGCTTTCATTTTTGGAACCCGTTTCTTTTGGACCAAAACCTAAAGCACAATGTATGGTACCTCCAATTTTTTCATCAAAAAGCATATTTTTCGTAAATTGAGTTATTCCATAATTTGTACCTACGGCGAATTCCCCCAATAAATTTGCTCCATCTATTTTAATAATATGCTTTAGCAAATCTTGATTTTTTGCAGCTTCCGCTTTAGATACATTTCCATCTTTAAATTCTAAGTAAATATCTTCAACTTCTTGACCTGAATATATCCCGGGATATGTGAATCGAATATGCCCATTTACGCTATCCTCTACTGGGCTAGTAAAAACTTCTCCATCAGGAAGGTTCCTCTCTCCAGAGCAATTGATCCATTTCCTTCCCTTCACAGAAAGCGTTAGATTCGTGTCTTCCCCATGGACTTGGATAGTTTCTGTTTCATTCAAATAATTAACAATTTTCTCTTGTTTTTTATTCATTTTTCGATATTCCCCAATAGGATCTTCTTTATCTACAAATAATGCTTTTTTCATGAACTCAGAGTATGTAATAATATCCATATTTGCCTCTTGTGCATAAGCTTCACATGGAAAAGGTACTACAAGCCATTCCAATTCTCCCTTAATCTCTCTTTCTTGTATCGTCGTATAAATTTTCTTTTGAGCTTCACTCCCCACCATTTTGCTAACTCTTTTTTGGTCAAAAGCTCCGAATGAATGAGTATTGTAAGTTGATCTAATTGATATTAATGCATCAAATTCGTCGAAAGCATCCATAATAACCTTATCTATATAAACAATTTGATTATCATCACCATATTTAAGCAAAGCTTCTTTCTCTCCTTCAATATATAGATCGATAAATGGATGACCACCTGCTTTTAGAATCTCAATGTAAAGCGCTAATGCAAGTTCTTGGGCAACATTAGATCCTCTGATCATTACTCTTTGTCCTTCTTTCACTTTAGTTGAATATTTTATGGCTATTTCTGCGAGCTTATTATAAAAAGGATTCATCATAATAATTTCTATAATTTCCCCAATTAAAAGAATATTTTTCTATTGGCTACATAGTAATATAAATACTCTCATTAAGTATATCTCAAGAAGTGTAAATCCGGTTGGGTTATCGTCTTTAAATAAGACACTTTAGAGGATATTTTATAAAAAATAAAAAAATTATTTAATAAGTAAATTTTCTAACCATTTCGGTAAGATAAATCCAAAATAGAAGCATATTGATGAAAAGATGAGTATAAATCGGATAATGGGAAGAGTTATATAATCCAAGGGGATTTGAGAATCTGCTATTGAACCGATTGTAAAAAGAATGAAACTTGTCAAGAGAAATTTTCCTTTCAACTGTATAATCGCTTGATCAGACTTTATAGATTCCCGCGAAATAAGAATACCGACAAACAATATGTAAAAAATTGTCAAGGTAAGACCGATTTGCAGAAAACCTCGATATTCTACATCTGTTATGCCTTGCAGTATACCTAATTGTGTTTCTTGTAGATATTCATTTGAAGAAAATATAAATAACAAGATTTCCCATATTATTGCGATTATTATTACAATACCCATTAGAATTCGTTTTTTACTTTCGAACTTCAATTCAGTTAAAGCTGCTGTGAATAAAATATGAAACCCTGGAATTGCAATATTCCCTAGTATTAGATATTCTGTATCTGTAAGACCAGATCCACCAGTAATTAAAGCTTTTAAAAACGAGACTTAAAGATCCATTTAATATACTATTAATATCCATAAAATATTCCCTAAGTATGATATTATTGGTGTTAAATATACTAAGGGATAAATATCTTCGCTATTTGTTTTATAGAATTGTCTAGATAAAACGGAATTTTCGACCATGAAGATAATTGATCCTAACCATCTATTTATCTCCAATTAAGATTTTAGCCATACGATCGGACATTAAAAATCCTAAATAATATTCGATCGCACTTGAGATCAGCAAAATTCTAATTATTATCAAAATTATCGGATTTGTGAATCCTCCCGCATCAAATATACCTCCTATTGCTAAAGACAGCATCCCTGCTAAAATAAACTTTCCCTTAAGCTGGATTTTTGGGATGTCTGATTTTATTGATTCTCGTGCAAATAATATTCCTGTGATTAGAATAGTGCCAATTGAAAATATAAGAAATGATAATCCAAACCATTGATGCTCCGAATTAAAGTTTCCTATAGTTGCGATTTGGTCGGGATCCGTAAACATAAAATAGATGAAAAAGGTTTCATATAAACCACAGATGATGATATATGGAGAAAATACTTTCTTGAACCAATTCGGATAAGCCAGTTTTAGAAATGAATACATCCAACATAATAGAGCAATAAAAATAAACGCATCGCCGAAAATTAAAAAATCAATTTGAGAAAATTCATAGCGAAAGAATATATATGCAAGGAAGGAAAGGGCTGACCCCCACCACGCTGAACTCAAGAATATCAAGGCTAAACCCACTGTTATCAATTCTTTCCTTTTAAGTTCAAAATATTTGGTAAGGATTTTTTTCCTTTTAAGTTCAAAATATTTGGTAAGTTATCTATACGTTTTTTATATAAATAAGACTATTCATTAGGCTTTTATTAAGACGCTATTATCGGAGCGAGAATGAGAATGTTCAATATTCAATTATAGGTTTGAATATGTTTTAAAACGGAATCTAGAATTATCGAAGAATTTTCCCAATTGCTTACAATAAATGATAATCTACTCCTCTTAATTTCCGGTCGAGATTTTAGATTTAAAAACATTTTAGATATTTTGCTGATAATTTCTATTTCCTAATTTTTAGATCCATTATCTGACCTCTAACGAACCTATCTAACGATCTATTAAAAAAATGATAAGCGGAATCAAGTCATAAAATTGGATCTTATTATTTTTATTATGAAAGAAAATATTAAACGAAATAATTACTTGTTACCTTAAAAGAACCAATAATATACCTCAATATTATGACCTCTGACACTGATGGCATAAAAAAGCAACTGACACAAAAAGTAGAGGTAATGAAGCTTTTGAATACGGTCACCCGTCTGAGGATAATCTTAATTTTATTAGTTTATGGAAAGCAGAGTCTGGCAGAATTGGAAGAAAAAATTGGACGAACTAAGGCCACCATTACTCATCATATTAAGAAATTTGAAGAATTAGGAATTATAAAAACAACGAGAAAAAATGCTCGTGGGTCAATTGATGCGAAAGTGTATCAACTTATTCCTGAGTTTTTAGATCTAATCCAATTAAGTCCCGAAGAGCTAAATTTGATCGAGGGGGATGACCAGAAAGATATATTGCAATTTTTACTATTAAGGGATAAATGGATGTTTGAGATGATCAGAAATATCTTTCAATTAATAAACCTATTCTATAAGGATTTGGAATTTGATTTTGTGAATCTGAATGTCAAAGATTTTGAGCAGGTCAAAAAACAATACTTCGAAAACTTAGTTCAATATGATATCTTATTTCTTAATAAGGAACATAAGGACGAATATAACGAGCTTTTAAAGTCCTTAAAGTCCAAACTAAGCGAAAGAAGAGAAAAAGAAAATGATGACATCACAAATGATGCTCCCTATCTTATATTCAACTCGATAATTCCCTTGGAAGATATTCTGAAATATGATCCCGAAACAAGAAAATTTATACGCTTTTTCAGAGTTTTTGATAAAGAATAGAGAATAACTCCTTCTAACGAGTAATTATGTCTGATAAGAATTGTGATATTTCCATTCATTATTTGTTGATGATTTATCATGGTTTATCGTTATAAATGATAATATATATCGTTTAAAAATCTTATTAAACATTTGATTATTTAAATAGGGTATCAAATATCTTTATATAAGATTTTTACTAATTATATTAATATTGATTAACCAAATGGAATCACACGATAAATAAAAATAAATAAGTTTAAGTGAAAAATATGTCAAAAAGTAAGACAGATCAAGAATCAAAAGTAGAAAAAGCGCCTTCAAAGGGGAAGAGGGAGATGACTTGGTATGAAGACCCAAATCTAAGGAATCTCTATGTTAAAAGCGCCTCCAACGCTATGAAAGGTTATCACTTGCCGATTACTACACCAAAAACGGTTTTTACAGGGACTAACAGTTTAACAGATTTCACAATTCATTTAGGAGCGTTCCTAGATAAAGATGAGAAGAGGGCTCTCATTATCGTAGATAAAGATTTACGCAAAATGGGAGAGCGAGTTGCGGACTTTATTCAAGAAAAACGAGACATAGAGTGCCGTATTTTTGATGAGGTCCTCCCGGAAGTTCCCAAGTCTAAAATTGACAAAGCAATTGATATTTGTAAAGAATTTGACCCAAAAGTGTTTATTGCCGTTGGTGGTGGGTCTGCGATTGATATGTCGAAGTTGATTCTTCTTTATTATGAAAAACCTGAAATAAACGTAAACCAGATGATGCCCCCAAGCTATTTAGGGCTTAGAAAAAAGGTATATATTTTAGCAGCTATTCCTACAACAAGTGGAACGGGAGCAGAAGGCTCGTTTAATGCGATGATCTATGATGATACGCGGAAACCACCTGTTAAGGTTGCTGTTGCGCTGTATGAATTTTGTCCCGATTTTGTAGTATTACATCCCGATTTTGTAAAAACGATGCCTAATTGGCTTACAATGGGTACGGGTATGGATGCTCTGGCTCACGCAACTGGAGCGTACGTGTTAATTGGAAGCTCACCATTCACCGATGCCATGAATATTGCAGGGATCGAACTCATCTTACAATATTTACCGCGGGCAGTAGTTAGAGGAGATGATATTGAAGCGCGGGAAAAGATGCAATTAGCGGCATATCTTGCGGGAATCGGCTTTATTAATACCAGCGCTGCAGGAGTAGAGCACGCTTTGGGTCATTCCTTTGGCGCCGTTTTCCATGTCCATCATGGAATTACGGTCGGACTTTTCTTGGCACCCTCCGTTGCGTATCAAGCAAAAGTTACGGACAGATTTATTAAGCTTGCGGAAGTCTATGCCATCGAATTAAGCGAAAAGCCCCGGCATGAAGTAATAACGGAGATTGCCCATATGTCTAGAGAGGAAGCATTAAGAACTTTTTTTAAAAACCTTTTTAAATTTATGGATATGGTCGGAGCTCCAAAATCCATTTCAGAGTTAGATATGCCAAGCATAGATAAAGCGGATTATGAGGCAAACTTAGGATTATTAGCAGATCAAGCGTTCAATGACACATGTGCGCTATATTCCAGTAGACCATTTACTCTGGAAAATATTCGCCGGATCTACGAAATTGCATGGGATAATGATATTGAAAAATTAATTAAATTATCTAAAACCTAATTGGTGATTATGAAAATGTATGGATATAATGGAAAAATTGCCTATATCAACTTGTCAAATGGTAAGATTGATATTCAAGATTTGGATGAAGAATTAGCCAAAAAATACGTTGGAGGAGCGAGTTTATCCGCTAAATTGACCTATGATCTTCTCTCTGAGGACGATTTTGAAGCATTGAAGGAGGATCGGTTTAGTGAGATTAATCCTCTTATTTTCTCTACTGGACCATTGACAGCCTCTCTGGTTCCTTCTAGTAGTAGATACTGCGTCACAGCAATCTCTCCCCTAACTGGAATCTGGGGAGAATCGACTTCGGGTGGCTATTTCCCCACCGCATTGAGAAGGAGTGGATATGATGCCATCATCATTACGGGTAGAGCAAACACCCCTCAAATGTTAGTGATAAAAGATGGAAAAATATCAATAATGGATGCTCAGAACATATGGGGGGATGATACTAGGACAGCTATAGGAAAGATACGTGAAGTTCTTGATGATGATAAAATACGTGTTGCGTGTATTGGAAAAGGTGGAGAGAAGAAAGTTAGATATGCGTGTGTCATTAATGATGAGGGACGGGCAGCTGGGCGTTGTGGAATAGGAGCGATTATGGGAGATAAGCGCCTTAAAGCAATTGCTATAAAAGGTTCGAATAGAATTGAATATGCCGATTTGGATAAGATGAGAAAGACAGTGAAGCCGATTAGAACCGTGATGGAACAGAATTTTGGCCTTAATTTCTTCAATCACTATGGGACTTTATGTTATATGGATATGGGAATGGTACTGGGCGATGTTCCTCATAGATACTTCACTTCAACCGATTTTAGAGCAGAATATCTTACGGGTAGAGCTTTGAAAGAAAAATATCCTGTCTTGAACTATAATTGTGCGGGTTGTACTGTAGCATGCGGTCGAACAACAATCATCGAAAAGAATGGAAAAACTATAGAAATAGACGGTCCAGAATATGAAACCACGGCTGTTTTTGGTCCTTTATGTGATGTGCTTGACTGGGATCCGATCCTTGAATGTAACCATTTATGCAATTTGGAAAGTTTAGATACCATATCTGCGGGAGTGAGTATAGCTTTTCTGTTCTACTTAGGTGAAGAGGGGCTTGCTAAGGAGAAAATTATCCCTCTATTAAAGAATATGGACTATGATGATCTGAGATTTGGAAATGCTGGAATAATGGTAAAATTGCTTAAACAAATTATTAACAGGGAAGGCATTGGAGATCTTCTTGCCGAAGGAGTGAAACGGATGGCCGAGGAACTGGAGGTAGATCCAGAATTAGCTGCACATGTGAAAGGACTGGAAGTCCCCATGCATGATCCTCGTGCATATGCGATTCAAGCTCTAGCGTATGAGATATGTAATGTTGGTGCAAGCCATGAGAAGCCAGATATTTTTAATATCGAAGGTGATACTGCGGCAATTCCACGCGTTAAAACAGGAGATAGATTTAATGCCGACGGGAAAGAAAAAGGTTTAGTTCTGTATTGGAATCTTACGAATTTATATGATTCCAGCGTTATCTGTAATTTTTCTCATATTCAGCAAGCTCAATTAGCCAGATTACTAGAAGCATCGACGGGATTTAAGGAATTAGGCAATAAGCGCGATCTTCTAACTGCTGGAGAGAGAGGAAATCAGTTAAAAAGATTAATCAATTGTAATCTTGGAATTACCAGGAAGGATGATAAACTTCCAAAAATCGTCACAAAAGTGCTTCATCACGGCGGTGCGATGAATGTGAAATTAGATCTCGAAGATAATCTTAAGAAATTCTATAAATATGCTGGCTGGGATTGGGAAACTGGATGCCCAACCGAAAAGAAAATAGAAGAACTAAAAATATAATCAACTTTTTTTTATTTTATAAGTATTTTTAAAGTGAATGGATGTTAATCATGTCGAAATTAATTTACTTGGGTTGTCTTTCCAAGAACAATTATGAGGAAACCTGTAATAATGCAGTAAAAATAATTAAATATCTAGATGAGCAATATCTAGTGATTGATAATGCTCCTTGTTGTGGATCATTAACTTTTCATAGTCTTGACGATGAACATATTGTCGATCATATCAAATATGTAAATAAATGGTTTCATAAACATAATGTAAAAAAAATAATAACTATCTGCGCTGGATGTTATCAATATCTTACACGATATTATCCAAAAATACTGGGTTCTGAATTCAATATTGATGTGGAACATATCATCCAATTCATTGCTAAACCAGATAATTTGGAAAAGCTAAATTTGGAGTATAGTGGAAAAAAGCTAAAAGTTTCTTATCATGATGCTTGTCATTTAAAAAACGCCACTCAACCAGTTTTAGAAGAACCGAGGATTATACTTAATTCAATTAATAATATAAGCTTACAAACAATGGAAAATGAAAAAATTTACAGCCTTTGTTGTGGCTCTGGCGGAGGAGTATATTCTATATTCAAAGAAAATAGCAATTTTAATACCAGAAAAATATTTGATCAAGCTAAGCGAGCTAAAACCTTATTAACAGGTTGTCCATTCTGTTATACCGCATTTAAGCGGGTTGCGGACGATGTGGGGCTTAAAAAATCAATAATGAAATTTGAAGATTTTATCGCAATATTAAAATTTGAAAATGGAGGAGAAATCTGAGAATGAGCAAAGGGGAACAATTATATCGTGATTTAAAAGACCAAATAGAAAAACGGGCTAATATTTTGAATGCTCATTTCAATAATTCATTTTTAATTAAATCTCTTTTCTCGTAAACTTCGATTATCTTTTCCTTTTTTTGTTTTTGAATGAAAGCCTTGATTGGAGAATAATAATTATTCTTTAATTTCTTTTGAGAAAGGAACATTTTCTTTAATAGCTTATGATTACTGGTAGAAAAGGTTCAGGTTATATTTTGATCGTGGGTTCTTTCTTATGGGGCGGTGTATGATTGTGTTCTCTAGACTCTTTATTCTGTGGGATTAAGTGATGCTTTCTGAGTATGGCGTAATATTTTTTCGTGCTTTCTAAATCGATCTTTCTGGCGGTGTAGAGT
>WJIN01000204.1 GCA_014730295.1 Promethearchaeota archaeon | reverse complement strand
GGATACTAATCTTTCGGAGAACAATACCCAATCCATCACCCACAATGAATCCGACACGCAAATCCCCGATATTAAAGATTTCGACACTTTCCAAAAATGGATTCTCGGTCAACTTGATTGCTTAGAAGAATCTTTAAAAAGAAAAAATCTATTAGATAAATAAAAGCAGTAATATTTTTAATCATAAGATATAACCAATATTGTTTATCTAATATTTTTATAATCCCAAAAGAATAAAAAGATTGTTTAATACCAAGCCTAACTTTTTAGCCATTTTTATTTTTTTCAAGAATCCACGCTTCGATTTGGAAATCTTGGACTGTACCATTTTCCAGAGTATAGGTATTATGGATTTTAGACTTGGGAACCCACAGCTCCGTATCATCGATAAGTCGAATTAGTAGGGCTTTCGGAGTCTCCCGCTGAATACTGCCCGTTAAAGTCGCAACATTATTATTGGAAAAATTGGAAGAAGTTTCAACGATCTCCTCTTTGATAACGGTTTTTGATTCTTTCTTTTTGCGCTCATTTAATAGGGAATCGGTTGTTTTTGGTGGTTTACTTTTTGCCCTATATTCTTTGGTTTTATTTCGAGTAGTAGCACCATTAATTGAATTGGACCCTTCCGAACCATTTTTCCCTGTTTTCCGTGAAGTTCCAAATTCAATTTTTTCCAAGAGCATGTGCTTAAGCAATAATTTTAGTATCTCAATCTGCGCAACATCAAGACTTTTGCGATATTCCCCGATATTAAACCATGCTTTTTGCTTAGAATTATCCCAATTAAGCCGGATCTGTGTGTCGGTATCGTTAAAGCTGTGATACGCGGACCATTTCGGGATTCGCATCTGCAACACCTGAAGGACCATCGCCATTTCTTCCAGAGAAAGTTTAATTACCTTTCCCTCTCCTTGCGACGGTTTCTCCCATACTCCGTCTTCATGGGTCTTAAGGCACTGAATAAAGAGATAAGGTTCGGAGTTCGAGGAACTTTTGATAATTAGCGCGGATTTCTGCCCGAAAAATGAATAATTATGAGTATTGGTCATGAGAGTTTTTTCCAAATTTAGTTTAATTATGGTTTACCATTGTATTTCGATCCTTCTATTTAAACAAAAAAGATCTTTTATTCCGATTCAATATCCTATTCGATAGATTTTTTAAGGAGTAGGCGAATGTTAATATCATAAGACAAAAAAGTATATCCCTTTCAGATGATTGAAAATGGTACATAAATTCCCACCAACAATCGAGGATCTCAGACGAAAGCGAATCAATGTTCCCGCCTCAGAAATCCATTTTTTCAATATTATCGATTCGCTCTCAGATGAGTGGTATGTATGGCACTCGATTGAATGGTTTAGCGATACCGAGAGAAGACAAGGAGAGGCAGATTTTCTCCTCTTTCACGAACAGTATGGTTTTTTGGTCGCTGAAGTAAAAGGAGGAATAATCTTTGCCGAGGAAGATGTACTCAAGCAGCAAAATACTCGTACAGGAAAAGTTAAGAAACTAAATAAAAGTCCGTTCGATCAAGCACGGGTATCGATGTGGAATTTAAAAAATCTATACGAGGAGATTGCCCTCCAAGAAGGGAACTCTGATGGATTACTCAATTCTTACGATCAATTCCCTCTTTCATTTGCCTATTTTGTGTATTTTCCTGACTCCTATTTCAAGCAACGCCGAACCATTCGATATGATCATAAAAAGGTTTTTGACAGAACTGATATTGAGGATCAAGAAACTTGGGTAAGAGAAAATGAAACAGGACGCTCCCCTATCGAAGATTTCCTGATCTCCCTCTTAGATCGGTTCGAACATTCACGAGAGTATAAACCAGATGTAAAAGAGTTTTTCATTGATAGAGTTGGATCGGAGATCGGTCAGGTAATGAACTTTAAGCAATATTACAGCCTTCGGGAGGAAGAGTTGGAGCGAATTAACAGAGTCCAAGACTTTCTTATCCAATCTCTCTCCGAAAAAAATCGGTGTATCTTTAAAGGAAGCGCGGGCTCGGGAAAAACCTATGTTGCGATGAAGAAAGCGATGAGACTCTTAGAAGAGGATAAGAAGACTCTCTTTTTATGCTACAATCGGGAATTGCAAGATGCGGTTCGGGAGCACATTACAAAGATGACAAACAAAGACTATAAACATTTAAAAGGCAGACTCGATATCCTTACAATTCATAAATTAATAAAAATATCACTCCCTTATATTACAACAGTCTATACAAGACAACCGATTGAAGAGGAGTTATTTGATAATTTCAATTTTACTCCCGCGATAGACGCATTAAGCGATAATTTTTCCAAAATCCCTATGGATTATAAATATAATGCGATTATAGTGGATGAAGCCCAAGATTTTGAACAAGAAGTATGGGGGCTTCTTTCACAATTTCTAAGGAATATCGATGATGATATATTTTATGTTTTCTATGATAGATCTCAGGCAATATTTGTCAGTGAATTCAGCCCGGAAAAGTTTGGAATGAATGAAAAGACCGATACAATCGTATTGAAACGCAATCTACGAAATACGGTCGAGATCGCCGATTGGTTGAAGGGAGAAACCGAATATGGGAAATATGATGAATATTCGGGAATTTACGGGTTTAACGTCACCAGACGGGAGTTTGATTCCATTCCCAACGCTTTAGGCACCGCCGCCCAGTTTATCAAAAAACGCTACTATGAGAAAGGAATCCATCCACGACAAATTACCATTCTTGGTACCAAGAGACTGGAAAGTATCGCTCCAAAAGCATATACTTCCGAGGAGGGAACATTCCTAAAATTCCACGATAAAAAGATATCGAACGAGCCGTTCTATATTATCCAACCCGACCACCTTCAAGAAATCCCGATGATCTTGGGTTCTGAACAAATTGAGCCGACCTCGTACGCATCCTACAAAACAATCCGTTCCTTTAAAGGACTTGAAAGCGATATTATCATTTTAATCGCCGAAAGTTTAGAAGATGTAAAACAAAAACAACCCGACACATATGAAGACTATTTGATGGATATTTATGTAGGTGCCTCGCGGGCTAAATTTAAGCTCTATTTTTTCGAATATCACCAGAAATAGTAAGGTTTAGACTTAGCGTCGATTTAGTCTCAAGATATTTATGTATTTTTTTTTCCCAATTTTTTAAATATCATCCTTAGTTTATGTATAATTAGGTCAAAAATAATTACTTAACAGGGTTGAGAAAAACTATACCGCCTGAACATATACGATTTGCTCATATTTCAGATTGCCACATCGGAGGGTGGAGAAAAGAGTCCCTCAATCAGCTCGGCTACGAGGCGTTCACAAAAGCGATTGATATTATTATCGAAGAAGAGCTTGATTTTGTTATTATCAGCGGAGATTTGTACGATGTAAGCAATCCGAAGGTAGACGCCGTAGATTTAGCAACCGCGCAGTTCAAACGATTATCGGATAATAAAATTCCCGTCTATGGTATAATGGGATCGCACGACTATTCTCCTTCGGATAGGTCGATGATACGTCCTCTGAAATCTGCGGGTTTATACACAGACCTCTATATACCAACACCGCTAAAAGAAGATAAATTACAACTCGAGTTTGTCGTAGATCCCGACACGGAAATTAAATTAACCGGCATACGTGCTCGAAAGCGTTCCTTAGAAATTAAGGACTATGAAAAACTCGAAAAATTAGCATTGGAAAAGGAACCCGGAAGAAAAATCTTCGTACTGCATACCATGATTGAGGAATTAAAACCAAAAATCCATGCGATGATGAAAGCAGGTCCGCAATCCCTTCTTCCCCGAGGATTCCTATATTATGCCGGAGGACACCTACACATGACACATCCAACCGAGCTAAGAATTAGAGATTCGATTACCATTCAAAAAGACGATCCCCTACCTGAGAGAATTGTATATCCCGGATGTTTATTTCCGACGAGATTTAACGAGTTAGAAGAGTTTAAGGTCGGAGGATTTTGTATATGTGATCTTGATACTAATTCCGAAGATCTCACCGTTACTTTCACACCATTACAAATTAAAGAGATCGAGAAAATCACCATACAAGCAGATAATAAGTCTATTCAGCAGCTTAAAACCGGTTTAGAGCAAGAATTAAAGAGAAGAGAAATTGATGATAAGATCGTGATCATCCGAATAGAAGGAGAGTTAGCTTCGGGAAAAAGTTATGAGTTAAGACCGGCAGAGTTAATCGCCGATTTGAAAAAAAAGGGAGCTTATGAGGTTTTAATTAACAAGGCAAAACTTCGGTCCCATCAAACTACAAAAATTGAGGATGACGATTTAGACACCATAGAAGAGATCGAGACCAGATACATCTACAAGCATTCCCAAAATATTGAAATAGAGGGCATAAAAGCAGAAGACCTAGAACAAAAAATACATACTATTATCTCGGAGTTGGGGCAGGGATTGCAATCTGGGCAAAAAAAGAAGGATTACAAGGCGGCGATGATTAACTCTTTCTATAAAATTATGAATATTTCGCTAAAAACAAGTGAGGAGCATGAGGATTAAAAGATGATTATTAAATCTATTAAAGTGCAAAACATTCGTAGTATCGAACATCTACAAAACCTCACGCTTCCCGAATCAACGGTCTTGTTCTATGGGGATATCGGCTCGGGAAAGTCTTCGCTCCTCAAGGCAATTGAGTTTGCCCTTTTTGGTACCATGGGAGACCTTGCGGGAAAATCTTTACTTCGGAGAGGAAAGGATTTTGGAAATGTGGAGTTAGAATTTCTCATCAACGATGATCGCTACCGCATCTGGAGAGGCTTAAGACGGGAAGTTTCAAAAGAAGGAGATGAAACCTTCAGCAACGTAAAAGGATGGATAGAACGCAACGGAACGCGAGAAGAATATACCACGACCGACCTTCGAATAGAGATGCTAAAACTCCTAAACTATTCGGTACCCAGATATAAATCACATAATAAATATTGTATTGATATTTTCCGCTATACGGTCTACACCCCCCAAGAAAAGCTAAAAGAAATAATCAGCGCAAAAGCAGATGAGAGATTTGAGATCTTGAAGGATGTGCTTGAGATCGAACGCTATGAACAAACCATCGCAAACGTGGAAAAAATAAAAACCCAACTGAATAGGGATTTACGCCAGAAGGAAAAAGAAATAGATAAATTAGGAAATCCTCAGAAGGAAATAAAGGATTTAGAAGAAAAGCAATCAGAATTAAAGGAAGAGTTGAAAAATTTTAGGAAGGATCTGGAGACACAGACACAAGAGTTAAGAAGGGAAAAACAAAAGGTACAAAAGCTCCAAGCAAAACTACCTAAGTATGCAGGTGATTTTGCTACACTCCAAGCACACCACAAATCAATCCAAGATTCAGAAGAAGCTTTAATCAAACATCAAGAGAAAATAAAAAATGCAGAATCGGATATAACAAATCTTGAAAATGAGATTGAACAATTACCTGAAATTAAAGTCCCCGAACATACATCGGAAGAAGATATAAAGAAAGAGATTAACCGCTTGGAGGGACAGAATAAAAAACTAAATGAAGTAATTGCAGTTCAAAAGACGGAGAAAACTAAGATCGAGAATATTTTAGAGAAAGGGAAATGCGATACATGTGGACAAGAGGTTCACGAAAAAGAAAGGTTTGATAATGAATTGGAGGAAATCAACTCGGACTTAAAGCAAAATTTCGAACGTATTGCTGAAATAGAAAAAAATTTAGTCGACCAAAAGGATTTATTGGAGAAAATTAGAAAAGCAAAAGAAATTAAAAAAGATAAAGATAACCTTCAAAACAATATTAAAACCAAACAAGAGATCATTCAAGATTCCTCTGAAGAGGTTGGGGAACATAAAAAGAACATAGACAAAAAACATGAAGAAATTCAAACTATATTAGATACCTATAAAACGGAATCGGTTGAAACCTTTGAGAAGGTAAAACAAGACCTGGAAAATAAAGTAATAGCTCAAAAAGATCAGGTAGAAAGTGTCCAATCTATCCTAACCGAGATTGATAAAGCTATATCGAGGATAGAAAGCTCATTAGATATTTTCTCGGATCAAATATCAGAATTACAAACTAAAGTGGAGAAAAAAAAGGAGTTAGAAAAGGAAACTATCTATATGACAGCAGTTAGAGATTGGGTAGATGATCATTTACCACAACTTATGCGCGACATCGAACGGGCGATACTTCAAACAACCGCCCGGGAATTCAATCAATTCTTTAAAGAATGGTTTCGGGCAATGGTAGAGGATAGTAATATCGAAATCAGCATCAATCCCGAACGATTCGAGCCCGAGGTCTACATAGACGGCTATAATTCCCCGTTCGAAGACCTTTCGGGAGGGGAAAAAAGCGCACTTTCCCTTTCGTATCGATTAGCTCTCAATAAAACAATTACCGAAAAGCATCCCGAAATTAAAACACGGGATTTATTGATCTTGGACGAGCCCACCGACGGATTTTCGCAAGAACAAGTCAAAAAAATGCAAGATATCTTTGAGAAATTGGATACGCGTCAAATGATTATAATTTCCCACGAGCGTTCCTTAGATTCATTCGTATCCCACATCTTTAATTTTACTAAGGAAAATCATAAAACACAGATTAGAGCCGAATAGATTGTAAGGTAAATTTACCACAAAAAAAGAATCCTTCTTATCAAGAGTATTATAAGAATCGGAGAGGGAAAATCCCATTACCAAACCCTCTCCAACTCTTCTTTTCTCCGTATCTCCGAAGCACTTACTCTAAGTATTTGACTGTCATATTTAAAGAAAAAACGAAATCTTTCTATTGGAGAAATATTACTAAATAACAAATTTCAGAAATAACTTTCAAATTATTCAAATTAAGTAAGCATAAATTAAAAATACTGAACAGATTTTTTATTTAAATAATCTCGCTCTTTTCATTACTATAAAACAGTTTCACGAGGTTTATATATAATATGATTGAAGTTACAAACCCAAAAAAATATAGGACCGTGAGGATCCCCGGAGCCTTAATAGACTCGGTTCTTGGGATTATTAATGGTACCGAGAACTCTCTTGGATATCGAACGCACTCGGAATTTATCATCGATGCCGTACGACGACGCGTGGAAGTGCTGAGTTCACGATCCTCGAAATAACTATTATTAATCCCATTTTTTTATACTTAATTTTTCAAATAATTGGAAGGAAAAAAAAGGTTTAAGACGGATTGAATTCTATAAAAACATTTACCCTATTCCTAATTTTTTTTACATTATCTTTATTATTTAAATAGTGTAATAAGATAAGATAACGGTGTGGTAAATATGGATAGACGGGATACAAAAAAAGTACTGGTTCAGTTTGCCCGGCGGGAGTTTAGGGAAAAGCGTCCACTTCATGTTAAAGTAGTAGCACGGAAACCCCAAGTAAAGTTTAGAATAGGATTTCCCGACCGAGTGTCAATAATGAGGAGGCAACAAACTCAATACCTTGTCCTTTGCGAGTACGAAGATCACGTGCGGGTATATTTATTTTCCAAAAACGCCGAACTACTCGGGGCTGAAAACTTGAAGCTGACACCTAAACTGAGGAAGGAGCTCACAAAAACCACGAAAAAAATATGGGAAAACTAATCATTGAGACCAGGTTATATTTATTATTATCATTCCTATCGCTTTTTTTCTTTAAATAGAGGCATCATATTTTCATGTAACACCAGTTCTAATGTGAAAATAAAAATGAATAAAAAAATCGATACGACATCCCTCGCCATAGGTATTTTGGGAGGGTTCAGCGCAATCTGCGGAATAATATTTTTAATTATGGGAATTCCCTTTACTCCGTTTTTTTTATAGTCGAGTATTAGGAAATCTCAACCCTCTTC